>NZ_SMKY01000016.1 GCF_004349235.1 Actinomadura darangshiensis | reverse complement strand
GCGCGAGTGTCCAGGGCCTGCGGCGCATCGGACCTCCGTGGGGGCGGGATCGGCCGGGGTTCCGCCCCGATGGTGATCGAGCCGCGACGTTCCGTCCATGTGCAGAAGCAACGAAACGCGGGCCGGAACATGGGGTCCGGTGACGGCCCGCGGCCTGCGCGGGGAGGCCCTCCGGGCGGCCCCGTCTGCGATACGTTCGGTGTCATTCGCGCGACCCCCTCAGCCGCCCGCGCCGCCGGAGGAACGATGTCCGTGCTCGCCCAGTTGCTCACCGCCGTCGCCGACGGCTCGGTGGAGATCGTCGACCTGACCGCGCCGCTGTCGGAGCGGACGCCGATCCTCCAGCTGCCGGAGCCGTTCGCCAACACCGTCCCGTTCCGGCTGAAGGAGATCAGCCGGTACGACGACCGCGGCCCCGCGTGGTATTGGAACGACATCGAGACCGGCGAGCACGTCGGCACCCACTTCGACGCGCCCGTGCACTGGGCGACCGGCCGCGGCGGTGAGGACGTCTCCCAGATCCCGCCGGGCCGCCTCGTCGCGCCCGCGGTCGTGCTGGACGCGTCCGCGCACGCCGCCGCCGACCCCGACTTCCTGCTGGAGATCGACCACGTGCGCGACTGGGAGAAGGCGAACGGCCCGCTCCCGGACGGTAGCTGGTTCCTCTACCGGACGGGCTGGGACGCCCGCTCCGGCGGCCAGGACGCCTTCCTCAACGCCGACGAGAACGGCCCGCGCACGCCGGGGATCTCGGCCGAGTGCGCCCGGTGGCTCGCCGAGGAGACGCCCGTCCTCGGCCTCGGCGTGGAGACGGTCGGCACCGACGCGGGCGCCGCCCACGGGTTCGAGCCGCCGTTCCCCTGCCACTCCTACTTCCTCGGCACCGGCAAGTACGGCCTCACCCAGCTGCGGAACCTCGACCGGCTGCCCGCGCGCGGCGCCGTCCTGCTCGCCTCGCCGCTGCCGATCGTCGGCGGTTCGGGCAGCCCCGCCCGCGTGCTCGCGCTGATCGAGCGATGAACGTCGCGCAGGCCGTCGGGCAGGCCCTCGCGCGGTTCGGCGCCGGCACCGTCTTCGGGGTCGTCGGCAGCGGCAACTTCCACGTCACGAACGCGCTCGCCGCGAACGGCGCCCGGTTCGTCGCCGCCCGGCACGAGGCCGGCGCCGCGACGATGGCCGACGCGTACGCGCGGGCGGGCGGCGGCCTCGGCGTCGTGACCGTCCACCAAGGGCCCGGCCTCACCAACGCGCTCACCGGCATCGCGGAGGCCGCCAAGAGCCGCACGCCGCTGCTGGTCGTCTCCGGCGAGGTGGCCGCCGGCGCGGTCCGCTCCAACTTCCGGATCGACCAGGCGGCGATCGCCGCGGCCGTCGGGGCCGTCCCCGAGCGGGTCCACTCCCCGCAGACGGCGCTCGCCGACGTGGCGCGGGCCTGCCGGACGGCCGTCACCGAGCGCCGCACGGTGCTGCTGGGGCTGCCGCTGGACGTTCAGGAGGCCCGCCTGCCCGAAGCGGCGGAGCGCCGCCCCGCCCGGACCCGGCCGGGGCGGGTGCCGGCCCTGCCGGTGCCGCCGCCCGCCGCGGTCGCGAGCCTCGCCGACGCGCTCCAGGCGGCGGAGCGGCCGGTGTTCATCGCCGGGCGGGGCGCGCGGCTGTCGGGCGCCCGGGACGCCCTCGGCGAGCTGGCCGGGCGGTGCGGCGCGCTGCCGGCGACGACGGCCGTCGCGCGCGGCCTGTTCGCCGGCGACCCGTTCGGCCTGGACGTCAGCGGCGGGTTCGCCACCCCCGCCGCCGCGGAGCTGATCCGCGGCGCCGACCTGGTCGTCGGCTGGGGCTGCTCGCTGAACATGTGGACGACCCGGCACGGCGCCCTGATCGGCCGGGGGGCGAAGGTCGTGCAGGTCGACGTGGACGCGCGGGCCCTCGGCGCGCACCGCCCGGTCGACCTCTGCCTGATCGGCGACGCCGCCGAGACCGCGCGGGCGGCCGCCGCCGAGCTGGCGGCGCGCGGCCACCACTCCACCGGCTACCGCACGCCCGAGGTGGCGGAGCGGCTCGCCCGCGAGGGCCGCTGGCAGGACGTCCCCTACGAGGAGGACCCCGAGACCAAGGACGGGGACCGCATCGACCCGCGCACCCTGACCATCGCCCTCGACGGGATGCTGCCCAGCGAGCGCACGGTCGCCGTCGACTCGGGCAACTTCATGGGCTACCCGGCGATGTTCCTGGACGTCCCCGACGGCGACGGCCTCGTGTTCACCCAGGCGTTCCAGTCGGTGGGTCTCGGCCTCGCCAGCGCGATCGGCGCCGCCGTGGCCCGCCCCGACCGGCTGACCGTCGCCGCGCTCGGCGACGGCGGCGCGCTCATGTCCGTCGCGGAGCTGGAGACGGCGGTCCGGCTCGGGCTGGGGCTGCTCGTGGTCGTCTACGACGACGAGGCGTACGGGGCGGAGGTGCACCACTTCGCGCCGGGCGGGCATCCGCTGGACACCGTGACGTTCCCGCCCGCGGATCTGGCCGCGATCGGACGCGGGTTCGGCTGCGCGGCGGTGACCGTCCGGACGCCCGCCGACCTCGACGCGGTGAAGGGCTGGCTCGCCGGCCCGCGGGACCGGCCGATGGTCGTGGACGCCAAGGTCGCCAGGGGCCGTCCCTCCTGGTGGCTGGAGGAGGCGTTCCGCGGCCACTAGCGCGGCCACCGGCGCGGCCACCGGTGCGGGGCGGTGTAGCGGCGCGCTCCCTGGGAACGATCACGATCATCGTCCAGGGGCCGGACGGCGCGGGGGTGCCGACATTGTCGTCACTGTGCTGTTGACCCGTTTTATCGGACGTACTTACGTTCGCGGCGGTTGTGCCTTATGTCACACACCCCGGAGGAGGAGACATGACGCAACGGCCGAGGGTCCCCGAGCTCGCCAGGGAGATGGCAGCCGAGTTCGCCGGCACGATGATCCTGATCCTGTTCGGCGTGGGCGTCGTCGCCCAGGCCGTCGCGGCCAGCGGGCTCGGCGACCCCCAGAGCCTCGGCGGCCACGACAGCATCGCGTGGGCCTGGGGCCTCGCCGTCACGCTGGGCGTGTACGTCTCCGCGCGGATCAGCGGCGGGCACATCAATCCCGCCGTCACCGTCGCGCTCGCGGTGTTCAAGGGCTTCCCGTGGCGCAAGGTCCTCCCGTTCTGCTTTGCGCAGACGCTCGGCGCCTTCGTCGCCGCGCTGATCGTCCGGTGGGACTACACCGAGGTCCTCAACAAGTTCGACCCCGGGCTGACGACCAAGTCGCAGTTCGTGTTCTCCACCATGCCCGGCAACGGGTCGCTGCCGGTGCACACCTGGGGCGCGTTCCGCGACCAGATCATCGGCACCGCGATCCTGCTCTTCCTCGTCCTCGCGCTGACCGACCTGCGCAACGCGCCGCCGCTGGCGAACCTGGCGCCCCTCATCATCGGCCTCGTCGTGGTGGCGATCGGCATGGCGTTCGGCTCCGCCGCCGGCTACGCGATCAACCCGGCGCGCGACCTCGGGCCGCGGCTCGCCCAGTACCTGACCGGGTACGGGAGCGCTTGGAGAGACCAGTACGGGGACTTCTACTTCTGGGTGCCCATCGTCGCGCCGCTGATCGGCGGCGTGCTCGGAGCCGGCCTGTACATCCTGCTCATCGGGCGCAACATCCCGGACGACGACGAGGAGGGCGTCGTGCCCACCGAGCCGAAGCCGGAGTACGACGTCACCTGACGGGGTCGCAGCCCCTCCAGCAGAAAGGGAGAGTCCATGGCCGACTTCGTCGGGGCGCTCGACCAGGGCACCACGAGCACCCGGTTCATGATCTTCGACCACGGCGGCAACGAGGTCGCCCGCCACCAGCTCGAGCACGAGCAGATCCTGCCGCAGGCGGGCTGGGTCGAGCACAACCCGACCGAGATCTGGGAGCGGACGCGCGCGGTCGTCCAGTCCGCCCTCAACCGGGCGAACCTGAGCCACGGCGACCTCGCCGCCTTCGGCATCACCAACCAGCGCGAGACGACCGTGGTGTGGAACAGGCGCACGGGCCGCCCGTACTACAACGCGATCGTCTGGCAGGACACCCGCACCGACCGCATCGCCTCCGCGCTCGAGCGCGACGGCAGGGGCGCGACGATCCGGCACCGCGCGGGGCTGCCGCCGGCCACCTACTTCTCCGGCGGCAAGATCCAGTGGATCCTGGAGAACGTCGACGGGGTCCGCGCGGCCGCCGAGAGCGGCGACGCGGTCTTCGGCAACATCGACACCTGGGTGCTGTGGAACCTGACCGGCGGGGAGGACGGCGGCGTGCACGTCACCGACCCGACCAACGCCAGCCGCACCATGCTGATGGACCTGGAGACCCTCGACTGGGACGACGAGCTCCTGTCCTTCTTCGGGATCCCGCGCTCGATGCTCCCGGAGATCAAGCCGTCGTCGGCGCCCGGGGCGTACGGGACGACCCGCGCGGACGGCCCGCTCGGTGGCGAGGTGCCGCTGACCGGGATCCTCGGCGACCAGCAGGCCGCGACCGTCGGGCAGGTGTGCTTCGCGCCCGGCGAGGCCAAGAACACCTACGGCACCGGCAACTTCCTGCTGCTCAACACCGGGGAGGAGCTCGTCCGGTCCCAGGCCGGGATGCTCACCACCGTCTGCTACAAGTTCGGCGACCAGCCGACCGTGTACGCGCTGGAGGGGTCGATCGCGGTGACCGGGTCGGCCGTGCAGTGGCTGCGCGACCAGCTCGGCATCATCTCGGGCGCCGCGCAGAGCGAGGCGCTGGCCCGGCAGGTGGACGACAACGGCGGCGTCTACTTCGTCCCCGCCTTCTCCGGGCTGTTCGCGCCGTACTGGCGCAGCGACGCCCGGGGCGCGATCGTCGGCCTGTCGCGGTTCAACACCAACGCCCACCTGGCCCGCGCCACCCTCGAATCGATCTGCTACCAGTCCCGCGACGTCGTCGAGGCGATGCGCGAGGATTCGGGCGTGTCACTGGACGTCCTCAAGGTCGACGGCGGTGTCACGGCCAACGAGCTGTGCATGCAGATGCAGGCCGACATCCTCGGCGTCCCGGTCTCCCGGCCCGTCGTCGCCGAGACCACCGCCCTGGGCGCCGCCTACGCCGCCGGCCTGGCCGTCGGCTTCTGGAACAACACCGACGAACTCCGCCAGAACTGGAACGAGGACAAGCGCTGGCAGCCCACCTGGGACGACGACCAGCGCCGGACCGGCTACGCCGGCTGGAAGAAGGCCGTCGAGCGCACCTACGGCTGGGTGGACGTGGACTAGCGGACCGCCCGCGCGGCTCCTTCTCAGGCGGGCCGGGATGATCTAGCATCCGCCGGGACAGCGTCGTCCCGGCCGTGCGTCCCCGCCGGCCCGCCCGAGAGGATCCGCATGCCCAGACGCCTCGCCGCCGCCGCCCTCACCGCCACCGGGACGCTCGCCGTCGCCGGCGCCGTGGCGTTCCCCGCCGCCTCCGCGCAGGCGGTCCCCGTCCAGCAGGGGCAGCGGAGCCACAAGGCCGAAGTCGACTTCACCGGCATCGTCGCGCTGAGCAACTGCTCGGGCTCCCTCGTGCGCGGGCCCCGGTCGCGCGACAGCGACGCGGCGCTGGTGCTGACCAACGGCCACTGCCTGGAGTCGGGCATGCCTAAGGCGGGCCAGGTCATCGTCGACCAGAAGTCGTCCCGGACCTTCACACTCCTCGACCGCACGGGCGAGAAGAGCCTCGGCACCCTCCAGGCCACCAAGGTCGAGTACGCGACGATGACCGACACCGACGTGACCGTCTACCGGCTGGACACCAGCTACGGCGCGATCAAGAAGCGGTACGGCATCCCCGCGCTGCGGCTGTCGACGGCGAGGCCGCACGACGGGGCCGAGATCCGGATCGTGTCCGGCTACTGGCGGACGATCTACGGCTGCAAGACCGACGCGACCGTCTACCGGCTGCGCGAGGCCGACTGGACGTGGAAGAACTCGATCCGCTACAAGCCCGAGTGCCAGACCATCCACGGCACGTCCGGATCGCCGATCATCGACGTCCGCACCCGCCACGTCGTCGGCATCAACAACACGGGCAACGACGACGGCGAGCGCTGCACGCTCAACAACCCCTGCGAGGTCGACCGGAAGGGCAACATCACCGTCCGCCACGGCACCCACTACGGGCAGCAGACGTACCTGCTCGCCCGCTGCATCGGCAAGGGCAACGACATCGTGCTGAGCAAGGCCTGCGCCCTCCCCAAGCCCTGACCGTCAGGTCACTGCTCTGCCAGCAGGCCGACGCGGAGCCGGTCCAGGGTGGCGCGCAGCAGGCGGGAGACGTGCATCTGGGACAGCCCGATCTGCTCGGCGATCTGCGTCTGGGTCTTGTTGCCGAAGAACCGCAGCAGCAGGATCGTCCGCTCGCGCTCGGGCAGGTCGTCGATCAGCGGTGCCAGGGCATGTCCGTCGATGAAGGCGGCCAGCGCCGGGTCGTCGGACCCGAGGTACTCGCCGACCGTGCCGTTCTCGCCGCCCTGCGACCCGTCCGACGGCGCCTCCAGGGAGAGCGGGCGGTAGGCGTCGCAGGCGATGATGACCTCGACCGTCTCATCCTCGGTGATGTTCATCAGCGCCGAGATCTCGGCGGTCGTGGGGGAGCGGCCGTGTTCGCGGGTGAACTCCTGGGTGGTGCGCTGCAGCACCGGCCGCAGCTCCTGGATGCGGCGCGACACCCGTATTCCCCACGTCTTGTCGCGGAAGTGCCGCTTCACCTCCCCCGTCACGACCGGGTAGGCATAGGTGACGAACCGGTCGCCGATATGCGGGTCGAACCGGTTGATGGCCTTCACCAGCCCCAAGTAGGCGACCTGCTGCAGATCGTCCAGCGGTTCACCTCGGTTGGCGTACCGGCGTGCCACACCCCGTATCAGCGGCGCATGCATGTCCACGATGGTCTCCCGCAGCCGTTCCCGCCGGGGATCGTCGTGCGTGAGTCGGTTCATCTCGGCCAGGAGCATCTCGGTACGCCCGTCATCGAACCGGGTGGAGGACTGCGCCGACGTCATGCGGTTCTCTCCTTTGCGGACGAGGCCGGCGAGGGCAGGGGCGATCGCTCGGTGCGGTCCCTTTACCCGAGGATTGCCCCATCACACGGGGGTTCCCGGCGTCCAGCGGCGCGGGATAAAGGCGGCGCCCGCGGGTACCGGCCGGATGAGGCAGGAGGTGGAGCCGTGAGCACGATCACCGAGTCGGTCAACGTGACCGTCCCGATCCGGGCCGCCTACGACCAGTGGACGCGGTTCGAGACGTTCCCGCGGTTCATGGACGGGGTCGAGGAGATCCGCCGGCTCGACGACACCACCCTGCGCTGGACGACCCGCATCGCCGGCGTCACCCGCCGGTTCGACGCCCGGATCACCGAGCAGCTCCCCGACGAGCGCGTCGCCTGGAAGTCGCTGGACGGCCCCACGCACGCCGGCGTGGTGACCTTCCACCGGCTGGACGAGACCACCACCCGCGTCACGGCCCAGCTGGAGATCGACTCGGAGGGCTTGGCGGAGAAGGCGGGCGACCGCATCGGCGCCCTCACCCACCGCGTCAAGGGCGATCTGCGCCGCTTCAAGACCTTCATCGAGTCCCGCGGCGTCCAGACCGGCGCCCGGCGCGGCCAGGCGGACCGTCCCGAGCCCTGACAGTGCCCGGGTCCCGTGACCGGACGCCCCGTCGACCCCGATGTCGATCTGCCGAGCAGCCCGTTCCCGTACCGGCTGAACGCCTCCCTGCCTGTCTTCGCATGGGTGCCGGACGCGTGGCGCGGCCCAGGCTCGCAGTTCGGGGCACTTGGCTCCGACCTCGCGAGTGGGCCGCGAGATGACTGTCCCCAACCGGACCTGTCCGTAAACGGGTAGGTGTCTGAAGTGTCACCGCGCGGGGAGCGCTCCGTCCCGTCCCGGGGACGCCCGCGGGACCCGGACATGGGACGGACCACGGCGGGTAGCAGACAGGCAGGACGCCCCTTCGCCCGGGAGGACCAAGGCGGAAGGCAGCTGAGCGGATGCGTGTGCTGGTGACGGGATGGCCGAGCTTCCGGCACGGCGAGGCGACGGCGGGCGACGTCCTCGCGATGGAGGCCGTCCAAGCAGCGCTGGCCGATGCGGGAGTCGAGTGCCACCTGGCGTGGAGCCCGGTCTTCCGGCCCGGCGCCCTGGACCTCGAACGCGCCGATCCCGCCTTCTACACGCATCTGGTGTTCGCCTGCGGGCCGCTGCACGGCCGGCAGATCGAGGAGCTGCACCGCCGCTACGCCCGCTGCACCCGGGTGGCGGTCGGAGTTTCGGTCATCGATCCGGACGACCCGGCGGTCACCGGGTTCGACGCCGTCCTCGCACGGGACGCGCCGGTCGAGGCGCCGCGGCAGGACCTGGCGGCGCTGCCCGCGACGCCGTCCGTGCCCGTCGCCGGGGTGGTGCTCGCGCCCGGCCAGGCCGAGTACGGCGGGCGGCGCCGCCACGCCCGGGTGGAGCACGAGCTGACGGACTGGCTCGCCGGCCGCGGATGCGCCCGGCTGCCGCTGGACACCCGGCTCGATCCCCGCGACTGGCGGCTGTTCACGACGGCGGCCGAACTGGAGTCGGTGCTGCGCCGGCTCGATGTGGTGGTCACGACGCGCCTGCACGGCCTCGTCCTGGCGTTGAAGAGCGGCGTTCCCGTGCTGGCCGTCGACCCGGTGGGCGGCGGCGCCAAGGTGGCGGCGCAGGCGCGGGCGTGGTCGTGGCCCGCCGTCGTCACCGTGCCCGCGCCGTCGCGGGAAGGACGGGACGAGCCCGTGCTGGACCTCGCGGAACTCGACCGCTGGTGGACGTGGTGCCTGTCGCCGGACGGCGGCGGGCGAGCCGTGGCGCAGCCGGCGGACGGCGCGATGCTCGGTGAGCTGATGGACGTCCTCGGCGCGCGCTAGCGGCCTGATCCCCGAAAGAAGACTGCGGGGCCGGAACACGAGCGGGCGGTGTTCAGGCCCCGCGGGGCGCGGTACTTCTACCCCGCCCGCGGCCGCCAAACAAAGGCGAGACCGCCGGCTCCCGGCCGAACCACTCGATCGTGTCGCGCAGGCCGTCCTCGACCGGGATCCGGAGGCGCCAGGGGCTGCCGATGTCGCCCGGGACGGCGTGCGGAAGGCGGTCGCGAGCTGCGCGAGGGACGTCTCGCCTGGCCCGCCGGGACGGCGGTCAGCAGGTCGCCTAGGCCGAGTGCCCGCAGGACGAGCCCCGCGAGGAGATCACGGCCATGACGGTTCGTCCGAGGGGCAGACGACCAGCTCGCGCACCTCGCAGCCGGCCGGCTGGGAGAGCGCGAACGCGATGGTCGCCGCCACGTCCTCGGGGCGGTTCAGCTTGGCGTCCGGGCCCGGCTTGTACTGCTCGGCGCGGTCGTCGAAGAACGCGGTGTCCATGCCGCCCGGCACGACCATCGTGACGGCGACCTTCCCGGCCATCTCGGCGGCGAGCGCCCGGGTGAACCCGACGACGCCGAACTTGGACGCGCAGTACGCCGTCGCGTCGCCGACCGCCTTGAACCCCAGCGTGGACGCGACGGTGACGACGCGCCCGTGCGGCTCGTTCTCGAGATAGGGGAGCGCGGCGCGGACGACCGCGGCGGTGCCGAGCAGGTTCACCTGCACGACCCGCTCCCAGTCCTCGGCGGGCACGTCGCACAGCGTGCCGCACGCGTCGATGCCGGCGGCGGTGACGACGGCGTTCAGCCCGCCGGCGGCGCGCGCCAGGCCGTGCACGGCGCGTTCGGCGCAGCGGCGGTCGGCGAGGTCGGCCTGCATGTGCTCGAAGTCGTCCTTCGGAGGGTGCCGGTCGAGGACCAGGGGCCGCCCGCCGTCGTCGGCGATCTTGCGTGCGACCGCCGCGCCGAGCCCGGAGGCACCGCCGGTGATGAGGACGTTCATGACGCGTTTCCCTTCGTCGTGGACAGCAGGCGCGTGGTGGAGCGCCCCTCGTAGGCCCGGATCGTCTCGTCCCCGGACAGGATCGTCCCGGTGTAGTCGGCGCCCTTGACCCACACGTCGGGGCGCAGCCGCTTCAGCAGCGGTGCCGGGGTGTCGTCGTCGAACATGACCGTCGGCCCGCGCCTCCTTGCCCAGGCGGCGGGCGAGCTCCTCGTGCATCCTCGCCTGCGGGAGGTCCTCGAACGTCCGCAGCGACTCGGGGGCGATGCCGACGCGCGTGGCATGTCCGCGGTGTACCTCCTCGGGCGTCCCCGCGTCGGACGGGGTGCGGTCCGGGGTGTCGTGCTCGACGTAGGGGGGATGTCCCGTCCGAAGCGCCGTCCGAGCCTTTGCTCGGCGAGCCGCGGCTCGTGGGGGCGCTGCAGGACGACGACGTCCTCGTCGCGGAGCTGTTCCGGCGGCACCTCGACCGCGCGGTCCGGCCAGTGGAAGGTGTCGGGCCGGCCCTTACCGTCCGGGCCCCGGTCCGGGACGACGGGGACGAGCGTGGTCTGCGGGCCGTGGACGAACGACATCGCCCACGATCCGTGCACGCGCCGCATCAGGACTCTCATCGGGCGGGCACCTCGCCGGTGACCGGCGGGGCCTTGGCGACGATCTCGACGGCCGCGGCGACCTCGTCCGCACTGACCGACGACAGGCACGGATGCCCGTCGACGGGGCACTCGCGGGCGCGGCTGTCCTTGCAGGGCGCCCGCTGGTCGCCGAGCAGCGCCAGCGGGACGCCGAACGGCGCCCACCGCGCCGCCGGCACGGTCGGCGCGAACAGCGACACGACCGGCGTGCCGACCGCGGCCGCCAGGTGCGCGGGGCCGGTGTTGCCGGCGACGACCGCGCACGCGCCCGCCAGCACCGACGCCAGCTCCGGCAGGCTCGTGCGCCCGCCGAGGTCGAGGCCGTCCTCGCCGGCGACCAGCGCGGTCAGCTCCTTCTCCTCGCCGCGGCCGGTCACGACCACCCGGTGCCCGGCCGCGGTCAGCAGCCGCACCGCCTCGGCGCAGTGCCCCGGCGGCCAGGCGCGCGCGGGGACCGACGTCCCCGGATGGACCACCGCGTACCCGGGGCCGCCGGTGAGGTGGTCGACGTCGGGAAGCGGGCCCCCGACCCGCAGGCGTGTGTCGGCCGGGGCCGGGAACCCGGCGTCCTCGGCGAGCGCGAGCATCCGCAGCGGCTCGGGGACGTCGGTGTCCGGGCGGTGCCGCAGGTCGAGCAGTGAACCCGGGTAGTCCTCGCCGATGCCGCCGATCCACGGCGTCCCGGCGAGCCGCAGCAGCAGCGCCAGCGGGAGCGGCGACTGGTGGAACGAGGTCAGGATCAGCGCCCGGTCGAACCCCCTGAGGCTGCGGATGAGCCCGTCGATCGCGGCCTGCTCGACCGGCACGTGGTCGGGGTCGATCCAGGGGGCGCGCCACTCGATGACGCGGTCGACGCCCGGCAGCAGGTCGGCGGCGGCGCGTCCGCGCGGCCCGCACAGCAGCACGACCTCGTCGGCGCGTGCGGCGACCGCCCGCACGGCGGGCCCGGCGAGCAGCACGTCGCCGATGTTGTCCTGGCGTGCGACGAGGACCCTCACGGGCGCCGCCTTCCGCCGAGGACCAGATCGACCGCGGCGGCGGTGCCGCGGCGGCGGAGCGCGGCGGTCAGGGCGAGGAGCCCGGCGGCCGTGGTGAGGACGTGGCGGCGGATCAGGCCGCGGCCCTCGCCGGCGCGGTTGCGCCAGGACGGGCCGTGCATGCGCCACATGAGGATGTCGTCGGCGTTGCCCGCCTCGGCGCGCACCGACGCCCAGAACCCGGCCGGAAGCACCGGGTGCGTGATTTGCCGATCGCCGAGGACGAGCCCGTGGCCCGCGTTGAGGGCGCGCAGCGCGAGGTCGGCGGCCGGCTCGGGGACGTGGATGCGGGCGGGCCCGTCCGGCACCAGTGCGGCTGCGGGGTCGTGAAAAATCGCGTTGATTCCGAGCACGTGCATATAGCCCCGTTTCAGCGCAGCCGCCGACTGATGGGTGATGCCGTCGTCGTAGGCATCGGTCCCGGGCGAGCTTGCCGGGACGAAATCCCTATAGGTGATGCGACATTGCCGGGAACCGTGGACCTAAACTCTGAAGTCAGAAAAGCCGCTGGTAGCCGAAGTAGCGGGTCATGTGGCATCCGCGCACATGGAGCGGAAACGGCGGGTACTGGCCGGTTCACGCGCTTCAGTGTCGTCGTCATCACCCGCGGACCGGCGGCAGTCGCTCCGCGCCGTCGCATGCGTCGCAGGACGGGGCCGCCGTGGCTGCCGGGACCCGCGCTCGCCAGCGCCAGGCGTCCCCGTCCCGGCCGCCGTCCCGGCCGCCGTCCCGGCCGCCGTCCCGGCCGCCGTCCCGGCCGCCGTTCCGGCGGCTCAGGTTCGGCCCGGGGGGCGGCTGCGGGTCAGGGACAGCGCGCTCAGGGCGCCGACCAGCGCCGCGCCCGCCAGCATCCAGCCGGTCCCGTACTCGGCGTGCCGGGTCGAGCCGCTGGACTCGGCCAGCGTGAGGAACACCGTCCCGACGGTGGCGATGCCGATCACCTGGGCCAGCTGCATCACGGTGAGCAGCAGCCCGCTGGCGTCGGCGGCGTCCTCGGCCGGGACGTGCTGCAGCGCGGTCGTCATGATGATCGGCATCACGCCGAGGCCGATCCCGATGACGACGGTGAGCGCCTCGTAGGGCACCCCGCCGCCGGCGAGGGGGCCGACGAAGAGGTAGCCCGCCGCCGCGATCGCGAACCCGGCCGGGATGAGCCAGCGGTGCCAGCGGGCGGGCAGCCGCCGCCAGTTGAGCCCGACCAGCCCGAACACGGTGACGCTCGGGACGAACGCCAGCCCGGACTGAAGCGGCGACATCTTCAGGTCGCCCTGCAGGTGCAGGGTCGTGGTGAAGAGGAACGACCCCCAGCTGCCCGGCCCGAGCGCGAGCGCGACGCAGGCCGGGACCAGCAGCGGCGCGCGCAGCACCCGCGGCGAGATCAGCGGCCGTCCGCCGGTGGTCGCGACGCGCCGCTCCACGGCGGCGAACGCGGCCATGAACACCGCGCTCGCGGCGAGCGACACCCAGCCCCACGCCGGCCAGCCCAGCTCGTGCCCCATGATCAGCGGCACGACGAACAGCAGCACCGCGGCGGCCAGCGTGAGCAGGCCCGGGAGGTCCAGGTCGGCCCGCGCCCCGGCGGTGCGGCGCGGTTCCCCGTCGCGGTGCAGGAGGCGCGGTCCCGCGATCAGCAGCGCGACGCCGATGGGCACGTTGACGAGGAAGACCGTCCGCCAGCCCGCGCCGAACAGGTCCGCGCTGACCAGCAGGCCCCCGGCGGCCTGCCCGACGACGACGCCGCCCGCGATCACGACCGAGTAGAGCCCGAGCGCCCGCATGCGGGCCGCGCCGGTGAAGTCCCGCTGGATCATCGACATGACCTGGGGCGTCAGCAGCGCGGCGCCCGCGCCCTGCAGGAGGCGGAACACCACCACCGCCCCCGTGCCCGGCGCCAGCCCGCAGGCCAGGGACGCGACGGTGAACGATGCGAGGCCGAGGTGGAACATGCGGCGGTGGCCCGCGATGTCGCCGAGCCGCGCTCCCGTGATCAGCAGCACGGCGTAGGCGACGATGTAGCCGGCCACGACGAGCTGCAGCCCGGCGCCGGAGGCGTGCAGGTCCGCGCGCATCGTCGGGAGGGCGACGTTGACGATGTTCACGTCGAGGATGGCCATGAACTGGCCGAGCAGGATGACGGCGAGCGCGAGGCCGCCGGACCCGTTCCGCGACCCCCGGCCGGAAGCGGCTCCCCGCAGATCGGTTGTCTGTGTCATGGGTACGAGCTTGCGGGCCATCCGGTACCGGTAACGAGAGCCTGCGCATACTGGTACTGACAGCACCTGGCACCGGACGCCGTCCAGGGGCAGGCTGGGGGAGTGACGATGACCACCACGGGGACCAGCACCGCGCAGAGCACGGGTACCACCCGCCGGGGCGGGACGGGGCAGCGCCGCCGGACCGAGCTGGCGGCGTTCCTGCGCAGCAGGCGTGGGCGGATCACACCGGAGGACGTGGGGATGCCGCCGGGGCCGCGGCGCCGCACGCCCGGCCTGCGCCGCGAGGAGGTCGCCCAGCTCGCCGGGGTCGGCGTCACCTGGTACACGTGGCTGGAGCAGGGCCGTCCGATCAACGCCAGCACGCAGGTGCTGGACGCGGTGGCCCGCACCCTGCGGCTGGACACCGCCGAGCGCGAGCACCTGTACCGGCTGGCCGACGTCCCCGACGCCGCGGCCGGCGAGGAGGCCGGGAGCCTGCCCGAGGACGTCCAGATGATCCTGGACGCCCTCGTGCCGATTCCCGCGTCGGTCGCCAACGCCCGGTCCGACATCCTCGCCTGGAACTCCGCCTACGCGGCGATCTTCCCCCAGGTGGAGACGGCCCGGCCGTGCGAGCGCAACTCGATGTGGATGGCGTTCACGCTGCCGCCGTGCTGCAACCCCATCGTGAACCTGGAGGAGGTGGCGGCCGGCCAGGTCGCCGTCTTCCGGCACCGCTACAGCCGGCACCTCGACGAGCCCGGCTGGAAGGACCTCGTCCGGCGGCTGCAGGCCGCCAGCCCCGAGTTCGCGCGGCTGTGGGCGTCCCATGACGTCGCGCTGCCGGGGGAGAGCGTCAAGGTGTTCCGGCACCGCGCGGTCGGGGAGATCCGCACCCGCGCCACGAACATGGACCTCACCGCGTCCCCGGGCGCGCGGCTCGTCGCCTGCGCGGCGACCGACCAGGGGAGCCGCGACCGGATCGCCTGGCTGCTCGCCAACCCGGAGGCCGCCGCCCCCGAGCACCGGCACTGAGGGTCAGGTCCGGGCGCGCCGGGCGATCACGACCAGGTCCGCCGCGGCGATGACGGCGACCGCCGCGCAGATGCCCGCCGCGGCCCAGGACCCGTCGCCCTGCGCGCTCACGGCGAACACGATCGCGGCGGCCACCGCCCCGACCAGCGCGACCGCGGAGAGGACCGCCCGCAGCCGCAGCGGGCTGCGGGCGGTCAGCGGCTCGTCGCCGCTCGGCTGCCGGCGGGGTCCGCGGGCGCCCGGCCCCGGCCTGTCCTCCATGCGCTGCCCATGCCCGGTAGCAGCTGGTCAATGCGCCGGCGGGCGGTCACTCCGCGCTGGAGGGCGCCCAGATGTTGATGCCCGCCTCGACGGCGTCGCGGTCGATCGCGGCGAGTTCGTCCGCGGTGAAGTCGAGCCGGTCGAGGGCCGCGAGGTTCTCCTCCAGCTGCGCGACGCTGCTCGCGCCGATCAGCGCGGAGGTGACCCGCCCGTCCCGCAGCGCCCAGGCCAGGGCCATCTGGGCGAGCGACTGGCCGCGCGCCTCGGCGATCTCGTTCAGCGTCCGGACGTGCCGCAGGTTCTCCTCGGTGAGCAGGCTCGACGAGAACGAGGTGCCCTTGCTGGCCCGGGACCCCTCCGGGATCCCGGCGAGGTACTTGTCGGACAGCATCCCCTGCGCCAGCGGCGAGAACGCGATGCAGCCGACGCCCTCCCCGCCGAGGGTGTCGAGCAGCCCGCCCTCGATCCAGCGGTTGAGCATCGAGTAGGACGGCTGGTGGATCAGCAGCGGCGTGCCCATCTCCCGCAGGATCGCCGCCGCCTCGGCGGTGCGCTCGGGGGAGTAGGACGAGATGCCCGCGTACAGGGCCTTCCCGGACCGGACGGCCCGGTCCAGCGCGCCCATCGTCTCCTCCAGCGGAGTGTCCGGGTCGAACCGGTGGCTGTAGAAGATGTCGACGTAGTCGACGCCCATCCGGCGCAGCGACTGGTCGAGGCTGGACAGCAGGTACTTGCGCGATCCCCACTCCCCGTACGGGCCGGGCCACATGTCGTACCCGGCCTTCGTCGAGATGATGATCTCGTCCCGGTAGGGGGCGAGGTCCTCGCGCATGAGCCGGCCGAAGTTGGTCTCCGCGGAGCCGTACGGCGGCCCGTAGTTGTTGGCCAGGTCGAAGTGCGTGACGCCGAGGTCGAACGCGCGCCGCAGGATGGCGCGCTGGACGTCGATCGGCCGGTCGTCGCCGAAGTTGTGCCACAGGCCGAGCGCGATCGCCGGGAGCCGCAGCCCGCTGCGCCCGCACCGCCGGTAGGGGGTCCGCTCGTATCGTGCACCGTCCGCCACATAGGTCATGGTCACGAGTATTTCAGGGCCGGGGCGGTTGCCGGGCACGTCCGGGATCCGCCATGATCGACCCATGATCTCCAGGAAGGGCGGTCTCCGCCCGGGCCGTTGAGCCCCATCGAGCCGGTCTGGGAACCGGCCGTCGAATCCCTGCCCCACCCGCTGCGCATGCGGGAACTGGCATCGCACGCCCGGAACCTCGCCGGGACGCCCCAACTCGTAGAACTTTTGGCGAGCCTGTCCGCGCGCGGACCGTACGAACGCCGCATCGCCCTGCACATGGCCATGGCGGCCCGCGACCTCCCGTACATCGAGCGTGTACTCGCAGGCCCCGACATGGCGTTGCGGCGCGCGGCGCTGCGGGCCGTCCGGACGCTGCCCGTCTCCGATGACGCCGCCGCGGCGGTGCTGGACGACGCACCGGCCGGCCTGCGCCGCGCCTTCTACAAGATGCTGCGCCACTCCCGGCGGTCCGCGCTCGCCGACCGGCTCCTGCCGGACGTCCGCGCCCGCTGGGGCGACCGGGAGGCCGCCGCCCTCCTGCCCGCGTGCACCGGTGAGGCGGTCGAGCGGCTCCTGCCCGAGCTGGAGCACGCGGTCACCGCCTGGCGGGCCCTCGCCGGCCGCCATCCCCGGCCGTTCCTCGCCCGAGCCCGTGAGCGGGGCTCGGAGTGGTCGTTCTGGGGGCAGTGCAAGGCGGGGCTCCTGGCGCTGGCCCGCCATGACCCGGCCGGGCTGCTGGAACTGCTGGAGGAGAAGGGCGCCCCGTGGGCGGTGAGGCGGCTCCCGCGCGAGATCGTCCCGTCCCTGTTCCGGGTGGACGTGGTCCGGGCCGCCCGGGTGGCCCGGCATCTCGGGCGCCGGGGCCGCTTTCCGCGCGCGTACTTCGAGAACGTCAGCGGGCTGCCGTTGCGGGATCTCCGCGAGTTCCTCCCGGCCGACCCCTCCGGGCTGCGGGACTTCCTCTGGTACATGCCGCCGGGGCGCCGGGCCGAGGTGTACGACGACGCGAAGGAACGCCACGCCGACCGGTACCGGGGGATGCGGGCCTTCCCCCTGCTGGCCCTCCTGCCGCCGGACCGGGCGGCCGCCGAGGCGCGCCGGATGCTCGAATGGCACGGCTCGGTGTGGCACTCCGCGCGGTCGCGGCTGGACGATCCGGAGATCCCGCTGAAGCTCACGGCCCACCTCCCCTACGCGGAGGCCGTCGGGCCGGTCCGGAAGGCGGCGTTCGGCGGAGAGCCGCGGCGGCGCGGGCTCGCCCGCGTCCTGCTCATCGACCTGACCGTCCGCACCGGTGACCCCGCCCTCCTGCGCGACCTGGTCGCCGAGCTGGTGCGGCGCACGCGGAACGAGCGCGACCCGCACCGCGGACTCCTGGTCGCCGCCCTGGCGACCGTGCCGGTCGGGCTCCTGCACGACGGGCTCGCGGACGCGTTCGCCGATCTCGCCGCCGCCGTGGCCGACGCGCGCGACTCGTCGGAGCCGACGCGGCGGAGGCTGCGGGGGCTGGCGGACCGCGTCCTCGCCCATGCCGGGTCGCCGGCGCTCACCGGCTGGGCGCTCGGCGTCTACGCCCGCCTCGTCGCCAGGTACGGGGCGGAGGCGCTGGACGGCCACCGCCTTGACCGCGTGCTGCCGCGCGGTGCGGAGCGCGGCCTGATGGAGGTCCTGCGTCCCCGCCTGCGGGGCCACGAGCCGGTCGTGGCGCTCGCGGGCGCGCTCGGACGGCGGGCGTTCGCGCTGCCGGACCTCCAGGAGGGTCTGCGCGCCGCGATCCTGGACGCGCCCGAAGACCTCGCCCGCGAGGCCGCCGGCCTGTGGCTCGCCGACCCGGCCCACCGCGAGGACCGGGCGGTGGAGCTGCTGGCCGCCGACGCGTCCGCGGTCGTCCTGCCCGATGTCTGGCAGATCGTCGCCTGCCGCCGCACGGACCTGCTCCTCGCCGTCCTCGACGGCGGCCGCGGGGGACGGTTCGAGACGGCGGAATGGGTGCCGGAGGTCTGGCCGCAGGACGCGGGCCGCTGGACGCCGGCCCAGGTCGAGCGCGTGCGCGCCCTGGTCGTCTCGGCCGTGGGGGACGACCGTCTCCCGGTGGGCGTCCGGATCGAGGCGGTGATGTCGCTCGGCCTGCTGCCGGGCGGGTTCGCCGACCTCCTTCCCGTGGCCGACCAGGAGGACGGCACGGTTCTCGCCGAGGCGGCCCTGGCGGCGATGGCGGTCGTGGACCGTCCCGCCGATGCCCTGCCCGTCCTCCTGCGGCATGCGCGGGGAGACCGGTCCCCGGTGGCGACCGCCGCCCTGAGATCCTGCTGCGCGTCGGTCCGGCCATCGCTGCTCGGGCCCGTCATCGCGGAGGCGCTGACCGGCCAGGACGGCAAGGTGACCACCCGCAAGCAGGCCGCCCGCCTCCTGGAGAGGCTTCGCCTTCCGGACGCGGCCGACGTTCTGCTCCGCGCGTGGAACGACCCTGACCTGCATCAGGATGTCCGGGTCGCCGTCGCTTCGGCATTGCGGCGGATGCCCGGCGACCCTCGGGCCATCCCGGCGCTGGACGATGCCGCAGGGCCCTATGCGAGCGAGCTGATGCTCCGCACGCTCTTCCAGGCGAAGCCGTCGGAGTACGCACCCGCGCACCGTCCCGCGTACGCCGCACTGGTCCGGCGCCTGGGGAGGGCGGCGGACGGCCCCGGCGTCCGGTTCCGGGCGTCGAAGGCCTTCGGCGCGTGGGCGCCCTGGTACGCCGATGGTCTGGACGACATCTTCGCCGCCGTGGCCGATCCCGACGACCCCGCAGGGGACGACGAGATCCCCGTCGTGCGCGCCCTGGTGCGTACGGGAACCGCGGGGGAGGAGGCCCTGGACGTCCTCGGCGCCCTGCTGGCCTCCGGCCCGGGAGACCGGGCGCGGGCGCGGGCGACGTCCATCGCGTCGACGATCGCGAACCTGCCCCGCGAGCACCGGCACGCGCCGCTCGCCGGCCGTGTGGTCCGGATGCTCGCCGAGCATCCGCTCTACCTGGCCCAGGCCGTCGGCGTCGCGCTCGACTCGGCGCACCTGACCGCGGACGGCGTCACCGCGGAACGGGTCGCGGAGTTCCTCGCGGGCCTCGCGGACCTGCTCCGCGACCGTCCCGCGCTGACCGGAAAGATCGTCGAAGATCGGCTGGCCTACGCGATCGGCGGGTACAGCCTGCGCAGGGGAGGCGGTCCCGCCCGGCTGCTGCCCGCCGCGCGGCTGCTCGCCGGACGGGAGGACGCCGCGGCGCACCTCCTCGCGGCCCGCGTCGTAGGGCTGGCCGGCCCGGCCGCCCTGTGGCCCCTCGAGTGGCGGGGCCTCCTGGACGGCTTGCGCGAATCGCCGCATCTGGAGGTCCGCCAGGCCGCGTGGGACGTCATCCCTGATCACTGAGCGGGGCGGGGTCCGGAAGAGCGTGCTTGCGGACCTTGCCGGCCGGGTTGCGCGGGAGCGTGTCGAGGAAGACGACCTCGCGGGGCACCTTGTGGCGGGCGAGGTTCGCCGAGACGTGCCGCTTGACGTCGTCCTCGCCGAGGCCGCGGGCGACCACGTAGGCGCGGAGCCGCTGGCCGAACTCCTCGTCGGGGACGCCGGTGACGACGGCCTCGTCGATGGCGGGGTGGGCGGCGAGGAGGTCCTCGACCTCGCCCGGGTGGACGTTCTCGCCGCCGGACACGATCATGTCGTCGGCGCGGCCGTCGACGTGCAGCCGTCCGCCCGCGTCGAGGTGGCCGAGGTCGCCGACGGCCATCAGGCCGCCGATCTCCTCCTTGCCGCCGCCTCCGGTGTAGCCGCCGAACCGGGCGGGGGAGTCGACGAAGACGCGGCCGGTGGCGCCGGGCGGGACGGGGCGGCCGTCCTCCCCGAGGATCGCGACGGTCGTTCCGGCGGGCGGGCGGCCCACGCAGCCGGGCGCGGCGGCCAGGTCGTCGGGGGTGGCGATCGTGATGCAGGACGCCTCGGTCGAGCCGTAGAAGTTGTAGAGGGACGGCCCGAGCGCCGCCAGCACCCGGCCGCCGAGCCCGGTGTCCAGCCGGGCCCCGCCCGTCATGACGACCTTGAGGCGGGACAGGTCGCGCGTCTCCAGGCCGGGGGTGGCGAGGATCCGGCCGAGCATCACCGGGACGGCGATCAGCGACGTGCAGCGGTGCGCCTCCAGGTCGTCCAATACCTGCGCGGCGTCGAAGCGGCGGCGCAGGACGAGCGTCGACCCGAGGCCCAGCGCGAGCAGGGCGGAGGTCAGGCCGAGGCCGTGGAACAGGGGCGGCGCGACGAACATCGCCTCCCCGCCCCGGAACGGCACCTTCGACAGGATCCCGCCCGGCAGCGCCAGCGACCGGGGCTGCGAGCGGGGCGCGCCCTTCGGCCGCCCGGACGTTCCGCTGGTGAGGATCACCATCCGGCCCGGCCGGGACGGTGCGGGCGGCGGGGCGCCGTCCGCACCGCCGATGAGATCCTCCACCTCGGACTCGGTGAAGCACGGCACGCCGAGGCCGTCGGTGAGGGAGGCGAACTCGTCGTCGTGCACGAGAGCGGTGACGCCCTCGCGGTCCAGGGCGTCCCGCAGCTGCGGCGCGGCGAAGTCGGTGTTCAGGAACAGCACGGACGCGCCGGTCTTCGCCGCGCCCGACATCGCCTCGATCAGGCCGCGGTGGTTGCGGCACAGGATGCCGACGGTGTCGCCGGTGCCGATGCCGCGTTCCCGCAGGGCGTTGGCGAGGGCGTTGCAGCGCCGGTCGAGTTCGGCGAAGGTGAGGCCGCCGCGCTCGTCGACGAGGCCGGTCCGCCTGGGGAAGCGGTAGGCGGGCAGGGCGGTCGCGGCGCCGAGCGGCCCGTACGCGCGCAGGGCGCGGACGGTCGCGGCGAGGGCCCTCGGGGGCAGCGGGCCGACCATCCCGGCGCGGACGGCGGCGCGCAGCCCGGTCAGCTCGGCGGTGATCCGGGTACGGGCGGGCATGCCGGAAGCGTAGGCGGCCGTGGGACACATCCACAAGAACTGTCTCACTGCCCTGCGCGCGAGTACACAAA
This sequence comes from Actinomadura darangshiensis, assembly GCF_004349235.1. Lineage (GTDB taxonomy): Bacteria > Actinomycetota > Actinomycetes > Streptosporangiales > Streptosporangiaceae > Spirillospora > Spirillospora darangshiensis. The sequence goes on along the minus strand of NZ_SMKY01000016.1, from coordinate 42,197 downwards.
GGATCCCGGCCCCGGCTGTCATCTCTGCGAGGCGTGAAGGAAGCTCGTAGGAGGCAAGAATGGTCAGAGGTTATGGACGAGGAGGTCCCAGTGGTCGTGCTGCGCAATTATGTGTCGGGTTCATGGCGTGCCCCGGACGACGAGGGGGCGCCGCTGCACGACGCCGTCACGGGGGAGGAGGTCGCCCGGATCTCCTCGGCGGGGGTCGACATGGGCGCCGCCCTGGAGTACGGGCGGTCGGTGGGCGGGCCGGTACTGCGGGAGCTGACGTTCCACCAGCGCGCGGCCCTGCTGAAAGCGCTCGCGTCCCATCTGAGAGAGCACCGCGAGGAGTTGTACGCGTTGTCGGCCAGGACGGGGGCGACGCTCGGCGACTCGAAGTTCGACGTGGACGGCGGCATCGGCGTCCTGTTCGGCTATGCGAGCAAGGGCAAGCGGGAGCTGCCGAACGACAGGGTGCTGGTCGAAGGGGACGTCGAACCGCTCGGCAAGGGCGGCACGTTCGTCGCGCAGCACCTGTGCACGCCGTCGCACGGCGTCTCGGTGCAGATCAACGCGTTCAACTTCCCGGTGTGGGGGCCGCTGGAGAAGCTCGCCCCCGCGTTCCTCGCCGGGGTGCCGAGCCTGATCAAGCCGGCGAGCCAGACCGCGTACCTGACCGCCCGGCTGGCCGAGCTGATCGTCGAGTCGGGGATCCTGCCCGCGGGCGCCGTGCAGATGGTGTGCGGCGACCCGCGCGACCTGCTCGACCATCTTACCGAGCAGGACATCGTCGGGTTCACCGGGTCGGCGTCCACGGCCCGGCTGCTCCGCACGCATCCGGTGATCGTGGGAAACGCGGTGCGGTTCAACGCCGAGGCCGACTCGCTGAACTGCTCGATCCTCGGCCCGGACGCGACGCCCGGCACGAAGGAGTTCGACCTCTACGTCAAGCAGCTCGTCGCCGAGATGACGGTGAAGGCGGGGCAGAAGTGCACGGCGATCCGCCGGGCGCTGGTCCCCTCCGCGCTGATGGACGACGTCGCCGAGGCCGTCCGCGACCGCCTGTCGAAGGTCACGGTCGGCGACCCGTCCGACCCGGACGTGCGGATGGGCGCCCTCGCCACCCTCGACCAGCGCGACGAGGTGCGCCGCTCCCTCAAGGCCCTCATGGACGCCGGGCGCGTCGTCTACGGCGACCCCGAGCACGTCGAGGTCGTGGGCGCGGACGCCGAGCGCGGCGCGTTCATCTCCCCGGTCCTGCTGGCCGCCGACGACCCCGGCCGCGCCGAGCCGCACGAGGTCGAGGCGTTCGGCCCGGTCAGCACGCTGCTCCCCTACGACGGCGCCGAGCAGGCCGTGGCGCTGGCGGCGCGGGGGCGCGGCAGCCTCGCCGGGTCGGTGGTGACCGGCGACGCCGAGTTCGCCCGGCACGTCGTCCTCGGCGCCGCGCCGTGGCACGGCCGCCTGCTGGTGCTGAACACCGAGGACGCCAAGGAGTCGACCGGGCACGGCTCGCCGCTGCCGGCGCTGGTCCACGGCGGCCCGGGGCGCGCCGGCGGCGGCGAGGAGATGGGCGGGATCCGCGGGGTCGTGCACCACATGCGGCGCACCGCCGTCCAGGCCGGGCCCGCGATGCTCACCTCGATCACCGGGCGGTGGGTGCCCGGCACCGACCGGACCGTCACCGACGAGCACCCGTTCCGCAAGCACCTGGAGGACCTGTGCGTCGGCGACACCGCGGTCGGCGGCCCCCGCGTCGTCACGCTCAATGACGTCGAGCACTTCGCCGAGTTCACCGGCGACACCTTCTACGCCCACACCGACGAGGAGGCCGCGAGGGCGAACCCGTTCTTCGGCGGGCGCGTCGCGCACGGCTACCTCGTCGTCTCGTTCGCGGCCGGCCTGTTCGTGGAGCCCGCGCCCGGGCCCGTCCTGGCGAACTACGGCCTGGAGAACCTGCGGTTCCTCACCCCGGTCAAGCCGGGCGACGAGCTGACCGTCACCCTCACCGCCAAGCAGATCACGCCGCGCGAGGGCGCCGACTACGGCGAGGTCCGCTGGGACACCGACGTCACGAACCAGGAGGGGGCGTCGGTCGCCAAATACGACGTGCTGACGCTGGTGGCGAAACGACCGCGGCATGGCTGACTATTAGTAGGGAGGACGTCTGCGGGGAGACGGTCACGTTCAGCGGTGAACGGGGTGCGCCCATGATCAGTCCCTTGCACATCCAGACGGTGCGCGAGGTCGTGCGCACCGGCTCGTTCGCGGACGCGGCCCGCAACCTCGGGTACACCGCGTCCGCCGTCTCCCAGCAGATCGCCGCCCTGGAGCGCGCCTGCGGCCTGGTGCTGTTCGAGCGCCGGGCCCGCAGCGTGCGGCCGACCAGCGCCGCGTTCCTCATGGTCAGCAAGGGCAACGACGTGCTGTCGGCGCTCGACACCCTCGAACGCGAGATGCGCACGGTCGCCAGCGGGGAGCGCGGCGCGCTGCAGCTCGGCAGCTTCCCCACCGCCAGCGCCCGCATCCTGCCGCGGGTGCTGGCGGAGCTGTCCCGGGTCCGGCCCGGCATCGAGATCACGCTGTCGGAGGGCGAGCCGGACGAGCTGCTGCCCGAGCTGCTCGACGGCGACCTCGACCTCCAGCTCGTCTACCGGTACGACCTGTTCCCGCGCACCTGGCCCGACCAGATCGTGGAGACGTCGGTGATGGACGAGAACCTGGTGCTGTGCGTGCCCGAGGAGCATCCCCTCGCCGGGGGGCGCACCGTCCGGCTGCGGGACCTGCGGGCGGAGACGTGGATCGCGAGCCGCCCCGAGAGCTCGGGCGCGCAGGCGTTGCTGCGGCTGTGCAGCACCGCCGGGTTCACCCCGAACATCGCGTTCCGCAGCAACGACTACGCCGTGGTGTGCGGGCTCGTCGGCTGCGGGCTCGGCATCGCGCTCGTCCCGGCGCTCGGCTGCGTCCCGGCGCCGGGCGTGAAGCTCCTGCGGCTCAGCCGCCGCAGCCCGCAGCGGCACGTCACCGTGCTGCGCCGCACCACCAACACGAACCCGCTGGTCAAGGACGCCATGCGCGGCCTCATCGAGATCGCCCGCTGCGTCGAGGCGGAGATCAGCGGCGCAACCGGCCCTTGAGCTCCATCGCCGCGCGGACGCGCTCCTGCGCCAGCGCGACCGCGGCCCGGTGGGTGGTGGTGCCCTGCGCGCGGGCGGCGTCGAGGACCCGCTCGGTGTTCTCCCGCATCTTCGCCGACACCGCCGCGAACACCGCCCCCGGATCGGGGCGGAACGCCGAGTAGCGGGCGTCCATCGCGAAACCGGCCGCGACGACGCCGCCCGCGTTGGCGACGAAGTCCGGCACGACCGTCACGCCGCGCTCGGCGAGGACACGCTGGGCGGCGCGCCCGGTGGGCAGGTTCGCGCCCTCGACCACGATCTTCGCCTGGACGTCCGCCGCCACGTCCTCGTCGATGACGTCCTGCAGCGCGGCCGGGACGAGGATGTCGGCCGGCACGAGCAGCTCCGCGCCCGTCTCCAGGAGCCTCCCGCCGTACTCCTTCACGACCGCGTCGCCGGCCTCGGCGCGCAGGGCGAGGAGCCGCCCGACGTCCAGGCCGTCCGGGTCGTGCAGCGCGCCGTGGACGGTCGAGACGGCCACGACGGTCGCGCCCAGCTCGTCCAGCCGCCGGGCGGCCGCGTGCCCGACCGCACCGAACCCCTGCACCGCCACCCGCGCGCCCCGCAGGGACGTCCCGGCGTGCGAGGCGGCGGCGTCGGCGGCCTCCGCGACCCCGTAGCCGGTCACGCCCAGCTCGTCGTAGGGCATCCCGCCGAGCGCGTGCGGGGTGCCGACGGCCGCGCCCCGGTCGTCGAGCTCGTCCTGGACGATCGCCGCGTCCCGCTCCGACAGCCCCATGTCGAGACCCGCCACGTACCGGCGCGGGATCTCCTGCGACAGGGCCCGCACGAACGCGCGCAGGACCGCCTCCCGGTCCGGCGACCCCGGATCGGCCATGATCCCGGCCTTCGCGCCGCCGAAGAACAGGTCGACGCCCGCCCACTTGTAGGTCATGACGCGCGCGAGCCGCGCCACCTCCGCGACGGTCACCGACGGGCTCATGCGCATGCCGCCCTTGCCCATGCCGCGGGCGGTGTTGTCGATGACGAGGACGCCCCGCATCCCGGTCCGGGTGTCGGAGACGCAGACGACCCGTTCGGGGCCCCACTCGTCCATCAGCGCGAGCACGTCAGACACGGTTGATCTCCGGGCGGAGGGCGTCGCCGGCGAACCGCGCGGCGTGCAGGGGAGTGATGTCGGTGAACGGCGTGCGGCCGAGGTACAGGTCCCGGACGACCTCGCCGACGGCCGGGCCTTGCAGGAAGCCGTGTCCGGAGAAGCCCGTCGCGTACAGGAACCGCGAGACGGTCTCGTCCTCGCCGATGAGCGCGTTGTGGTCCGGGGTGACCTCGTACAGGCCCGCCCAGCCGCCGGTGAGGCCCGCGTCGAGCAGGCGCGGCGCGCGGGCGCCGATCGCCTCGGTGAGCCGGGGGAGCCATGCGTCCGTGCGGTTCAGCAGGAAGCCGGGCCGCTCGTCCGGGTCGGACATGCCGAGCATCAGGCCCTCGCCCTCGGCATGGAAGTAGAACGACGTCGCGAAGTCGATCGTCATCGGCACGGGGCGCGGCAGGCCGGGGATCGGCTCGGTGAAGACGATCTGGCGCCGCAGCGGCTCCACCGGGAGGTCGACCCCCGCCATCGCGCCGATCTCCTTCGACCAGGCTCCGGCCGTGCAGACGACCGTGGACGTCTCGATGCGGCCCTGCGACGTCCGAACGGCCCTCACGTCGCCGCCGTCCGTCTCGATGCCGGTGACCTCGCAATGGGTATGGAGCACCGCGCCGTGCCGCCGCGCGGCGGTCGCGTACCCGAGGACGACCGACTCGGGCGTGCAGTGCCCGTCGTCGGGGGAGAACGCGGCGGCCAGCAGCCCGTCCGTACCGATCATGGGGGAGAGGCGGCGCGCCTCCGCCACCGAGACCATCCGGCTCGGGACGCCCAGCTCGTTCTGCAGGGCCACGCTCCGCTCGAACGACGCGACGTCCTCCGGGCGCGACAGCAGGAACAGGTACCCGACCTGGTGGAGGTCGATCTCCTGGCCGGGACGGTCGCGGAACCGGGTGAACGCCTCCAGGCTGCGTGCGCCGAGCCGGATATTGACCTCGTCGGAGAACTGGGCGCGCACACCGCCCGCCGCCTTGCACGTCGAGCCGCCGCCCAGCTCGTCCCGCTCAATGAGGACCACGCGGCGGACACCTGCTTCGGCCAGGTGGAACGCGATGCTCGTCCCCATGACGCCGCCGCCGATGACGACGACATCGGCCCCGGTCTCGGTCTCCACGCCGCCCCCCTACAGCCGGAAGCCGAGGTCGGGGTCGATCTCCAGGACGTCCATCTGCGCCTTCTGCAGCCGGCCGGAGGTGTCCCAGTTCATCGACTGCCAGCGGGTGAACTGGTCCAGCACCCACATGCCCGACTGGCGGCTGCCGTTGCCGGAGCGGCCGTTGCCGCCGAACGGCAGGTGCGCCTCCGCGCCGGAGGTGGAGTTGTTCACGCTGACCATCCCGGCCGAGATCTGGCGGCGGAACGCGAACACCTTCGCCGGGTCGGTGGTGTAGATGGCCGCGGACAGGCCGTAGCCGGGGGCGTTGGCGAGCGCGATCGCCTCGTCCATCGTCCGGTACGCGGTGACGCCGACGAGGGGGCCGAACGTCTCGTTCATGAACAGCTCGTCGCCCGGGCCGACCCCGTCCACGATCACCGGGTGGTAGAACAGCCCGGCCTCGGGATCGCCCGCGAAGCCCGCGCGCGGCGCGCCCGCCGTGATCCGCCCCGTCGCGGACGACCCGTACACGGTGTGGCCCGGCCCGATCCAGCCGAGGACCTTCTCGAACCCGTCCGCGAACCGCTCGCCGATCATCGGCCCGAACAGCACCTCGCCCGCCGGGTCCCCGACCGCTGCCGCCCGCGTCGCCTCGTCCAGCAGCCGCACGAACTCGCCGTGCACCGACTCGTGCACGATCGCGGTCCCGAGGGACGTGCAGCGCTGCCCGGCCGTCCCGAAACCCGAGAACAGGGCGCCCTCGACGGCGAGCGGCAGGTCGGCGTCCTCGGTGACGACCATCGGGTTCTTGCCGCCGAGCTCCAGGCAGGGCGTCTGGAGGTGGCGCCCGCACAGCTCGCCGATCCGCGACCCGACCTCGGTGGAGCCGGTGAAGCCGACCTTGTCGACGAGCCCCTCGTCGAGGGCCCGCTCCAGGCCCCGGAACGTCTCGGGGCCGTCCGCGTACACGACGTTGAGGACGCCGTCCGGCAGCCCGGCGTGCGCGAACAGCTCGTAGAACGCCTCGGCGCACGCCGCCGCGTACTCGGCGGGCTTCCACACCACCGCGTTCCCGCACAGCAGCGCCGGGACGATGTACCAGGACGGCACCGCGACCGGGAAGTTCCCCGCCGTGATGACGGTGACGACGCCGACCGGGTCGCGGAACGTGAACAGCTGCTTGTCGGGCATCTCGGACGGGACGGTCTGCCCGTACAGCCGCCGCCCCTCCCCGAGGAAGAACGCGCAGGTGTCGGCGATCTCCTGGACCTCGCCGAGCGCCTCGGCGTACGGCTTGCCGACCTCCCGCGTGACGACCCGGGCGAGGGCCGCCTTATTGGCCTCGACGAGCCGGCCGATCGCGGCGACGGCCTGCCCGCGGACGGGCGCCGGCACGTCCCGCCAGGCGTCCTGCGCCGCGCGGGCGGCCCGGCACGCGGCGACGAGGTCGCCGGCGTCCGCGAGGGACACCTCGGCGACCGTCTCGGCCGTGCGGGACGGGTCGGTGGAACGGAACGAGCGCGGTCCCGCCGGGATCCGGGCGCCGCCGATGACGGAGGAGAGCACGATTCCCAGCCTGAACGGACCACCGCGCCCGAGCCAAGATCGGGCAGAGCACGGCTTCCTTACCGCGAGGCCAAGCCCGGCTGAGCCTCTCCCCGGGGCGTCGTTAAGCGATCCTTGGCCAACTCCCAACCGGTTCGCGGCCTCCCGGCGCTTGGCCCCGGCGGGCGCCGCGGCCGATGCTCGACACGCGTCCCCGTCCCACGCAGGAGCCCGCATGCCCGAGCCCGCCGACGTCCACTTCCTTGAGGCGGCCGCGTCCCTCGTGCCGTCCGGCGCGCCCGCCGCGCCCGGCCCGCTGAGCGGCGAGCGCTGCCTGGAGCTGTTCGACGCGCAGCTCGGCAGCCGGCACCTGGACCTCGCGGCCCGCCACCTCCAGGCGCACGGCCACGGGTTCTACACGATCGGCTCCTCGGGCCACGAGGGGAACGCGGCCGTCGCCGCCGCCCTCCGCCCCGGCGATCCGGCCCTCCTGCACTACCGGTCGGGCGCGTTCTTCCTGGAGCGCGCCCGCCAGGTGCCCGGCCAGGACCCGCTGCGGGACGTGCTCCTCGGCCTGGTCGCCGCCGCCGAGGAGCCCATCGCGGGCGGTCGCCACAAGGTGTTCGGCAGCCACCCGCTGAACGTCATCCCGCAGACCTCCACCATCGCTTCGCACATGCCGCGCGCGCTCGGCGTCGCCTTCGCGATCGAACGCGCCGCCCGCCTCGGCCTGGACTCGCCATGGCCGCGCGACGCCGTCACCGTGTGCAGCTTCGGGGACGCCTCCGCCAACCACTCGACGGCCACCGGCGCCATCAACGCGGCGGTCAACTGCGGCTTCCAAGGTCTGCCCCTGCCGCTCCTGTTCGTCTGCGAAGACAACGGGATTGGCATCAGCGTCCGCACCTCCCCAGGCTGGATCCACGCCGCCTACGGGTCCCGCCCCGGCCTCGCCTACTTCCACGCGGACGGCTGCGACCTCGCCGACGCCTACGCCGTGTCGACGCAGGCCGCCGACTGGGTCCGCGAGCACCGCCGCCCCGCGTTCCTGCACCTGCGGACCATCCGCCTGATGGGCCACGCGGGCTCTGACGTGGAGTCGTCCTACCGGGCCCCGGCGGAGCTGGCGGCCGACCTCGACCGCGACCCGCTACTGGGTACCGCGCGCCTCCTCGTCGATCGCGGGCTGGCGACGGCCGAGAACGCCATCAGCCTCTACGAGGCGAAACGCGCCGAGGTCATGGCCCTGGCCGACAAGGTCGCCGGCGCGCCTCGCCTGTCGTCCGCCGCCGAGGTGATGGCGCCGCTCCGGCCGCGCGCCACCCCGGGGGCGGTGCCCGCGTCGTTCGGAGCGGACGTTCCCGAGCCCGGCCGGACGGAGGCCGTCACGGTCGCGCAGGCGATCAACCGGACGCTCGGCGACCTGCTGGACGAGCGCCCCGGCATGGTCGTCTTCGGCGAGGACGTGGCGCGGAAGGGCGGCGTCTACGGGGTCACGCGCGGCCTGATGAAGCGGGCGGGCGCGGCCCGCGTGTTCGACACGATCCTGGACGAGCAGTCGGTCCTCGGCCTCGCGCTCGGATTCGGGACGGCCGGGATGCTGCCCGTCCCCGAGATTCAGTACCTCGCCTACCTGCACAACGCCGCCGACCAGATCCGCGGTGAGGCCGCGACACTGCCGTTCTTCTCGTCCGGCCGGTACCGCAACCCGATGGTGGTGCGCATCGCCGGCTACGCCTACCAGAAGGGATTCGGCGGCCACTTCCACAACGACAACGCCGTGGCCGCGCTGCGCGACATCCCGGGCCTCGTCATCGCGTCGCCGTCCCGGCCCGACGACGCCGCGGGGATGCTGCGCGCGTGCATGGACGCCGCCGAGAACGACGGCCGCGTGTGCGTGATGCTGGAGCCTATCGCGCTCTACCACGTCCGCGACCTGCACGAGGACGGCGACGGCGGCTGGCTCGCCCCGGCCGGCGGGATGGTGCCGATCGGCCGTGCACGCACCTACGGCGACGGCCGCGATCTCACCATCGTGACGTTCGCCAACGGCCTGCGCATGAGCCTGCGCGCCGCGCGCCGCCTGGAGGCCGGGGGCGTCCGGTGCCGGGTCCTCGATCTGCGCTGGCTCGCCCCGCTGCCCGTCGAGGACCTCCTCCGCGAGGCCCGCGCCACCGGCGCCGTCCTGGTGGCGGACGAGACGCGCCGCACCGGCGGCGTCTCCGAGGGCGTGCTGACCGCGCTCGCCGACGCGGGCTTCCAGGGGCGGACGGCCCGGGTCGCGAGCGAGGACAGCTTCATCCCGCTAGGAGACGCCGCCTACCACGTCCTCCTGTCCGAGGACGCAATCGAGGAGACGGCGCGCAAGCTCCTCACGTGGCCTCGATGACCGGGTCGCCGCCGAGGTAGGCGGCTTTCACCCGGTCGTCCTGGGCGAGCGCCGACGCGGGGCCGTCCAGGACGATCCGGCCCGTCTCCAGGACGTACGCGCGGTCGGCGAGGCGGAGCGTCTGGTGGGCGTTCTGCTCGACGATCAGGATCGTGGCGCCCTGGTCGCGGATGTCCCGGACGACCCGGAGCACCTGCTGCGCCATCTGCGGCGCCAGCCCCATCGTCGGCTCGTCCAGGGCGAGGAGCCGGGGCCGCAGCATCAGCGCCCGGCCGATCGCGAGCATCTGCTGCTCGCCGCCCGACAGCAGCCCGGCGAGCTGGTCGCGGCGCTCGCCGAGGCGCGGGAACATCTCGTACACCTCGTCCCGGCGGGCCGCGACCGCGGCCCGGTCGCGGCGCCGCAGGTAGCCGCCGAGCAGCAGGTTCTCGGCGACGTTCAGCGCCGGGAACACCCGCCGCCCCTCCGGGACGTGCCCGAGCCCGGCCGCGACGACCTTGTGCGCGACGAGCCGGGTGATGTCGCGGCCGTCGAACTCGACCCGCCCCGACCGGGCCCGGTGCAGGCCGGTGACGGTCCGGAGCGTGGTGGTCTTCCCGGCGCCGTTGCTGCCGAGCAGCGCGACGATCTCGCCCTCGCCGACCTCGAACGAGATCCCGGAAAGGGCTTCGACCTGCCCGTACCGGCTGTGCAGATCCGTCACCCGCAGGAGCGTCATCGCAGCACCTCCGTGACGAGGTCGGTCTCCGGGTCGTCCGGGACGCCGAGGTAGGCGGCGATGACCCGCTGGTCCTCCTGGATCTCGGCGGGCGGGCCGATGGCGATCGTCCGGCCGTACTCCAGGACGGTCACCCGGTCGGAGATCGACATGACGAGCGCGACGTCGTGCTCGATCAGCACCACGGCGGTGCCGAGCGCGCTGATGCGGGCGATCAGCTCCATCAGCGCCCGCTTCTCGGTGGGGTTCGCGCCCGCGGCGGGCTCGTCCAGCAGCAGGACGCGGGGATCGCCGGCGAGCGCCCGCGCGATCTCCAGCCGGCGCCGGTCGCCGTAGGCGAGCCCGCCCGCCGGGCGGTCGGCCGCGTCGAGGAGGCCGACGAAGTCCAGGCAGCGGCGCACCGTGTCGAGGTCGGCGCGCGACAGCGGCCGCAGCAGGCCCCGGTCCCGGGCGAACCGGCCGATGAGCACGTTCTCCGCGACGGTCATCTCCTCGAACAGCCGGATGCTCTGGAACGTGCGGGCGAGCCCGGCGGCGGCGACCCGGTGCGGGGGGAGGCCGCGCACGCTGCGCCCGCCGAGCACGACCGTCCCGGCCGACGGCGCGATCATCCCGGTGATGCAGTTGAACGCGGTGGTCTTGCCCGCGCCGTTCGGGCCGATCACGCTCACGACCTGGCCGGCGTCCGCGCGGAGCCCGAGCCCGTCCACGGCCGTGACGCCGCCGAACGTCCGGGACAGGCCGTCCACCTCCAGCAGGGTGCCCCGCGCGGCCGGGAGCTCCGGCGCGGGCCCGGCCGTCGCGGCGAGCCTGAACCGGCGCGGCCGGTACGGCCACACGCCCTGCGGCCGCAGGATCACGATCAGGATGAGCAGCAGCGCGAAGAACAGGCCCCGGTACTCCTGGACGGTCCGCAGCACCTCCGGCAGCGCGACGATCACCACGGCGCCGATCATCACGCCGGGCCGGCTGCCCATCCCGCCGATGATCACCACGAGCAGGATCATCAGCGAGGTCAGGAAGGTGAAGCTGGACGGGTCCACGGTGCCGAGCTGCGCGGCGTTCAGCGGGCCCGCGACCGCGCCGGACATCGCGCCGAGCACGTACGCGAGCAGCTTCACCCGCCGCGCGGGCACGCCCACCGCCTCGGCGGCGGTGTCGTCGGACCGGATGGCCCGCCACGCGTAGGCGAGCCGCGACCGGGCCAGCAGCGCCGTCGCGGCCAGCACGACGACGAAGAACGCGAGCGCCAGGTAGAAGAAGTCCTTCGGCAGGACGAGGTCCCGGCCGCCGATCGACACCGGCGGGATCCCGGTCAGGCCGTTCGGCCCGCCGGTCACCTCCAGGTTCACCACCGTGATCCGGATGATCTCGCCGAAGCCGAGCGTGACGATGGCGAGGTAGTCGCTGCGCAGCCGCAGCGTCGGATACCCGATGACGACCCCGGCGACCCCGGCGGCGGCCACCGCCGCCGGCAGCGTCAGCCAGAAGTTCCACTCCAGCTTCAGCATCAGCAGCCCGGAGGTGTAGGCGCCGATCGCGAAGAACGCCGCAAACCCGAGGTCCAGCAGCCCCGCGTACCCGACGACGATGTTGATGCCGAGCCCGAGGATCGCGTAGATCAGGATCGTCCCGGCGACGGTCAGCGCGTAGTCGTCGAGGGTCTGGCCCGCCACCAGCGCCACCGCGATGAGCAGCGGCCAGCCGCCGTACCGGACGGCCGTCTCACCGCGCCCGAGGCCGGGCACCCGCGCCTTCATGCGCGCTCCACGACGCGCTCGCCGAACAGGCCGGTGGGTCTCAGCGCCAGGACCGCGATCAGCAGCCCGAAGATGATGACGTCCGTCCAGCGGGACGAGACGTACCCGGCCGAGAACGACTGGACGAGCCCGATGCACACGCCCGCGACCATCGTCCCCGGCAGGTTGCCGATGCCGCCGAGCACCGCGGCGGTGAACGCGCGCAGCCCGATGAGGAATCCCATGCCGAAGCTGATCTGCACGTAGTACAGCCCGTACATGACGCCGGCGGCGCCCGCCAGCATCGAGCCGATGAAGAACGTCGTGAGGATGAGCCGCTCCACGTTGATGCCCTGCAGCCGGGCGGCGTCCCGGTCCATCGCGAGGGCGCGCATCGCCGTCCCCGTGACCGTGCGCGTGACGAACAGCCACAGCGCCGCCATCAGCGCCACCGAGATCACGACCAGCGCGAGCTGCCCCCAGGTGACGCGGACGGCGCCGCTGAAGATCCGGCCGCCGTCCAGCGCGGTCGGGTACGACTTGAACCGGGCGTCGGTCAGCACCTTCACGCCCTCCTCCAGCGCCAGCGACACCCCGATCGCCGCGATCAGCAGCGCCAGCCGCGGGGAGGACAGCAGCGGGACGTAGGCGGCCTTGGCGATCCCGGTGCCGACGATGCCGGTCGTCAGGGCGCCGACCGCCACCGCGGCGATCATGGCGGGCACCGCCATCCCGCCGGACACGCCGACCGTGGTCAGCGTCCCGAACCCGGCGAACGCCCCGATCATGAACACGTCGCCGTGCGCGAAGTTGATCAGCCGGACCACCCCGTAGATCATCGAGTAGCCCAGCGCGATCAGCGCGAGGAACGCCCCGATCGTCAGGCCGTTCACGAGGTACTGGACGAATTCGCTCATTGATCCCCGTTCGGCTCGGCGCCGCTGATCAGGAGGTCTTGGCGTCCACCCAGGTGGCGCCGCTCTTGTCGAGCTTCTTGTAGGCGGTGAACGCGCCGTCCTTCACCTGGACGGTGATGTAGAGCGGGTCGGTCCGGTCGCCCTTGTCGTCGAAGGTGATGGGCCCGGTGATGCCCGGGAAGTCCTTGATCTTGTGCAGCGCGCCGGTGATCGCCGCGCCCTTCGTGGACCCGGCGTCGTCGATGGCCTTCGCGACGACCTTGACCGCGTCGTACTCGTACACCGAGAACGGGCCGGGGTCGGCGTTGTTCGCGGCCTTGTACGCCGACACGAACTTCGCCGCCGCGGGCAGGTCCTTGGCGAGCGGCGCGGTGGTGGCGATGTAGCCGTCGGCCGCCGAGCCCGCCGTCTTCAGGACGGTCGAGTCGGTCGTCGCGTCCCCGCCCATCAGCGTGAACTTCAGCCCGAGCGACTTGCGCTGCTTCATCAGCAGCCCCGCCTCGGCGAAGTAGCCGGTGAAGTACAGGACGTCCGGCTTGGTCGAGGCCACCTTGGTGAGGACGGGGCTGTAGTCGGACTGGCCGGGCTGCAGCGCGTCCTCGTAGACGACCTGCCCGCCCGCCTGCTTCACCGACTTCGCCGCCGCGTCCGCGAGGCCCTTGGCGTAGGTCGTGTTGTCGTGCAGCAGCGCGATCCGCTTCGCGCCGAGCGGCCCGGTCATGAACTTGGCCGCCACCAGGCCCTGGTTGTCGTCGCGGCCGCAGGTGCGGAACACCTTGCCCTTGCCGGTGTCGGTGAGGGACGGGTTGGTGGAGGCGTCCATCACGAACGGGACGCTGCGCCGCCCGTAGATCGGGATCGCGGGCACCGCGGCGCCCGAGCAGTAGCCGCCGGCGACCGCCACGACCTTGCTGTTCAGCAGCTTCTGCGCGGCCTGCGCGCCCTGCTGGGCGCTGCACTGGTCGTCGGCCTCGACGATCTCGATCTTGCGGCCGTCCACCCCGCCGGCCTTGTTGACCTCGTCGGCGGCGACCTTGGCCGCGGCGAGGATGTCCTGCCCGGCCGAGGCCGAGTCGCCGCTCAGCGGGGCGGGCACCCCGATCTTGATCGCGCCGGAGCCGCCGGAGCCGCCGGAGTCGCCGGAGCCGCAGGCCGCGGCGAGCGGGACGAGCAGCAGGCCGGCGCCCGCCGCGCTGAGCAGCCGGGACCGGCGTCCGCGGTCCCGCCGGGTGAGTGGGGTCATCGGCGCATCTCCGTCGCTCGTGGTCCGGGGTCGCTCGTGGCCCGGGATCGGGATGGTGAAAGCCTGAAACGTCGAGGCCGGGGCGTCGAGACGGGCAAGCATGCGATCTCATGTAGTGATCGGTAAGCACCGCTTGCCCTTTCCCCCTCGACAGCGCGGCGGCGGGCTCGCGAGGATCTCCCCATGGCCGGTGTCCTGCTGCTTTCCGCGGCCGACGTGCGCGCGGTGTTCGACCTGCCCGCCGCGATCGCCTCGCAGCGGGCCGCGTTCGGCGCGCTCGGCCGCGGCGAGGCGCGGCTCGCGCCGCGGGTGCTGCTGGACGGCCCGGACGGCGACGTCGCGTTCAGCTACGTCTCCCGGCTGCCCGGCACCGGCGCCGTCGCCAAGTTCGGCAGCGTCACCCCGGCGAACGCGGCGCGCGGCCTGCCCACCGTGGCCGCGCTCGTCACCGTCCAGGACCCGGCCGACGGCCGGCCCGTCGCGATCATCGAGGGCGAGGCGGTGACGACGCTGCGCACCTCGGCGGCGAGCGCGGTCGCCGCCGACCATCTCGCGGTGCCGCACGCGTCCCGGCTCGCGGTCGTCGGCTGCGGCGTGCAGGGCCGCGCGCACGTCCGGGCGATGGCGGCGGTCCGCCCGATCGAGCGGGTGGCGATGACCTGCCGCCACCCGGACACCTGTACCGCCGCCTCCGAGCTCTCGGGCGAACTGGAGCTGCCGGTCGAGGCGGCGGCGTCCGCCCGCGCGGCCGTCGAGGGCGCGCAGATCGTCGTCACCGCCACCACCAGCGTCGAACCGGTCGTCCTCGGCGCGTGGCTCGACGCCGGCTGCACGGTCGTGAGCGTCGGCTCGTTCGCGCCGGACCGGGCGGAGGTGGACGGCGAGACCCTCACCCGCGCCGCGTCCGTGGTGGTGGACGAGGTGACGACCGCGCTGGAGCACGCCGGCCCCGTGGTGGCCGCCGTCCGCGACGGCCTGCTGGACCCGGGCGACGTGCGCCCGCTCGGCCCGATCGCCGCCGGCCTCGCCGCCGGGCGCGGATCCGCCGCCGACATCGTCTTCTACAACAGCGTCGGCGTCGGCGTGCAGGACACGGCGGCGGCCTCGGTCATCGTCGAGCGCGCCCGCGAGGCGGGCGCCGGCAGGCTCGTGGACCTCTGACCCCGCGCGGGCCGCCCGGTACACTGGCCGTTCGATACAGCGAACGTACGCGGGCGAGTCGGGACGAGGGGCGGGGAAGCGTGGGCGCGTCAGGGGATTCGGTGCGGGACGTGCTGGCCGGCAACCTGCGCCGCGCCCGGCTGGAGCTCGGCCTGTCGCTGTCCGAGCTGTCCCGCCGGTCGAAGATCGGCAAGGCCACGCTGTCCCAGCTTGAGGCCGGCGCCGGGAACCCCACGATCGAGACGGTGTTCAGCCTGTCCCGCGCGCTGGAGGTCCCCATCTCCGACCTGCTGGACCACCAGGAGCCGTCCGGGCTCACCGTCGTCCGCGCCGCCGAGGTGGAGGTGCTGCGCGGCGAGGGCGTCGACCTGCGGCCGCTGCGCGGCATCGAGTCCGGCGGCGCCATGTTCGAGGTGTACGACCAGCAGGTCAGGGCCGGCCGCCGGCAGGACTCGCTCGGCCACGTCGGGACCGAGCACACGGTCGTCCAGGCCGGGCGGCTCGCCGTTCGGGTGGACGACCGGGACGTGGAGCTCGGGCCCGGCGACTACGTCAGCTTCGACGCGCGGCTCCCGCACGCCTACACCGCCGTCGAAGGGACCGTCCGCTCCGTCCTGCTCCTGCAGTACGACGCTGACCAGCGGCTTCACGCCTCGCCCGGCGCTCCGTCGCATCTGGTCGAAACACCCTGAATCCGGCTTCGCCCATGCGTTGACATCGCGCGCGGCACGCGCTTACGCTCGGAATCGTTCGGTTTAACGAACGGTGACCGGGGAGGGACGTATGCGGGTCGTGGTGCTGGGCGCCGGGATCATCGGCGCGGCCTGCGCCCGCGAGCTGGCCCTGGCGGGCTGCGCGGTCACCGTCGTCGACCGCGGCCGCCCCGCCGCCGGGACGACCGCCCACGGCGAGGGCAACGTCCTCGTCTCCGACAAGGGGCCCGGCCCCGAGCTGGAACTGGCGAAGCTGTCCCGCGAGCTGTGGCCCGCGGTCCTGGACGGCGACCCGGACGCCGCCGGCGTCGAATGGGACGCCAAGGGCGGCATCGTCGTCGCGACCACCGCGGCCGGCGCGCGGGCCCTGACGGAGTTCGCCGGCGGCCAGCGCAAGGCGGGCGTCGCCGCCGAGGACCTGGACGCCGCCGCCCTCGCCGCCGCCGAACCCCACCTCACCAGGGACTTCACCAAGGCCGTCCACTACCCCGAGGACGCGCAGGTCCAGCCCGCCGGCGCCGCCACCGCCCTGCTCGCCGCCGCCGTGCGCGCCGGTGCCGTCGTGCGCACCGGATGCGAGGTGCTCGGCGCCGTCCGGCGCGGCGGCCGCGTCACCGGCGTCCGGACCTCCGGCGGGACGATCGGCGGCGACGCGTTCGTCAACGCGGCCGGTCCCTGGTCGGGGCGCGTCGCCATGCGGCTCGGCGCCCGGCTCGGCGTCCGGCCCCGCCGCGGCGAGGTCCTGGTGAGCGCGCCGATGCCGCCGACCGTCTTCCACAAGGTCTACGACGCCGACTACGTGGGCGCGGTCGGCAGCGGCGCGGGGGAGCTGCAGGCCTCCGCCGTCGTCGAGTCGACCCGGGCCGGGACGATCCTGCTCGGCTCCTCGCGCCGCCGCGCCGGGTTCGACGACCGGATCCGCCCCGAGGTCCTGTCGGTCATCGCGGCGAAGGCGCTGCGGCTGTTCCCGTCCCTGGCGGGGGTGCCGGTGATGCGCGCCTACGGCGGGTTCCGCCCGTTCGTCGCCGACCATCTGCCGGTCATCGGCGCCGACCCGCACCTGGACGGCCTCTGGCACGCCACCGGGCACGAGGGCGCCGGGATCGGCCTGTCCACCGGCACCGCCGCCGTCCTGCGCGACCTGATGCTCGGCCGCGCCCCGGCCATCGACGCGACCCCGTTCCGCGCGGACCGCCCCGCCGCCCAGTCCGAGGGAGAGGCCCCATGAGCCCGGTGCGCATCACCCTGGACGGTGAGCCCTTCACCGGTCGTGACGGCCAGACGATCGCCGGCGTGCTGCTGGCCTCCGGCCGCCGGTCCTGGCGGGAGAGCCCGTCCGGCGCGCCGCGCGGTGTCTTCTGCGGGATCGGCGTGTGCTTCGACTGCCTGGTCACCGTGAACGGCGTCCGGGACGTGCGGGCGTGCCGGCGCCGCGCCCGCGACGGCGACGCCGTCACCACCCAGTCCCGTGCGGGGGAGGAGGCCCGATGAGCCGGCGCGTCGTGGTCGTCGGGGCCGGGCCCGCGGGTCTGTGCGCAGCGGCGGGAGCATTGCGCGCGGGCGCGGAGGTGACGCTGCTCGACGCCGCCGAGGACCCCGGCGGCCAGATCCGCGCCTGGCCCGGCTTCGAGCGGCTCCGCGACCATGTGCTCGGGCACCCGCGCTGCGGCTGGTGGCCGGAGACCTCGGTCTGGTCGATCGAACGCGCCGGGGCCGGCGCACCCCGCGTCCACGTGCTGCGAGGCGAGATCGACGCGGCCGGACGGGACCGGCACGTCCTGCGGCCCGACGCGCTGGTCCTCGCGCCGGGCGCGCACGACCGCGTCCTGCCGTTCCCCGGGTGGGAACTGCCCGGCGTCTCCACGGGCGGGGCGGCACAGGCCTTCGTGAAAGGGGAGGGCCTGGCCCTGGGGGACCGGACGCTGATCGCCGGCTCCGGCCCGTTCCTCCTGCCGGTCGCCGCGTCCCTCCTGGAGGCCGGTTCGCGCGTCCAGGCGGTGCTGGAGGCCAACCCCGCCGCGACCGTGGCGCGCGGCTGGACGCGCCGCCCCTGGGAGCTGGCGTCCCAGACCGGCAAGGCCGCCGAGCTGGCGGGGTACGCCGCGCTGCTCGCCCGGCACCGCGTCCCGTACCGGACGGGCCGTGCCGTGATCGAGGCCCGGGGCGACGGGCGGGTCGAAGAGGCGGTCACGGCGCGGCTCCGCCCCGACTGGTCGGTCGTCCCCGGCACCGAGCAGGTCGCCGCGGTGGACGCGCTGTGCGTCACCCACGGGTTCAGCCCCCGCCTCGAACTGCCGGTCGCGGCCGGATGCCGGCTGCGCGCGGGCGCGTTCGCCGACGTCGACGCGGACCAGCGCACCACCGCCCCCGCCGTGTACGCCGCGGGGGAGATCACCGGCATCGCCGGCGCGCCGGCCGCCCGGACCGAGGGCCTCCTCGCCGGCTGGATCGCCGGCGGCGGCCCCCCGGACGCCCCCGAGGCGGTGGCCGTGCGCCGCCGCCGCGACCGGGCCCGCGCCTTCGCGGCGCGGCTCGCCGCCGCCCACCCGATCGGCGCGGCCTGGCCCGGCTGGCTGCGTCCCGGCACGATCGTCTGCCGCTGCGAGGACACCACCTACGGCACCCTCCGGAGCACGGCCGCGGACGACTCCGCGCACGCGGTGAAGCTCGCGACCCGCGCCGGCCTCGGGCCCTGCCAGGCCCGGATCTGCGGCCCCGCGGTCGCCGAGCTGCTGCCCGCCGGAAACCCCCACCACCGGCCCGTCGCCCAGCCCATCCGGCTCGGCGAACTCGCGAAACCACCAGTTGAGAACCCCGGAAGGAAAGAGAGCGCCCGATGAGCGACAGCAAGCTCCAGAGCCTCGGCGGCGTCATCGTGGCGACGGCGCTGCCCTACCAGGAGGACGCGTCCGCCCCCGCCGGGCTCGCCGTCGACTACACCCGCTACGCCGAGCACTGCCGCTGGCTCGTCGACAACGGCTGCCGCGGCGTCGGCCCGAACGGCTCCCTCGGCGAGTACTCCTCGCTGACCGACGACGAGCGCCGCCGCGTCGCGCGGACCGCCGTCGAGGCGGTCGGCGAGGACGGCGTCGTCGTGGTCGGCGTGCACGGCCCCGGCTCCCACCAGGCCAGGCACTGGGCCGAGATCGCCGCCGAGGACGGCGCCGACGGCGTCCTGTGCCTGCCCCCGACGATGTACCGGGCCAACCGCGGCGAGGTCATCGCGCACTACGAGGCCGTCGCGTCCGCCGGCCTGCCCGTCATGGTCTACAACAACCCGATCGACACCAAGGTCGACCTCACCCCCGGCCTGCTCGCCGAGATCGCCCAGATCGACGGCGTGGTGGCGGTCAAGGAGTTCTCCGGCGACGTCCGCCGCGTCCTGGAGATCAAGGAGAGGGCGCCCGGCCTGGAGGTCGTCGCCGGCGCCGACGACGTCACGCTCGAAGCGCTGCTGATGGGCGCCACCGGCTGGTTCGCGGGCTTCCCCAACGTGTTCCCCGCCGAGTCGGCGCTGCTCTACGAGCTGGCGACCACCGGGAGGCTCGCGGAGGCGCGCGCCCTGTACGAGCCGCTCGTCGCCGCGTTCCGCTGGGACTCGCGGACCGAGTTCGTGCAGGCCATCAAGCTCGGCATGGAGCAGGTCGGCCGGTACGGCGGCCCCTGCCGCCCGCCGCGCGGCCCGCTCGTCCCCGCGCACCGCGCCGGCGTCACCGCCGACATGGCCCGCGCCATCGAGGCCCTCGCGCAGCGGCAGGCCGCCTGATGCGCTCGGCCCGGTCGATCACGGCGGTCGACTCGCACACCGAGGGCATGCCGACCCGCGTGGTCACCGGCGGTGTCGCGCCCATCCCGGGCGGCACGATGGCCGAGCGGCGCCGGTACGCGGTCGAGCACCTGGACGGGCTCCGCCGCTTCCTGGTGGACGAGCCGCGCGGCCACCCCGCGATGAGCGGCGCGCTGCTGCAGCCGCCGACCCGGCCGGACGCCGACTGGGGCGTGGTCTACATCGAGGTCAGCGGGTTCCTGCCGATGTGCGGGCACGGCACCATCGGCGTCGCGACCGTCCTGGTCGAGACCGGGATGGTGGAGGTGACCGAGCCGGAGACGGTCGTGCGGCTGGACACCCCGGCCGGCCTCGTCGAGGCCCGCGTCGCCGTCCGCGACGGCGCCGCCGAGAACGTGACGCTCCGCAACATCGCCTCGTTCGCGCTCCGGCAGGACGCCGCCGTCACCGTCCCGGGGCTCGGCGACGTCCGCTACGACATGGCCTACGGCGGCAACTTCTACGCCATCACCGACCTCGAACCGCTCGGCCTGCCGTTCGACCGGGCCCGCAAGGACGACATCCTCGCCGCCGGGCTCGCGATCATGGCGGCGATCGACGAGACCGACCGTCCCGTCCACCCGGGCGACCCGCTGATCGGAGGCTGCAAGCATGTCCAGTTCCTCGCGCCCGGCTCGGACGCGGCGCACTCCCGCAACGCCATGGCGATCCACCCCGGCTGGTTCGACCGGTCGCCGTGCGGCACCGGCACGTCCGCCCGGATGGCGCAGCTGCACGCCCGCGGCGAGCTGCCGCTGCACACCGAGTTCGTCAACGAGTCGTTCATCGGCACCCGCTTCACCGGCCGGCTCGTCGGGACCGCCGAGGCCGGCGGCCTCCCCGCGGTGATCCCGGAGTTCACCGGGCGGGCCTGGATCACCGGCAACGCCACCTACCTGCTCGACCCCGCCGACCCCTTCCCCGAGGGCTTCGTCCTCTAGAAGGGCCGGCCGGCTCCCCGCGAGCCCGTTCCGGCGGCTCCTGACCGCCGCGTTCACCACATCGGGTAATCCCCTGCACCCTCTCGGAGGGACCTTCATGTCCCAAGCCATGCGCAAAACACGACCGCCGGGCGGCCCGGCCGGATCCGGGCTGTTCACGCGGGCGGGCATCTTCCGCCTGAAACCCGTCGACTCCTCCGAGGAGGAGACCGAGGGCGGCCTGCGCCGGACCATGGGGCTGTGGCAGCTCGTCGCGCTCAGCCTCGGCGGGCTCGTCGGCGCGGGCGTGTTCTCGCTCGCCGGCGTCGTGGCGCACGACGACGCCGGGCCCGGCGTGATGATCTCGTTCCTGATCGCCATCGTCGCCAGCGCCGCCGCCGCGCTCTGCTACGCCGAGTTCGCCGGGACGATCCCCAAGGCGGGCTCCGCCTACACCTACTCCTACGCGGCGCTCGGCGAGGCGATCGGCTGGGCGATCGGATGGGACCTGCTGCTGGAGTACACCGCGATCGTCGCCGTCGTCGCGATCGCCATCTCCGGCTACCTGTCCTACATCGTCGAGCAGGTCGGCCTCGACATCCCCGACTGGGCGCTCGGCGCACCCGGCACCGGCGCCGGGCACAAGATCGACCTGTTCGCGGCGCTGCTG
The DNA here is from genome assembly GCF_004349235.1 of Actinomadura darangshiensis. Taxonomy (GTDB): domain Bacteria; phylum Actinomycetota; class Actinomycetes; order Streptosporangiales; family Streptosporangiaceae; genus Spirillospora; species Spirillospora darangshiensis. The sequence goes on along the minus strand of NZ_SMKY01000016.1, from coordinate 20,991 downwards.
TGCCTGCTGCTGGCGTTCGTGCTGTCGCGCGGGACGAAGGAGTCCGCGCGCTTCGAGACGATCCTCGTCGTGGTCAAGCTCGGCATCGTCGCGCTGGTGATCGTCGCGGGCGCGTTCCACGTCTCCGCCGGCAACTTCAGCCCGTTCCTGCCGTTCGGCATCGGCGGCGCCGTCGCGGGCGCCGCCACCACGTTCTTCGCCGTGTACGGGTACGACGCGATGAGCGCGGCGGCGGAGGAGAGCGCCGAGGCCAAGAAGGTGCTGCCGAAGGCGATCGTCATCTCGCTGGCCATCGCCGCGGTCATCTACCTGCTGGTGTGCGTCGTCCTGCTCGGCATGCAGGACTACCGGCACATCGACGTCAAGAGCCCGTTCTCCAGCGCGCTGGCGTCGGTGGGCCTGACCGGCCTCGGCACCGTCGTCGCGGTCGGCGCCGTCGTCGGCATCACCACGTCCGCGCTGGCGAACATGCTGGCCGTCACCCGCGTCTGGTTCTCGATGAGCCGGGACGGCCTGCTGCCCGCCTACTTCGCCAGGAACCACGCCAAGCGGCAGGTGCCGACCCGCGTCATCCGGCTCGTCGGGATCGGCTCGGCGGTCATCGCGGGCTTCCTGCCGATCAAGGAGGCGGCCGACCTCACCAACATCGGCATCCTGATGGCGTTCATCGTGGTCGCCGTCGCCGTCATGGTGATGCGCCGGACCCGCCCCGACCTGCCGCGCTCGTTCCGCACCCCCTGGGTGCCGCTGGTGCCGCTGGTCGGCATCGCCTTCTCGATCTGGCTGATCGCCAACCTCGACTGGGTCACCTGGGTACGGTTCGTCGTCTGGATGCTGCTCGGGCTCGTCGTGTACGCCTTGTACGGATACCGGAACTCGGTGGAGAACGGAAGGAACACGAGATGACACCGGACCAGGCCGTCACCGCCGCGGTGTCCGCCGCCCCCGGCTGGGCGGCGATGCCGCCCGCGGAGCGCGCCGGCCACCTGACCGCCGTCGCGGACGCGCTGGAGGCCGCCCGCGGCGAACTCGTCGCGCTCGCAGACGAGGAGAGCCACCTCGGCGCGCCCCGGCTGAACGGCGAACTGACCCGCACCACGTTCCAGCTGAAGCTGTTCGCCGGCCAGGTCCGCGAGGGCGCCTTCTACGACGCCCGCATCGACCGGCCCGACCCGGACTGGCCGACCGGCCCCCGCCCCGACCTGCGCCGCTACCGGACGGCGGCCGGCCCGGTGCTGGTGTTCGCGGCGAGCAACTTCCCGTTCGCGTTCAGCGTCGCCGGCGGCGACACCGCGTCGGCGTGGGCGGCGGGCTGCCCCGTCGTGGTCAAGGCGCACCCCGGGCATCCCCGGCTGTCGCGCCGGACGGCCGAGGCGATCGGCGGCGCCGGCCTCCCGGACGGCGTGTTCGCCCTGATCGAGGGCGACGACGAGGGCGTCGAGGCGCTGCGGCACCCGGGCCTCGCCGCCGCCGCCTTCACCGGCTCCCAGCGCGGCGGCCTCGCCCTCGCGAAGATCGCGGCGGACCGCCCGGAGCCGATCCCGTTCTTCGGCGAGATGGGCAGCGTCAACCCGGCCGTGGTGACGCCCGGGGCCGCGCGGGCGCGCGCCGGGGAGATCGCCAAGGGCTACGCGGCGTCCCTCACCCTGGGCGCCGGCCAGTTCTGCACCAACCCCGGCATCCTGTTCGCGCCCGCCGCGCTGCTGGACGGCATCACCGGGCACCTCCGCGAGACCGCCGGGGCCCCCATGCTGAACGAGCGCATCACGACCGGCTACCTGTCGGCGGCGACCGCCCTCGGCGCCCGGCCCGGCGTCCGGCGCCTGGTCTGGCCGGACGACGCGACGTCGCTCGCGCCGCGCCTGCTCACCATGGACCTGGCGGCGTTCGAGGCCGACATCGACGCGGCGGGGGAGGAGTGCTTCGGGCCGCTCGGCCTCGTCGTCACCTACGACCGCCTCGCCGGCGTCGCGGACGTCCTGGCGGACATGCCCGGCCAGCTCACCACCTCGCTGCACGCCGAGCCGGACGAGACCGGCGGCCTCGCCGAACTCGCCGCCGTCCTCGCCGGACGCAGCGGCCGCGTCCTGTGGAACCAGTGGCCCACCGGCGTGTCCGTCACGCACGCGATGCAGCACGGCGGCCCCTATCCGGCGACGACGGCGCCCGCCACCACCTCGGTCGGCACCGCCGCGATCGAGCGGTTCCTGCGGCCCGTCGCCTACCAGGGCTGGCCGCAGGACCTCCTGCCGCCGCCGCTGCGCGACGGCAACCCGTGGAAGGTCCCGCAGGCCGTCCGCTGACCGGGCTCAGCCGGCGTCCGCGTGCAGGACGCGCAGCAGCCGGCCGGCGGCGTCGTCCAGATCGGCGATCAGCCGCCGGCCGGCGCGGATGCTGGCGGACAGCGCGGCGCGGTCGCCGTCCCCGGCGGGCACGCCGGCGTCCAGGGCGCGCAGGAACCGGTCCAGCACGTCGCCCGGCCGGGCCGGCGACGCGAGCGCCGGATCGCACGCGAGGACCGCCCGCTGCAGCTCCCGCAGCGCCGGCCCCGGGTCGAGCCCGGCCTCCTCGGCCAGCACGCGGCGCGCGTCCGCGAAGGCGCGCAGCGCGTCGGCCTGCCGCCCCGACCGGTACAGCGCCGTCATCAGCCGCGCCCACAGCTCCTCGCGCAGCGGATGCCGGCCGGTCAGCGCGCACAGCTCCGGCACGAGCGCGGCATGCCGCCCGAGGCGCAGGCCGGCGTCGATCCGGTCGCGCACCGCCCCGAACCGGGCCTCCGCGAGCCGCTGCGCCTCGGCCCGCACGAGCGGGACGTCCGGCACCCCGGCGTAGGCGTGCTCGCCGCGCCACCGCCCGGCGGCCAGGCGCAGCAGCCGCGCCGCGCGGACGTCGTCGCCGCGGGAGGCCGCCGCGGCGGCCTCCCGCACGAGCCGCTCGAACACGTGCGCGTCCAGCTCGCCCGGCCGGACCCGCAGCAGGTAGCCGGGGCCGGTGCGGACGATCCGCTCCGGGTCCCCGAGCGTGCGCCGCAGCCGGTGCACGTACGACTGGACGTTCTTGGTCGCCGACTTCGGGGGCCCCTGCCCCCACAGCGCGTCCACCAGCGTCTCCAGCGACACCGAGCGGTTCGCCCCGCACAGCAGGACCGCGAGCAGACCCCGCGTCTTCGGTGTGCCGACATGGACCGTCCTGGGGCCGCTGCGCGCTCGCAGCGGCCCCAGGACGTCGAAACGGACCGGCGCCTGATTCCCCGACATGAGTCGCCTTCCCGAGCTTGGGAGCCTGCCAGGCAACGTAATGAACGGGGATTTCGTCTCGCTTACACCCTGGCGGGGCCCCTTCCCGGACGCGTAATCGGCGGGTGGTCGGTACCGGCCGCGCGGTCAGCCGGCCCAGACGGTCTTGGCGTTGCAGAACGCGTGCATGCCCTCCGCGGACAGCTCCCGCCCGTAGCCGGAGCGCTTGACGCCGCCGAACGGCAGCTGCGGGTAGGACGTCACCATCCCGTTGATGAAGACCTGCCCGGCGTCCAGCTCGCGCACGAACCGCTCGCGCTCGGCGTCGTCCCGCGTCCAGGCGTTGGAGCCGAGGCCGAAGCCCGTCGCGTTCGCGACCTCGACCGCCTCCGACACCCCGCGGACCCGGAACACCGACGCCACCGGCGCGAAGACCTCCTCGTAGTACATCCGCATCTCGGGCGTCACCCCGGAGACCACCGTCGGAGGGTAGAACCAGCCGGACCCGTCCGGGCGCTCGCCGCCGCACAGCACCGCCGCGCCCTTGCCCACCGCGTCGGCGACCAGCTCCTCCGCCTCGGCACGCCCCTCCTCGCTGACGAGGGGGCCGACGTCGGTGGAGTCGTCCATCGGGTCGCCGACCTTCTTGGCGCGCATGTGCTCGACGAAGAGCCGCTCGAACTCGTCCGCGCAGCCGATGTCGACGATGAAGCGCTTCGCCGAGATGCAGCTCTGCCCGTTGTTGAGGCACCGGGACTCCGCCGCCGTCCGCGCCGCCGCCTCGATGTCGGCGGACGGCATCACCACGAACGGGTCGCTGCCGCCGAGTTCCAGCACGGTCGGCTTGATCTCGTCTCCGGCGATGGACGCGACGGACCGCCCCGCGGGCTCGCTGCCAGTGAGCGTCGCCGCCTTCACCCGCGGGTCGCGCAGCACCCGCTCGACCTCGGACGAGCCGATCAGCAGCGTCTGGAACGCGCCCTCGGGGAACCCGGCGCGGCGGAACAGGTCCTCCAGGAACAGGGCCGTCTGCGGGACGTTGGAGGAGTGCTTCAGCAGCCCGACGTTCCCCGCCATCAGCCCCGGCGCCGCGAACCTGATCACCTGCCAGAGCGGGAAGTTCCACGGCATGACCGCCAGCACCGGGCCGAGCGGCTGGTAGCGGACGTAGGCGTCCCGCGCCCCGACGTCCTCGGCATCGGCCGGGCGCCGGTCGGCGAGGAACCCGGCCGCGTGCTCGGCGTAGAACCGGCACGCCTTCGCGCACTTCTGCGCCTCCGCCCCGGCGGCCTTCAGCGTCTTGCCCATCTCCGTGGTGAGCATGGCGCCGATCTGGTCTGCCTCCCGGTCCAGGATGTCCGCCGCCGCGTTCATCCACTCCGCCCGCCGCTCCAGCGGAGTGTTCCGGTACGAGGCGAAGGTGTCCGCCGCCCGTGCGATGCGCCGGTCGACCTCCTCGTCGGTCAGCGCGTCGAAGGTCTTCTCGACCTCGCCCGTCGCCGGGTTGGTCGTGGCGATCGTCGTCATGTCGGGATGCTCCCTGCTTATCCGTCCTGTTCTCCCCGGACGTGCCCGACGCGGACGGCAGGAAACGCCGGTCAGGCGGGTACCACGCACACCGGCGAAGGGATGCGCAGGGGCGTGCCGGCAGGGACCGGGACACCGTCCGGGCCGATCCGGAACGTCGCGATCGTGTCGCTCCGCTCGTCGGCCACGTGCATCCACTCGCCGTCCACGTGCAGGTCGCGAGGCCAGTGCCCGCCGGAGGGGACGTCGGCGACCGGCTTGAGCGCGGCCCCGCCGTCCAGCACCCGGTGGGCCGTCACCACGTCCGTGCCGCGCATGGACGTGTAGACGTACCGGCCGCCGGTCCCGAGTTTGATCGCCGCGCCCTGGGCGCGGTCGCCCGCCGCGTCCGCCGTCGCGGGCGATTCGCCGGCGATCTCCAGCCTCGCGTACCCGCCGGCCGGCCGCAGCACCAGCACGGCCGCCGCCAGCTCGGTGATCACGTGCACGTACCCGCCCGGATGGACGACCAGGTGCCGCGGCCCGTACCCGGCCGGCAGCGGCGTCTCCCCGGCGAGGCGCAGGACGCCGTCCTCGATCCGGAACGACCGGACGAGGTCGGCTCCCAGGTCGGTGGACAGCACGGTGCCGTCCGGGGCGTGCGCCGTCGCGTGCGCGTGCGGGCCCTCCTGCCGGTCGGCCCTCGGCCCGCTCCCGTGCCCCTCGGCCACGGCCGGCCCGCCCGCGAAACCGCCGTCCGGGCCCAGCGGGACGGCCCGGACCGTCCCGGACCCGTAGTCGGCGACGAGCAGGTGGCCGCCGCCGGGCGTCACGGACAGGTGGCACGGCAGCGCGCCCGCCGCGCGCGTCCCGATCTCCCGGAGGCGCGAGCCGGTCACCGCGTAGGAGGTCACGCCGCCCTCGTCCTCCTCCCGCACCGCGTAGAGGACGTTCGCCGACGGGTGGACGGCCAGGTACGACGGGCAGACGGCCTCGGCGGCGAGCACGGGCGCGTCCAGCGAGCCGTCCGCCCGCCGCGTCACCCGGTAGATCCCGGCGCCGCCGCCCGCCGGACCGGTGTACGTGCCCACCCAGAACGCCCGCTCGCTCACCGGGACTCCCTCCGAAACGCGATCCACCCGTCCGTGGACGGCCGAGAACGAGCCTAACCTCCGGTCCTCACCACGTCCGGGGCGCGTCCCGTCAGGTCTCGGCGGCGAGGCGGTCGCGCAGGTTCGCGGCCGCTTGGAGGACGGTCTCCCACTCGGCGTCGGTGGAGTCGACCTGGTGGTGCGCGGTGAAGTACGGGTTGAGTCTCACTTCGCCGTCCCCGGCGTGCCGGCGGACGAGGTCCAGCATCCCCGGTACCGGGTCGTGCCCGCGCTCGCGGGCGATCCGGGAGAGCACCTCCTCCAGCGCGGCGGCCGGGTCCATGTCCGGCACGGTGATCGCGCCGCCGCAGCGGGCCAGCTGCTCCTCGTACCGGTCCTCCCAGAATTCCACCCGCCATCCGGGCCACAGCGCGGCCACCTCCGGAAACAGGCCCCTGCTGGTGTGCCCCAGCCACACACCCGCGGTCCGGGCGGCGACGTCCATGTGCAGCCCGCTGACGGGGATCTCCTCCAGATCCAGGCGCGGGTGCCCTCCGGCGGGCAGCATGCCGAGCAGTTCCGGGCCCTGCCACGCGGTGTGGGCCTCCTCGGACAGGGGGTAGGCCGTGGTCTCACCGTCCGCGCGGACGGTGAGGAGATGGACGCGCCACTCCACCAAGGGATCCGACTCGCGCGGCATCGCGCGCTCGTCCGCGTCGGGACTTCGCACCGCCGACCGGTCGATCCCGGCCGCCGCGGCGAGGTCCCCGACGCCGTCGTAGGCCCACCGCACCGTCCAGTCCGGCCAGGTCAGCTCGAGGAGGGCCAGGAAGGCCCGTTTGAAGGGGAGGTCGAGCAGGAGCTGGCCGCCGTAGAACCACAGGGTCCGGGTCGTCTCGTCGACGAGCGCGCCGCCCTCGGCCCAGACGTCGTTCAGCCAGTCCCGGGCCGGGTCGTCGCAGCGATGCTGCGCGGCGATGAAGCGCCCGGCCGCCGCGGGACCCGCGGCCAGCGCCGAGCACACCCGGTCGGCACCCCAGTGGGAGTAATGCAGCCGCAGGCCGTCTTCGTCGATCAGTGCGAAATTCGCGCGGGCTCCCATGTCCGGGGACCTTAGCCCCGCGGGCGCGGCGCCCCTACCGGTTTTCCGCGGCGCTCAGGGGGTGGCGGGGCGCAGCAGGGCCTCCTGGGCGATGGACGCCAGCAGCGTCCCGTCCACGGTGTGGAGCGTGCCGCGCGCCAGGCCGCGGGCGCCGTGGTTCGTCACCGGGTCCACCGAGTACAGGAGCCACTGGTCCACGCGGGGCGGCCGGTGGAACCACATCGCGTGGTCCAGGGTGACGGCGGTGGCGAGGCGCCTCGGGGAGCCGGGCGCGCGGGAGCTGCTGACGACCGCCATGTCCGACAGGTAGGCGAGCAGGCACGCGTGCAGCGCCGGGTCGTCCCCGACCGGTGCGGAGGCCCTGATCCAGAACGGGTGCGGCATCGGGAACTCGCCTTCGCCGGGCGGGTTCACGACCCTGATGTCGAAGCCGGCCGGATGCCTGAAGAACGCCGGCAGCGCCGGCTCGGCCAGCCCCTCGGGGCCGGGCATCCCGGACGGCGGGCCGGCCTGCCAGTCGAACCCGTCCTCCGGGGCGTGGAACGAGGCGATCAGCTCCAGGATCGGCTTGCCGCCCTGGCTCGCGGTCACGTGCCGGGTCGAGAACGACCGGCCGTCCCGGGTACGCGCCACGTCGAAGGCCAGCGGCTCGTCCGGCGTGCCAGGGCGGATGAAGTAGGCGTGCAGCGAGTGCGGCGGGCGCCCGCCGGCCGTCAGGCACGCGGCGCGCAGGCTCTGCCCCGCGACCTGGCCGCCGAACAGCCGGGGCCGCCCCACCGAGGGCGAGGTGGCCGTGAAGGAGTCCTCGCCGAGCGGCGTCAGGTCGAACATCCGCGTGATGTCGTACGGCGCGTTCATCCGGTATCTCCTCCAGCCTGCGGAGACCCTACTCGCGGCCGCGGCGGGCCCGGGCAACCGGGGTGGATCGCTGCGCGGCCGGGGACGCCCCTGATACGGTCACGCGCGGTCGACCTATGATCGCCGATGGGGAAGCGGCGGGGCGCACGGGGGACGTGCGGCGCCCGCCCCGCGAGGAGACGACCTCGCCCGGCGAGGAAGATGAGAGAGGCAATGGCTGATATCACCGAGTCGCCCGAGTGGTCCGCGCTGGCCGAGCACCAGACGGTGCTCGCCGGGCGGCACCTGCGCGACCTGTTCGCGGACGATCCGGACCGCGCCGGCCGGATGACCGTGACCGCGGGGGACCTGTACCTGGACTACTCCAAGCACCGCGTCACCGGCGAGACCCTGACGCTGCTGACGGCCCTCGCCGAGCGGGCCGGGCTGCGCGGCCGGATCGAGGCGATGTTCACCGGGGAGCACATCAACGTCAGCGAGGACCGCGCCGTCCTGCACACCGCGCTGCGGCTCCCGCCGGGCGAGGCGCTGACGGTGGACGGGCAGGACGTCGCCGGAGACGTGCACGCCGTCCTGGACAAGATGGCCGGCTTCGCCGGACGCGTCCGGTCGGGGGAGTGGACCGGCTTCACCGGCAAGCGCATCACGACCGTCGTGAACATCGGCATCGGCGGCTCCGACCTCGGCCCGGCGATGGCCTACGAGGCCCTCCACGACTTCGCCGACGCGGGGATCTCCTGCCGCTTCGTCTCCAACATCGACCCGGCCGACATCCTCGGCAAGCTCGCCGGGCTCGACCCCGAGCAGACGCTGTTCGTCATCAGCTCCAAGACGTTCGGGACGCTGGAGACGCTCACCAACGCCAAGGTCGCGCGGCAGTGGCTCATCGACGGGCTCGGCGACGGGAAGGCCGTGTCCCGGCACTTCGTCGCGGTGTCGACCAACGCCGAGCGGGTCGCCGAGTTCGGCATCGACACCGCCAACATGTTCGGGTTCTGGGACTGGGTCGGCGGACGCTACTCCTTCGACGGCGCCATCGGGCTGTCCCTGATGATCGCGGTCGGCGGCGAGGCGTTCCGCGAGATGCTCGCCGGGTTCCGCGAGATCGACGAGCACTTCCGCAGCGCGCCGTTCGAGGCGAACATGCCGGTGCTGATGGGGTTGCTCGGCGTCTGGTACACCGACTTCTTCGGTGCGCAGACCAGGGCCGTCCTTCCCTACAGCCAGCGCCTTTCCCGGTTCCCCGCCTACCTCCAGCAGCTCACGATGGAGTCCAACGGCAAGTCGGTGCGGGCCGACGGCGCGCCCGTCGTCGCGCAGACCGGTGAGATCTTCTGGGGCGAGCCCGGAACCAACGGCCAGCACGCCTTCTACCAGCTGCTGCACCAGGGCACCCGGCTCGTCCCCGCCGACTTCATCGGGTTCGCCGAGCCGTTCGAGGACCCCGCCGTCGACGGGCCGGCGGGCATGCACGACCTGCTCACCGCGAACATGCTCGCGCAGACGTCGGCGCTCGCGTTCGGCAAGACCGCCGAGGAGATCGCCGCCGAGGGGACGCCCGCCGCGGTCGTCCCGCACAAGGTCATGCCGGGCAACCGGCCGACCAGCACGATCCTCGCGCCGAGGCTGACCCCGAAGGCGCTCGGGTCGCTCGTCGCGCTCTACGAGCACATCGTGTTCGTCGAGGGGACGGTCTGGGGCATCGACTCCTTCGACCAGTGGGGCGTCGAGCTCGGCAAGGTCATGGCGATGGACCTGGCGCCCGCGCTCACCTCGCAGGAGCCGTCCTCGCAGGCGCCCGACCCGTCCACCGCGGCGCTCGTCCGCCGGTACCGCGAACTGCGCGGCCGCCGGGTCTGAGCGCACGCGACCTGAGCACGGGCAGTCCGAGCACAGGCAGTCCGAGCACGGGCGGTCTGAGCACAGGCAAAGGGCCCGCCGGAGCGTTCCGGCGGGCCCTTGCGCGTGACGTCAGGCGTGCGGCTAGGCGCGGGCGCCCGGCAGCGGGCCCTCGGCCCAGCCCTGGGAGTCCAGTATGGCGCGGAACTCCTCGTAGGAGATGAACCCGTCGAGGTTGCTGTCGGCCTTCTCGAACCGGTCCTGCGTCTCGGCCCGCGTCCAGGACAGGCCCAGCGCCTCCAGGACGAGCGTGAACTCCATCAGGTCGAGCTTCTCGTCGCCGCCGAGGTCCGCGCGCGTGAACACGGAGAGCAGGTCGTCCTCGGTCGGTCTCGTCGTCATCTCGCTCCTCGCTCAGGTCCGATGTAGCCCCGCATCATGTCATGGCAGCGGGATCTTGAGCCCATAGGAGAAACGCCGCGGTGGGCCGCCCGGTTCCTAGCCGCCCGCAAGCTCCGGGACGCGGTGCCGGTAGCGCTCCAGCAGCGCGGCGTTCACCTCGTCGCCGCCGGGGACGTTCGCGCTCGTCCAGCGCGGCAGGTCCAGGCCGCGCGCCGCCGCCAGGTCGTCGAGGTCGGCGAGCACCCGCGCCCAGGCGTACGCGGCCAGGACCGTGGAGACCGCCGCGGTGCGCGGCGCGTCCGCCGGATGCAGGACGTCGCCGGGCGGGACGCACGTGTCCAGCACGATCGCCGCGTGGTCGGCGAGGGTCGTGTCGGTCCGCGCCGCCGCGCCCCGCGACGCGCGCGCCGACGTGACCGCGATGACCGGCACGCCCCGCGCCGCGCACTCCTCCGCGACCTCCACCGGATAAGGGTTCCGGCCGCTGGTGGAGAACACCACCGCCACGTCGGGCGGGGCGGGCGCCGCCTTCCCGGCCACGGCGCGTCCGAGCCCGGCCTGCCGCTCGGCATGGGTGCTGCGCAGCGCGTCGTCGAGCGGGAGCACGGCCGGGTCCCAGATCGGCCGGACGGCGGCGAGCCCGCCCGCCCGGTAGAACGTCTCGCACACCATCGCCAGGGAATGCCCCGCCCCGGCGACGTGCACGATCCCGTCGGCCTCGATCGCCCCCAGCAGCAGGGCGGCGGCGTCACCGGCCGCCCCGCCCGAGGCGGCGTCGAGGTCGTCCAGCAGATCCCGCACCCGGTCGGGGAGCCGCGGCGGGTCAGGCGACCGCGGCGACGCGCCGGCGGCGCGAGATCCCGCACTGCGGGGGTCTGGGGGCCGGCCCCCAGAGGATGCCGCTTCAGTCATCTGCGAGGGCCTCCTTCAGGGCTCGGGCGAGGTCGCTCCCGCCGGACGCGGCGCGGAGCCGGTCGGCGAGGCCGGCCGACAGCGCGCGTGCCAGCCGGGACAGCGTGCCGACGTGCGCGTCCGGGTCGGGCGTGCAGAACGCCAGCAGCAGGTCGACGGGGTCGTTGTCGGGATGACCGAACTCGACCGGCACGGCCAGCCGCGTGACGGCGACGCCGACGGCCAACCCGCCCTCCTCGGGACGGGCATGGACGAGCGCGAGCCCCTTCGTCAGCACGATGTACGGGCCGTTCTCCTCCACCACCCGGACGCACGCCTCCGGGTAGCCGCCGCCCGCCGCGCCCGCGTCGACCAGCGCGGAGGCCGCCTTGCGGACGGCCTCCCGCCAGTCGCCCGCGGTGACATCGTCCGCAGCGGTGACGACCGTCATGAAAGCCAGCCCTGCTCGGTCAGGCGCTCCCTGAGCTGGGCCTCCAGGCCGTCCTTGTCCAGGAAGTCGCTGATCGTGATCACCACGGGCGCGAGGTCGGCGATCTCGCTCGTGTGCATGCCCTGGCCGATCACCACGTCGGGCGTCATCCCGCGCGCCGTGGACACGTCGGTGTTCTCCACCCGCGCCTCGATGCCGAGCGAGCGCAGCGCGTCCTCGGCGGTCATCTTGAGCATCAGGCTGGAGCCCATGCCGACGCCGCAGACCGCGAGGATCTCCAGTTGCCGGTCCAGTGCCATGTCGGTTCTTCTCTCTTCGTCGGTTGTCGGTTCAGGCCTTCGCGACGGCCTTGCCGTCGGGCGCCGTGTCCTCGTCCACCGCGGCCCTGCGCTTCTCGGCGCGGCCGAGCAGCAGCAGGGAGGCGATCATCGCGGCGATCGCGACGGCGGGCACGAGCCAGATCGAGTTGCCGCCGACGACCGGGTCCGCGGCCTTCAGCAGCCACGCGATCGCGTACCAGTCGGGGTCGGCGAGGGTGGCCAGCTCGGGCGCGGTCTTCTCGTACAGGTCCCAGGTGACGGCCTGCCCGACCGCGAGCACCAGCCCGGAGATCACGCCGCCGAGGACGGCGCCGCGCCAGCCCGCCACCACGTTGCCGAACAGCGCCGCCGCGCCGCCCACGAAGAACAGCATGATCATGGGCGGGGCGAGGGTGAACCAGTCCCGCCAGGCGAACACCCCCAGGCAGATCAGGAACACCGCGGTGGAGGAGACGAACCCGACCATGACGGCGGTCGGCGCGACCGGGAACACGGTCGGCGCGTCCAGCGCGGGGCGGGTGCCGGGGATGACGCGGTCGCTGAACCCCTTGAACGCCGGGACGATCTCGCCGAGGAACATCCGCACGCCGAACAGCAGGATCGCGATGCCGCCCGCGAACCGGAGGCCGACCAGGACCGCCCACACCCACGGGGACAGTTTGTCGTCCATCTCGGCCGCGGCCTTGGCCACCACGCCGTCGTCGGCGAGGGCGACCCCGATCAGCATGATCACGGTGATGATCAGCGCGGTGCTGACGTTGACGTCCTTGAAGAACGACAGCTGGCGGGGCAGCTTCAGCTTCTCGGTGTCGTGCTTGTCCCGGCTGCCGAGCGGGCGGGCCGCGTACCCGGTGATCAGGCAGGCGAGGGAGCTGGTGTGGGCGAACCCGAACCGGTCGTCCGGCATGACGCGGCGCATCAGCGGCCGCATCCACAGCGGCTGGAGCGTCCAGTACGCGGCGACGAACCCGGCCCCGCACAGCACGAGCGTGAGCTGGTCGGCGCCCGGTGCGATCGTCACCAGCGACGCGACGGTGACGGTGCTGATCCAGAACATCAGGTGCCCGGTCAGGTACAGGTACCGGGCCGCCGGGAAGAGCCGCACCACCAGCACGTGGACGAGGAACGCGACCGTGATCACGAGCGCGATCGTCCCGCCCTGGTCGGTGAGGAAGTCGGCGAGGGTGTTGTCCGCCTTCGGCGGCGTGGTCCCCATCGCGCTGGCGAGCACCGTCTGGAAGCTCGTCAGCCCGCCGGTGAAGACCTCCACGCCGATGAACAGGATGACGACGCCGATCGTGGCGCGCAGCGCGCCGGCGAAGACGTCCTCGAACCGCTTGCGCTGGAGGATCAGCCCGATCAGGGTGATGAGCCCGATGAGGATGGGGACCTGGCCGAACACGTTGTCGGCCAGGAACGTGAGGATGTCCTTGATGACGTCCATGGTGAAGTCGCCTCACATCTCCGGGGGATGGGTCGTGCGCTGTCGCCCCCGTCAGCGCGGATGGACGGTCGTGCGCGGTCAGTGGGTGGGTGGTCGAAGGTCCAGTTCCAGCCGGTACCGGTCGCCGCGGTAGACGGACCGGACGTACTCCAGGGGCCGCCCGTCCACGTCCTTGGTGACCCGCTCGAACAGGAACGCCGGCGTGTGCACCGGCACGTCCAGCTCGGCGGCCTCCTCGGCGGTGGTGACGGTCGGCTCGATCGTCTCGGTGCCCGACGCGATCTCGACGCCACCGCCTCGCAGCAGGTCGTAGAACGACCCGCCCTCCAGGTCGTGGCGGCGCAGGCCCGGCAGCAGCGAGCGCGGCAGGTAGAGGGTCTCGATGGCCATGGTGGTCCCGTCCGCCAGCCGGAGCCGGCGAATGGTAAATACCTCTTCGGCCGGTGACAGGGCCAGCCGCCGCCCGATCCGCGCCCCCGCGGCCTCGGTGCGGAACGACAGCACCCGGCCGCCCGGCTTCATCCCGCGCCTGATCATGTCCTCGGTGAACGAGGTCATGGTCAGCGACACCGCGATCCGGGGTTCGGCCACGTAGGTGCCGCTCCCGTGCCGCCGGTCGAGCAGGCCCTCGGCGACGAGGCCGTCGATGGCCTGGCGCAGCGTCGGCCTGGACACGCCGAGTTCGGCGGCCAGCCGGCGCTCGGACGGCAGGGCGTCGCCGACGTCCAGCCCGTCCAGCATCGCGAGCAGCTCCCGGCGGACCGCCTGCCGTTTCGTGCTCCCGGAGCGGGCCTCACCGGCGGATGGCACGCCTGTCACCTCCTGCGACGCTGTTCCTGTCGTGGCACACGGTATGTCCCATTGTGGCGACTGGTCAATACCACTTTGGCGATGTTTGCCGTGGTCACGGCGGGGTGGTCCGGCCTACCGTCGCGGAAGATCGTCCTGCCCGTGTCTAGGCCGCGTGGGAGCGCGCGGCGAGGAAGGCGGCGAGATGAGGAAGCTCGTGCGGGGCGCCGTGGCGCTGGCACTGCCGATGCTCATGCCGGCGGCGTTGACCGCGGCACCGGCGAAGGCGGACGCCCGGCCCGGCGCCCGCGACGGATGGAGCCTGGTCGCGGCGGAGCCGTTCGACCGGCCCCTCGACGGCGCGAAGGTGCCGTGGAAGCCGGACGGCGACGGCCCGTCCAGCCCCTACAACGTCGACATCTACGACAACGACGGCGCCTACTTCGACACGGTGGGAGGGCCCGCGTTCCGCGAGCAGCTCGCGAAGATGAAGACCTACCGCAAGTCGTTCGCGTTCGGGAAGCGCGGCTGGCTGACCGCCGAGCTGGCCGCCCGCGACGCCGACGGGGACGGCAGGCCCGACGCGGCGCCGTCGCTCACGTCCGGGAAGGGCGTCGCGAAGCTGGACGAGCCGGGCCACCAGGCGGGCGTCGTCATCCGCTCGACCCGCGACCTGCCCGCCGAGTACCGCGTCGAGATGACGCTGCGCGGCCTGGACTTCGGCGGTCAGCGCAACGGGCTCTGGGACTACCCGGACGGGCGCGTCAACGGGTACTCGCCCGAGGGCTGCAAGACCAACTTCCCGTGGGCCTCGGGCGGCGACTACTCCAGGCCGGAGTGCGAGTGGGCCGACGTCCGGACCGACTCCAACGGCTTCTACTACATGTCGATCATGGACTACCGGCAGGTGGCCCCGCACAACAACGTGTTCGTCCACGGCCACCGCAAGGTCGCCATGGACGGCTACAACCGCTACAAGTACACCGGGAGCGGCCTGCTGTACTGCAACCCGGCGACCGGGGAGTACGAGCCGTACCCGGCCGGCACGGGCAACGGCGTCAACGCGATCTTCATGACCGACGACCGCCGGTACCCGACCATGCCGGGCACCGAGTACCTGATGGAGAGCGAGTGCGGGTTCCGCAAGGGCGGCGCGATCGTCTCGACCGTCGACCTGAAGCCCGAGCTGCTGCCTAAGGAGCCCTACACCTTCGCCGTCGAGCGGCGCGGCGGCGCCTACACGATGGAGATGTCCGGCGTGTTCGCGCACGTGGGCCGCGCGACGTTCCGGTACACGCGGCCGTTCGTCGAGGACGGCGAGCCGATCTGGCACTACAACCAGAAGCCGGACGAGTACGACGGCCGGTTCAACGCCGACTGGACCTGGGAGGGGCCGGGCGGCACCCTCGTCGACCACGACACCTGGCCCGCCGGGTCCGCCTATCCGGACCGGTTCATGATCGGTGACCCGCACATGAACTTCTACGAGGGAAAGGCGCAGGTCGACGACATCCGCCTGTACGTTCCCGAGTAGGACCCGGTCAGGCCGTGGCGGCCGGGCGGGCGGTGCGGTACTCCTGCGGGCTGACGCCGTGCTCGCGCTTGAACGCCGTGCTCAGCGCGAACGCGGTGCCGTAGCCGACCTGCCGCGCCACGGCGTCGAGGGTCGCGTCGCTCTCGCGGAGCAGGTCGGCCGCCTGCGCGAGGCGGATGCCGGTCAGGTACGCCATGGGCGGCTCGCCGATCAGCTTCGTGAACCGCTGCGCGAGCGCCGCGCGGGACACGCCGGTCCCGGCCGCCAGGCCGGCGACCGTCCACGGGTGCGTCAGGTCGTCGTGCAGGAGCCGCAGCGCGGGGCCGACCACCGGGTCGCCGTGGGCGCGGTACCAGCCGGGCGCCTCGGCGTCCGGGCGGGAGAACCAGGCGCGCAGCGTCGCGATGAGCAGCAGGTCGAGCAGCCGGTCGAGGACGACGTCCTGACCGGGCTCGTCCCTGCCGATCTCGTCCTGGAGGACGTCGACGAGCGGTGACCGCCAGGTGTCGCCGCGGACGACCGCCATGGCCGGCAGCGCGGACAGCAGCCGCCGCGTGACGGCGCCCTTGAGCTGGTAGGCGCCGATCAGCATGACCGCCGTGCCGTCCGGGTCGTTGCCCCAGGCGCGGACGCCGAGGTCCATCGCCTCCGACAGGCTCGTACCGTCGGGGGTCGTGCAGACCTGCCCCGGATGGATGACGATCTGCGGCTCGGTCGCCGGGTCGTCGCTCACGGTGTACGGGTCCGGCCCGCGGAAGATCACCATGTCGCCGGGGCCGGCGCGCTGCGGCTCGCCGCCGTCGGGGATCAGCCAGGCCTCGTCGCCGACCATGGAGACCAGGGTCAGCGGCGCCTCGTCCTGGATCCGGATCGACCAGGGCGGACTCAGGGTCGAGCGGAGCATGAACGCTCCCCGCGCGCGCGGCCCGTCCAGGAGATCCGCCAGAGCGTCCATGAGGCCAGCGTAGACGCTCGCGTATGGAGGCGAGCTTCTCAACGATGGTCGTCGGGGTCGCCACGCCGTTGACTTAAGGGCATGACGAACAGCGCAGCGAACACCATCGAGAACGGCCTCACCCTCGTCCTCGGCGGGACCGGCAAGACCGGCCGCCGGGTCGTCGAGCGGCTGGAGGCCCTGGACGTCCCGGTCCGGATGGGGTCGCGGTCGGCCTCCCCGGCCTTCGACTGGGAGGACGCCGCCACCTGGGCACCGGTCCTGCGGGACGTCGAGAACGTGTACCTCTCCTACTACCCGGACGTGGCCGCGCCCGGTGCGCCCGACGCCATCCGCGCGTTCACGAGCGCGGCGGCCGGGGCGGGCGTCCGCCGCGTGGTCATGCTCTCGGGGCGCGGAGAGCCCGAGGCGCAGGAGTGCGAGCGGATCGTCCGGGAGTCGGGTCTCGCCTGGACGGTCGTGCGGTCGAGCTGGTTCGCGCAGAACTTCAGCGAGGACTACCTGCTCGACCCCGTCCGCGCCGGCGAGGTCGTCCTCCCGGCGGGCGACGTGCCCGAGCCGTTCGTGGACGCCGACGACATCGCGGACGTCGCCGTCGCGGCGCTCACCCGGGACGGGCACGCCGGCGAGGTCTACGAGGTGACCGGCCCGCGGGCGCTCACCTTCGCCGAGGCCGTCGCCGAGATCGGCCGCGCGGCCGGCCGCGGGATCGCCTTCGTCCCGGTCGCCGCGGACGACTACGCGGCCGCCCTCACGCGGCACGGCCTGCCCGAGGAGGTCGTCGGCCTCCTGACCTACCTGTTCACGACCGTCCTGGACGGCCGCAACGCCCGGCCCGCCGACGGCGTCCGGCGCGCACTCGGCCGCGAGCCCCGCGACTTCGCCGGCTACGCGCGCGACACCGCCGCCAGCGGCATCTGGAACGCCTGACCTCATTCGAACGATCGGAGCCGGCAATGAAGTTCTCTCTAGCGGGCGTCTCGGTGACCCTTTCCATCATCATGGCGGCCGGCATGGCCGGGGCCTTCTTCGGCTTCTCGACCGGCGTGATGCCGGGCCTGAACGCGGCGAAGCCGGGCTCGGCGATCGACGCCATGCAGGGCATCAACCAGAAGATCCAGAACCCGCTGTTCGTGGCGATGTTCATCCTGGTCCCGCTCGTCGCCATCGCGGCCGGCGTCCTGCTGCTGACCCTGGACCAGAAGCCGGCGGCCGTCCTGTTCTTCGTCGCGGCGGCCGTGTACTTCGCGGGTGCGCTCGTCCCGAGCTTCGCCGTGAACATCCCGATGAACAACGACCTGGACGGTGTCGCGATCCCGGGGAGCGCGGCGGAGGCGGCGAAGCTCTGGTCGGACTACTCCGGCCGCTGGACGGCCTGGAACAACGTGCGGGCCGTGTCCGGCTGGATCAGCGTCCTCGCCATGAGCCTGGGCGTCTACCTCTGGGGAAAGGGCGACTGACGGCACCGGACACGAACACGGCCCGTGCTCTGCCGCCAGAGCACGGGCCGCCGCTGTCACCGGCCGTTCTTCGCGCACCATTCAGCCCATTTCAGGGCGCCTCCGCCGAGCTGCTTGCGGTAGAAGGACGTCCACGAGGTCTCCGACGGCGCCGGTGCCGCGGGCGCCTTCTTGTAGGCGGGGTAGTTCCGTTCGACCTCGGTCTTCAGCCACGGCTCCAGATCGTCCCAGGAGTCCAGGGTCCAGCTCCGCGCGTGGTACATCAGCCGGGCCCGCGTGTCCTGCTCCGAAACGCACATCGACGGGACGAACGGGCTGGTCCGCGTCCAGCTGCTGGTCACCTCCATGGCGCCCTTCGGAATGCCGTGCGCCCGCTTCGCCGCCTCCCCCTTGCCGATGTAGAAGTCGAACATCTCCCAGGAGGTGTAGATGCCGCCGGGCAGCCCGAAGCCGTCCCCGGTCAGCGCCTTCAGGTCGGTGCGCGGCGGGATGTCGGACACCTGGGCGAGGTTGCGCCCGATGTCCTTCAGCGGCCCGAGCCTGAACTCCGGCGTGATCGGGAACGGCCCGAAGTCCACGTCGTCGTTGTTGACGGGGACCAGCGGATAGGTCTTGCCGTCCAGCGGGTCGCGCCATTCCCGCAGCACCTTCTCCGGATCCTGCGGGTCGGTGTAGAAGACGACCTCGCGGCTGAGCTGGTACAGCCTGTTCGTGCCGGGCTCGCGGTACAGGCGCCGGATGTTGTAGCCCTCGAAACCGAACAGCCTCGTCCCGTGCCGCAGCTCCGGCGCGAGCGTGTCGCCCGGCGCGTCCACGTACACCGACCCGGAGATCCGGTACAGCATGTCCTTGCCGTCCGGCCGCCCGAGCACCTGCAGCTGGAGCCGGGTGTCCCGGTCCTTGACCCGCGCGTAGAGCGGGCCGGGGTCGGACGGGCCGTGCGCCGGGCGGGCGGCGGCCGCGCCCGGCACCGACCACAGGACCGACGCGGCGGCGGCGCCGGCGAGCGCGGCCATCAGGGGACGTCGCATTCGGGCTCCTCGGTGACTCGCGAGAGGGTGTCACCGGTCATGCAAGCAGGCTCCGGGGCCGCGGTCACGGCATCAGGACGCCCCAGTGCACGGCCCACGGGACGAACACGACGCCGGCGGCGACCAGCAGGCCGAGCCGGACGCGCTCGGTCCGGGCGACCGCCGCCGCGGCGCGCCGCCACTCCACCGCCGTCCCGATCGCCGCGACGACGGTCGCCACGGCGAGCGCCTGCAGGATCAGCCAGGGCAGCGGCCTGCCGCCGAGGACGGGACCGGGGTCGGGCTGACTGCCCGCCACCAGGTAGAAGAGGTAGAAGAACGGCCCGAACGCGGCGACGAACCCGGCGCCGGCCAGCAACCGGGCCCAGCGGGTCGCCGGGCGCACCCTCCGCCCGCGCAGCCTGCGCGCCAGCGCCACGAGCGGGTACGCGGTGAAGGCCACGAGGAACAGCACGGCCGCACCGAGGTGCACCCAGAGGGACTCCCACCACGGCAGCGGCGGCACCTCGGTGCTGGCGTGCTCCTGGTGCGGGGGCGCCGCGGTGTCCGCCTCGGGCAGCTTCCCGCTCGTGACGTCGTGCACCCATGTGCCGACGAGGTCGGCGTAGCCGGGGGCGAGTTCGGGGCCGCGGGTGATGCCGCCGTCCGGTGTCCGGTGCGCGGCGTGGTCCGCGTCGGGGAAGAACCGGAACGTGTAGTGGGTGTTGCCGCCCTTCCGCAGCGCCTTCGCGAACAGCGGGGGATTGTCCCCGGGCGGCGTCTGCAGGTCGTACCCGCCCCAGACGCCGAGCAGGGGCTGCCGGACGCGCTCCAGGACGTCCTGCGCGTCGAAGTAGGCCTCGGCGAACAGGCCGGCGTCGCCGGCGAACCGCGCGAGGGCGGGCTTGCCGCGGTCGATCAGCGAGCCGGACACGCCCACCCGGCGCAGGTCGGAGACCTCGTTCCAGTTCTGCTGGCGGATCGGCGGCATCGCGTTGCCGCCGACCACGATCGCGAAGGCCACCTCGGGGGACCGGGACGCCGCCAGCGGCACGACCCAGCCGCCCTCGCTCAGCCCCCACATGCCCACCTTCCCGGGGTCGACGCCCGGCTGCGCGCGCAGGGCCCGCAGGCCGCCGAGCGCGTCGCCGGCCAGCACGGAGTAGTCGCGGTGGAAGTCGGTGTAGCCCTCCGACCGCTTGTCGTAGATCAGCACGGCGAGGCCCCGCCGCGCGAACTCGACCGCCTCGGTGAGCAGGTGGTCGCGCGGGACGCCGGAGCCGGAACCGGTGACGAGGACGACGCCGGGCCGCGGCGCGCCCTTCTCCGGCCGCGCCAGGACCGTGCCGTGCAGCGTCAGGCCGCCGGATCCCTTGAAGCTCACTTCCGTCGCCTTCAGGCCGGGCGGCGCGGGGACCGGCCCCCGCCCGGGGGAGGCGGCGCTCGCGGGCGCCGCGCACAGGGCGCCGAGCAGCAGCGCCACGAGGAGGGTCATCGCTGTCTTCATGGCGGCGACCCTAGAACTACAGAGAAGTCTCTGCAAAGAGTTCTCTGCAAAGATACGTCTGGAGTACTAGGCTGCTCCCCATGAAGGACGAGGAGCCCGTGATCCTGGACGACCCCGGCCGGATCAAGGCGCTGAGCCACCCGCTGCGGCGCCGGATCCTGCACCGGCTGCGGGTGGACGGCCCGGCGACGTCCACGACGATCGGCGAGGCGCTCGGCGCCAAAACCGGCACGACCAGCTACCACCTGCGGCAGCTGGAGAAGTACCGGTTCATCGAGGAGATCCCGGAGCGCTCCGCGGGACGGGAGCGCTGGTGGCGGGTGGCCGAGGGGCCGCGCGACGTCCGGACGCCCGCCCCGCAGGCCCTGGCGCCCGAGGACCGGCCCGTCCTCACCGAGCTGCTCCGGATCCGGCACGCCGAGGACATGGACCTGCTCCGGCGGCTGCCCGGCGAGTACGAGCGGGACCGGGCCTGGGCGCTGCTGTCCCGCGGCTTCGCCCACATGACGGAGGAGGGCCTGGCGGAGTTCTTCGAGGCCTACATCCGCCTGCTGCACGAGCACGCCCACCGCCGCGAGGACGCGCCCCCCGGAGCC
>NZ_SMKY01000169.1 GCF_004349235.1 Actinomadura darangshiensis | reverse complement strand
GTTCCGGCTGACCCGCCCCGCCGTGGCCGTGCTCGCGACGGCGGCCGTCGGGGTGGGGACGGTGGTGGTCATCATGGTCGCCGTCAACCGTGGTTCCGGGGACGGCCGGAAGGCGTCCGCCGGTCCGTCCGAGGCCGCGCTGTCCGCGGCCGACTGCCCGGTGCACGCGACCAACCCGCCGCCGGCCCCGCCCCTGCACAAGGGCGACGCGGCCAAGTTCGTCACCGACCTCACGCTGCCCGACTGCACGCGTGTCGGCGCCGGCGAGAACACGACCAAGGTGTGGCGGTTCAAGAACGCCGGAAAGGTGACGTGGGCGGGGTATTCGCTGCGCCGCCTCGACGTCCCGCAGCGGGCCGACCAGTGCCAGACCATTTCCGAGGTGCCGATCGACGACACGCCGCCCGGCAAGATGGTCGACATCCGCACCGCGATCACCACGCCGAAGAAACCGGGCCTGTGCTACGTGCGGTTCAAGATGGTCGACGCCGCGGGAAACGTCGCCTTCCCCGGAAGCCGGCCGGTCAACTTCCAGATCATCGTCGAGAAACGGTAGTTCCCCGCCGTGCGTGGCACGGCGGGGAACCATGGCCGGAAGGCCGGGGGATCAGGAGAGCGCGATCCCGTTGTAGTAGGCCTTCAGGATCGTGGAGTATTTCTGGCCCGCGTTGGCCTTGTCGCGCGAGCCGTACTGCGACATCCAGTCACCGGTGACCCATCCGCCGCACGCCGTCGTCGTGGAGCAGTAGTGGGCCTGGAGGATCTTCCCGCTGCGGGTCATCCGGGTGCCCCACGTCGCGTCCACGGCGGAGCTCGTCGACGCGACCGCGGAACCGGGCTTGTACACCTGGCTCGAGGTGTTGTCGTAGACGTCGAAGCACCGGCCGTCGGACGTCTTGCGCGTCGAGTGCAGCGCCCAGTACCAGCCGTAGCTCTTGACGGCCATCGCGCCGGCCTTCAGCGACTCCTTCGGCCAGCTCGTCACCCACTCGTTGGGCAGGACGTTCTTGACGTAGGTCTTGAACGTCACCCGGTCCACCCGGTTGAGGGACACCCGGTACACCAGGATGGTCGACGGCAGCTTGCTGTTCGTGCCGTCGGTCTTGCACCCGGTGGGCGGGTTGGAGCTCAGGAACTTGTGCGAGGCGTTCTGGTTCTTCAGGCTGGAGTTCAGGTTGCCCTTGGCCCCGGCCTTGAAGTCCTGGTACTTCCCGCCGTAGTTGCTGTTGAAGTAGACCCGCACCGTCTTGCTGCTGCGGTTCCAGACCGAGGCGGCCTCGTTCTTGATGCACTTGCCCTTGCCGGCCCCCGCGCCCTTGTAGTCGTAGCACGAGGGCTGCTTGGTGCCGTAGTCGGCGACCGAGCCCGTGAAGTCGGAGATCGACCCCTTGTTCCCGCTGTTGTAGTAGTAGCAGAACTCGCCGCTGTCGCAGACGCCGTTACGGCCTGCCGCCGACGCCGGCGCCGACGCGGCGACGAGGGCCGCCCCGCCGATCGTCATCGCGGCGGTCGCCGCGACGGCCCGCGAGATCACCCGCACAGTTCGTGTAGACACGGTCGCCTGCCCCTACTTGATGTTGTAGCCCTGGGAGTGCCAGAACGAGGTCGGGTTCGGGTTGTCCAGGGTCGGGTCGCCGACGCTCTTGGCCGCGTGCGTCTGCTTTCCGGGACGCATCTCGACGTGGGTGTGCGCGCTCGAGCTGGACGACACGCCGTGCCACGACTCGTCCGCGATGACCTGGCCGCGGCTGATGGACTGGCCGACCTTCAGCGACCGCGGCGCGGAGTGCAGGTAGATCACCGTCTTGTTCGCCGCGGCGTTGTAGACGGAGATCGTGGACAGGCCCGAGCTGCCGGTGTGCCCCTTCGCGACGTAGGTGATCTTGCCGCTCACCAGGGCGTGCACGTCCGAGCCGACGCCGCGGGCGATGTCGATGCCCTCGTGCCGTCCGGGGGTGCTGGTGTAGCCGTCGAAGCCGCAGGTGATCCGGCCGCCGCCGGCCTTGTACAGCCCGGTCGTCATGTTCGTGCGCGAGGACGGCGAGAACTGGTGCGAGGCGTTCTGGTTCTTCAGGCTGGAGTTCAGGTTGCCCTTCGCCCCGGCCTTGAAGTCCTGGTACTTGCCGCCGTAGTTGCTGTTGAAGTAGACGCGCACGGTCTTGCTGCTGCGGTTCCAGACCGAGGCGGCGTCGTTCTTGATGCACTTGCCCTTGCCGGCTCCCGCGCCCTTGTAGTCGTAGCAGGACGGCTGCTTGGTGCCGTAGTCGGCGACGGAACCGGTGAAGTCGGAGATCGACCCCTTGTTCCCGCTGTTGTAGTAGTAGCAGAACTCGCCGCTGTCGCAGACGCCGTTGCGGGCCGCGGCGGAGGCGGGCGAGGCGATGGCCGCCGCCGCCCCGCCGAGCGCCACTGCGGCGGTCGTCGCAGTGAGGATCTTGTTGAGCGTTCGCATGCTTTTCTCCCTGTGAATTCGCGGAACCTGGTTCACGGACAAGTCAGCGGCGCTGGTACTCCTCCCAGGTACGGATGGTCACCTTCGGGCCGTCGTCCGGGCCGTGGTTGGCGAGCCCGTTGAGGCCGAGGTAGTAGTCGCCGGTCTGGTGCTGGGCCGCGCTGGAGAGGTCGGTGTCGCTGATGGCGGCGGCGTGGATGTGCCAGGGCCAGTCGCCCTGGTTCGGGTTGCGGACCCACGCCGCGAACCCGACCTGGCGCAGCGCGCGGGCGACCGACGTGCGGGTGGCGGCGTTCATCCCCTTGACCGAGACGTCCACGACGCCGCCGCCGTCGTGGGTCCCCGCCGATGTGGGGTCGCCGCCGGGGTTGTACGAGCCCTGGTCCAGGGCGAGGTCGCGGTTGAGCAGCTTCTCCGCCGCGGCCAGCATGTCCCGCGTGCGGGTGTTGATGGTGACGCCGCGGCTCGACACCCGCTCACCCGGGCCGATCACGTGCGCGACCTTGAAGCGGCCGGACCCGAGCTTGGCGAGCGACGTCTTGCCCGGCAGGCCGCTGGCGTCGAGGCCCGTGTAGCCGAGCGACTTCTGGTACTTGGCGTAGGCGGCGATCGTCGTGGTGCCGAAGTAGCCGTCCACCCACTTCGCGTCGAGCAGCTTCTTGTCGCGCAGCGCCTTCTCGACGAGGAGCACGCTCGCCTTGGCGCCGGGTGTGAGGGTGTCGTCGGCCCGCCGCGGGTCGATCTGGGCGGCCTTGACCGTGGCCTCCATGTTCACGTTCGGCAGGGCGGCGGTGCCGGCCGCCTGCGCCGCCGGCGTCTTGGACGCGCCGGCCAGGGACGCGAGCAGGGCGGTCGCCATGAGAGCGGCGGCACATGAGGACAACTTCATCGTTTCTCCTGGTTGCAGGCTTCGGGAGCGAAGTTCACCGGCGGAGTCCACGGTCACGGACCGCTCAGTTGTCCACAAGAAGATCGGTGTTGTCAGCTTGTCCGCCGGGCCGTTCGTACAGCCGTACGCGCCGTCTGACAGCCGGCTGACGGCGTCCGGGGGCCCCGACCAAAGTCGGTGACGGCGCCGACCGCGGTCGGCGCGACCGCCTTCGCGCGGCCGATGCGGGCGGGGCGGCGCGGCCGCGACGCTCGTCGTGCCGGCCCCCGCCGAAGGAGAGAACATGATGATCGGATCCCTGCCCGCGACGGACTTCCCCGTCGGCTACGCCATCTCGGTCGCCCTTCTGGCGATCCCCACCGGCTTCGCGCTGGCGCCGCTGCACGGCCCCCGCCTCGGCAGGCTGAGCTTCCGGCTCGGCCTGGCGATCAACGAGCTTCCGTTCGCCGGGCTCGCCTGGCTCCTCGCGTGCACCCTCCTCGCGGCCGCCCAGGGCGATCTCGCGTCACCCGCCGCGTGGGCGGCGTGCGGGGCCGCCGTCCTCACCGCGGCCGGTCTCGTGGTCATCGCCCGGCGCGGCCTGCGGGCGGGCCCGGCGGTGGCGGAGGCGCTCGCCGGCCGCGCTCCCGCGCCGTGCCCCGATCTTCCTCTCGCCCGCATCCTGTTCAGGCCGTTCTTCGTACGGCGCCGGGACGTCGAACGGGTGTCTGACATCGCCTACGGCCCCGCGGGCAAGCGGAACCGGCTGGCGAGCCAGGGGTGGGTCTGCGTCAGCGCCAACTACCGGCTCCGGCCGGAGGCGGGCTTCCCCGAGCACCTGATCGACGCCAAGAAGGTCATCGCCTGGGTGCGCGAGCACGGGCACGAGTACGGCGCCGACCCCTCGACGCTGTTCGTCTCAGGCAGTTCCGCGGGCGGCCACCTGGCGTCGATGGCGGCCCTGACACCGTCCGACCCCGCGTTCCAGCCCGGTTTCGAGGACGCCGACACCTCCGTCACCGGCGCGATCTCCCTGTACGGGTACCACGGCGGTATCGGCGGCGACACGGCCGCGTCCCCCGTGTCCTACGTCCGGCCCGACGCGCCGCCGATCTTCGTCCTGCACGCCGGGGCGGACACCCTCGTGCACGCCGGCGGGACCCGCTACTTCGTCGACCGGCTGCGGAGCGTCTCGGCGAACCCGGTCTGCTGCGCCGAACTGCCGGGGGCCCAGCACTCGTTCGACCTGTTCCACTCGCTCCGCTTCGAGGCGGTCGTCAACGGCATCGAGCCCTTCACCGCCCAGGTCCGGCATACCGGGCACTGAGCTTTCTGCTACAAGTGTAGTCACACGGCGTGCGCGGACGGGCGCGCGTATGCAGGGAGACGGAGGGGACGGGGAACCCGTGAGCGCCGAAGGCAGTACCAAGGCCGTCATCACCGCGCTGGGCGCGAACCTGGGGATCGCGGTCACCAAGTTCGTGGCGTTCGCCCTGACGGGCTCGTCCTCGATGCTGGCGGAGGCCATCCACTCGGTGGCCGACTCCAGCAACCAGGCGCTGCTGCTGATCGGCGGCAAGCGCGCCGAGCGGCGCGCGACCGAGGAGCACCCCTTCGGGTACGGGCGCGAGCGCTACATCTACGCCTTCCTCGTCGCGATCGTCCTGTTCAGCCTGGGCGGCCTGTTCGCGCTGTACGAGGCGTACCACAAGATCCGCGACCCGCACCCGATCGACGAGTGGCAGTGGGTGCCGATCGCGGTCCTGCTGGTCGCGATCGCCCTGGAGGGGACGGCGCTGCGCACCGCGGCCAGGGAGGCCGACCGGGTCCGGAAGGGGGCGAGCTGGGTGCAGTTCGTCCGCCGGTCCAAGTCGCCGGAGCTGCCGGTGATCCTGCTGGAGGACACCGGGGCGCTGGTGGGCCTGGTGTTCGCGCTTGCCGGCGTCGGCCTGACCCTGATCACCGGCGACGGCGTCTGGGACGGCATCGGCACCGCGGCGATCGGCGTGCTGCTCGCGGCCATCGCGATCGTGCTGGCCACCGAGGTCAAGAGCCTGCTCATCGGGGAGTCCGCGAACGCCGAGCACGTGCGCCTCATCCGGCGGGCGATCACCGAGGGCCACGACGTGCCCTCGGTCATCCACATGCGCACCATGCACCTCGGGCCGGACGAGCTGCTCGTCGCCGCGAAGATCGCGATCGACCTGCAGGACGACGCGCGGGAGGTCGCCGACGCGATCAACGACGCCGAGGCCCGCATCCGGGCGGCGGTGCCGATCGCGCGGCTGGTCTACCTTGAGCCCGACGTCCTGCGGAAGGGCCGGTGAGGCCGTTGCCGCGCAGGCCACTGGGGCAGCTGGAGGCCGAGGTCCTGGCGGCCCTCGCCGGGGCGGGCGGCTCGGCCAGCACGGCCGAGCTGGTGGACCGGCTGGACGGCGCACCGGCTTACACGACGGTGAACACGATCCTGCACCGGCTGCACGAGAAGCGGCTCGTCTCCCGCGCCCGGGTGGGCCGGCACTACCGGTACCGGCTCGCCGTCGACGAGTCCGAGCTGGTGGCCGACCGCATGCGCGACCACCTGCGGCATGCCAGCGACCCGGGAACCGTGCTGAACCGGTTCGCGCGCTCGCTCAGCGTCGAGGAGGCGCGCAAGCTGCGCGAGTTCCTCGACCGCCTGGGGGCCGGCGGGTGAACTGGTTCACCTTCCTTCCGCTCGCCATCATGCTGACGCTGAGCGTCGCGCTCGCGCGGATGCCGCCCCGGCTCCATCCGTCCTGGTCGGCGCGGCTGCTGGCGACGACCGGGGCGATGACCGCGGTCGCCGCGTTCGGCACCGGGTTCTTCGTGGCGGTGAACTACGCGGCGACGCTGGCGCCGTCCGCCGCGGCGCACGTCCCCGAGTGGGCGCTGTTCGGGGACGACCGGCCGGTCCCGGACGCGGTGGGGATCGCGGCGGCCGTCCTGCCGGCCGCCGGCCTGGTGGCCGCGGGCAGGACCGCCGCCCGCCGGGCCGCCGGGCTCCGCGCCGCGCGGGCCGGCGCCCGGGAGCCGCTCGACACCGGCGTCCCGATCGCCGTCGCGGTCCCCGGCCGGAACGGCGGCGTCCTGGTCTCCCGGGGCCTGCTGCGGGAGCTGACGCCAGCGGAGCTGCGCGTCGTCTTCCAGCACGAGGCGTCCCACCTCAGGCACCGGCACCACCGCTACCTCGCCGCCGGCGACCTGGCCGCGGCCGCCCTGCCGCCGCTGCGCCCCCTGGCCGCCCGGCTGCGGCTGGCCACGGAGCGCTGGGCGGACGAGGACGCCGCGGAGGCGACCGGCGACCGCGCCGTCGTCGCCCGGACGCTCGCCAAGGTGGCGCTCGCGCAGCCGCGGGCCACCGGCCCGGTGAACGCGTTCGCCGAGTCCGGGGTCGTCGAGCGGGTCGAGGCGCTGCTGGGCACGCCCCCGGCCAAGAACGCGGTCGCCGGCCCGCTGCTGTTCACGGGCAACGGCGTGGTCAGCGTCTCGCTGACCGCCGCGACCCTCCAGCTGGACCACGTCGTCCTGTCGGTCCTGCTGTCGCTGCCCGCGTTCTGGTGACCGGACGCGCCCCGCGTCAGAGCTCGAACTCGGCCGGGTCGAGCCCGACCGCGAAGCACGCCTCGCGGACGACGGCCTTCTCGTCGTCGTCGAACGTCCCGTCAGCGCCGCCGATCACGATGCCGATCTGGATGACGGCGCGCGCCTCGGCGGGCTTCTTCTTCGCCTTGCCGATGTCCTGCAGGACCGACACCTTCCCGAACGCGAAGTCGGCGGTCAGCTTGGACACGTAGTCGTTGAACCGGCGCTGCAGGTCGTCGGCCTGGAAGTTCTGCAGCACCTCGTTGGAGGCGATCAGGGACGCCGTCCGCTGCCGCTCGGACGGGTCCACGCTGCCGTCGGCGGCCGCGACCAGCGCGCACATCGCCATGCTCGCGTCCCGGAACGCTCCGCTCTTCAGTTCGTTCTTCTTACTGAGCAACTGCGTCTGCATGGTCTGGCTCGACTCGCGCAGCTTGTCCCAGAAAGGCATCGCACACTCCCCATCGTCGGCCGTCCCTCACGACCCTACCCCTACTGCTACAAACGTAGTAGCAACCGGCGGTCAGCCGGTGCGGGGGGCCAGGGTCAGCCCGATGATCGTGGTGATCAGGTCGGTGAACGACCAGCCCGCCGTGGCGGCCGCCTGCGGGAACATGCTGATCTCGGTGAGGCCGGGCAGCGCGTTGACCTCCAGGCAGTAGGGGGCGCCCGTCCCGTCGCAGCGGAGGTCGACCCGGGAGTAGCAGCGGTGGTCCAGGCCGATCGCGCGGTGCGCGCGGAGCGCCAGCGACCGCAGGACCGCGGCGTCGCCGGCCGGGATCGGGGCCGGGCACTTGCGGCTGTGCAGCGCGGGCAGCCGCTTGGCGCCGTACGCGAACAGGGCGGTGGGCGGCGTGACCTCCATGATCGGTAACGCCCGGTCCCCGACGATGCCGACGGTGAACTCCCGGCCCGGCAGATAGCGTTCGACCAGCAGGTCGCCGGGGCCGACGGCCAGCAGCGCGTGCAGCTCGTCCACGGTCCGGACGAGTTCGACGTGCAGGCTGCCGCCGCCGCGGACCGGCTTGGCCACGGCGGGCCCCTGCCGCAGCAGGTCGGCGGCCGCGCGCAGCTCGGCGCGGCCCCGCGGGCCGGAGAGCGCCGCGGAGACGGCGACCGCCGGCGCGATGGGGACGCCGGCGGCGTGCAGGAGCCGCCGGGCCACCAGCTTGTCCAGCGCATGCGACGCGGCGGCCGCCCCCGGGCCGGTGTAGCGGACCTCCATCAGGTCCAGCAGCGCCTGGATGTGCCCGTCGCCTCCCCACCCGCCCGTCAGGGCGACGAAGACCACGTCCGCCTGGCGCAGTCCCCCGGCGACCTCCGCGCTCGTCATCACCTCGAAGCAGCGCCCGCGTCCGGGCGCCGGAGGGATCTCGGACGGCTCCAGCGCGAGCTCCACCCGGGGCAGATCGGCCTTGGTGCGGACCTGCGTCACCCCGCCGAGCGGGTCGACGAGGCTGACCCGGTCGCCGCGCGCCAGCAGGGTCTCGGCGACGGCCGCCCCCGAGGCCAGCGACAGGTCGCGCTCGTCGCTGTCGCCTCCGTGCAGCACGGCGACCCGCATCGGCGGCCTCGCGCCTTCTCCGTTCTCGACGCGCGTCATGGCCGGGAGGAGGTCACGCGCGGGAGGGAGCGGCTCGTCCGGCCGGTGCGCCGTTCCGCCACGGCGACGGCCGGCGGGACGAGCAGCCCCGTCCCGGCGAAGATCCCGCCGAGCACGAACCAGCCGGGCCGGCCCCACTGGATGCACAGCGCCGTCACCATCGCCGGGCCGAAGAAGTCGGCGGCGCCGAGCCCCATGCCGAAAAGGCCCTGGTACTGCCCGATCGCGTGCGGCGGCGCCAGCGCGTACGACAGCTCGAAGCCGCCGGCGGCATGCCACAGCTCGCCCACCGTGTGGACGACGACGGCGGCGAGGATCGTCGCGGCGGCGGCCCATCCCGGCATGCCGGCCGACAGGACGATGACGGCGCACGAGACCAGGAACGTGAACCCGGCACGGCGGATGGCCCGCCCGGCCGCCGGCGGTGTGCCGGCGTTCCTGGTGACCCGGGTCTGGAGCGTGCCGACCATGGCGGTGTTGACCAGCATCGTCGCGCTGATCAGCCAGTTGGGCGCGTCGGTGCGGGTGACGATCCAGAGCGGCAGCGTGATCGTGAGCACCTTGAACTGGACGGCGAGCACCCCGTCCAGGACGGTCAGCACCGCGTACGGGCCGTCCTTGAGCGCGACCCACCGGGACCCCTCGTCCGAGGGGATCGGCCGGGTCGCGGGGAGGAGCGCGGTGAGCGCCGCCGCGCAGGCGGACGACGCGGCCGTGCCGAGGATGAGCGCCAGATAGGCCGAGCGGGTACCGGTCTGCACCGCCCAGCCGGCCGGGACCGTTCCGAGGGCGATGCCGATGTTGCTCACCGAGCGCAGGTAGCCGCGGAACTCATGCGGACGGTCCCGGCCGTGGTCGGCGACCAGCGGCCCGCGTGCGGCCAGGCCCGCCGTGTGGGTGAACGCGGTCGCGCACGCGGCGGCCAGGAACGTCCAGAACCCCCTGGCCAGCGCGAGCGCGGCGATCGCCGCGCTGCCGCACAGCAGGGCCGCCGTGAAGACCCCGCGGGCGCCGCACCGGTCGGCCAGGTGCCCGACGGGCGGACCCGCCGCCAGCGCCAGCAGCCCGGCGGCGCTGAGCCCGACGCCGACCTGGCCGACGGGCAGGCCGACCGACTGGGTGAAGTACAGGACGCCCGCCGTGACATAGGCGCCGCGGCCCGTGGCGTGGACGAACACGATCAGTGCGAGGTTCCGCTGCGCCCGGCCGGGCGGGAGCCAGAACGTCACCGGGCCGTCCAGGCCGCCGCTCCCTGGACGTGCAGGGTCACCGCGTCGCGGACTCGCGCCTCCAGGAGGTCGATGTCGGCGTCGAGGGGCGCGTCGAAGAGCGCGGTCACCGCCCGGTGGCCGGAGTCGGCGATCGGGCGGAGCGCCGCGCCCCGGTCCTTCTGCATCATCACCTCGTGCAGCGCGGGCGGGTCGTGGGGGAGGAGCGGGCGCGGCGGCGGCCAGATTCCGGTGTCGCAGAGCCACCTCGGGCAGGTGCCGGACGGCCAGTCCACGGTGACGTCCTGGAGCACTCCGGGCGCGTGGTCGAAATAGACCTGGCGCGCCCGCCGCCGAGGTTCGGGAAACGCGACGCCATCGGCGCCGAGGGCCGCGTCGATGAGCGGCGACTCGAACGCCCGGCCGGTCGCGATGTGGAACAGCGCCATGCAGCCGTCGCCGGGCGGGCGGGCGGCGATCTCCATCAGCACGGGCTCGCCCGCCTCGTCCAGCCGGTACTCGGCATGCGCCCAGCCGGTCTCGAACCGCAGGTGCCGGACGACCTCGCCCGCCGTCCGCAGCAGCCGCCCGATCTCCGCCTCCTCGGCGTTGACCGGCGGGATCGTATGGATCAGCTCCGCGAAGAACGGTGTGATCTGCTCGTTCGTGCCTTTCTGTGTCACCGCCGAAAAAACCGGGCGGCCTTTGGCGGTGATGATGTCGACGTTGTACTCGCGGCCGTTCACGCGTGGTTCGATGAGCAACTTGTCGCCGGGGCCGAGCCGGGCGAGATGGCGGCCGAGCGCGGCCGCGTCGTCGAACTGCCGCACGCCAATGCTGGACGACAGATGCAAAGGCTTGACGACCACCGGCAATGCTCGGGCGGCCCACTCCACGGCCTCGGCGGCGGACTCCGATGTCGCCAGCCGGGATTCGGGACTCCACCCGCGGAGATAAAGGCGCTGCAGCAGTTTGTCCCGGCAAACGCGCGCCGCCCGCATCCCCGGGCCGGGGAGCCCCAGGCCGTCCGCCACGATGGCGGCGGCCTCGGCGAACACCGCGCTCGCCCCGAAGATCCCCGCGATGCTGTAGTGCTCCGACCAGCGTCGTACCTGGTCAACGATGCCGGCCAGGTCGCCGCCGTCCAGATGCGCCGTCTCGTCGATGACGGAGAACGGATGCCCCGGCACATCGAGGAACGCCCTGGACGCCTCGTCGAGATCCGATCTGGGCGGGCCGACGACCATGAGGATCGCGAGGCCGCGCGCGTGCAGGTCCGAGAGGAACGACCCCACCTTGGGCGGATCGCCCATCAGCACGAAGGCCCGTCGCCCGTGCGCACTCCGCGCCATACCGCGCCGTCCTCCGAGTCTCCCCCGGCCGGTCCCCCAAGATCACATCGCGCTTTCCCATGCTAGGGCGGCGATCCTTATGATGCGACCCACGGCTTGGAATTCGACAACCGAAAAGGCCGCTGTTCCAGTGCGTTAATTCGCCTTCTTCGACAAAGGCCGCGGTCGGCCCTGCTCGGCCGCGCGGACGATGCCGCGGCACATCCCGCCGAAGACCCGGTCGTGGAACGGGCGGAAGGCCCACCAGTACGCGTGACCGGCCAGACCGCGCGGGTGGAACAGCGCCCGCTGCGTGAAGGAACCGTCCTGGCGCATGCCCAGCTCCAGCCAGGCCAGTCCGGGCAGGCGCATCTCGGCGCGCAGCCGCAGGAGCCGTCCGGGCTCGATCTCCTCCACCCGCCAGAAGTCCACGGTCTCCCCGACCCGGAGCCGGCGCGGATCCCGGCGCCCGCGGCGCAGCCCGACGCCGCCCACCAGCCGGTCCAGGACGCCCCGCGCCCGCCAGGCGATCGGGAAGGAGTACCAGCCGCGCTCCCCGCCGATCCCCTCGATCACTTCCCAGAGGCGCTCGGGCGGCGCGTCCGTCCGGCAGGCCCGCTCGTCGGTGTAGAGGCTGCCGCCCGCCCAGTCCGGATCGGTCGGCAGCGGGTCGCTCGGTGCGCCGGGCGTGCTGGCCGACGACCACCGCGTGGCGACATCGGCCTCGCGGACCCGCCGCAGCGCCAGCGCCACCGAAAGGTCGAACCCGGTCGCGCCCCCGGGGGGCGGCGGGACGAACTCGGCGATGTCGTTCTCGGCGCACACCACCTCGTTGCGCAGCGACTCCACCAGCGGCCGTGCGAGGCCCCCGGGCACCGGCGTGATGCCGCCCACCCACAGGCTCGACAACCACGGGCTCAGCACCGGGACGGGAACGATGATCCGCCGCCGCAGCCCCGCCACGGCGGCGTAGCGGCGCATCATGTCGCCGTAGCTGAGGACGTCCGGGCCGCCGATGTCGAACCCGCGGCTCACCTCCGCGGGCAGCTCGGCGGCGCCCACCAGGTAGTGCAGGACGTCCCGGATCGCGATCGGCTGGATGAGCGTGTGCACCCACCGCGGCGTGACCATCACCGGCAGGCGCTCGGTGAGGTACCGCAGCATCTCGAACGACGCCGACCCCGAGCCGATGATCACCGCGGCGCGCAGCCACGCCGTCGGCACCCCGCTGCCGAGCATGATCCCGCCCACCTCGGCGCGGGACCGCAGATGCGGCGACAGCTCCTCGTCGGGGTCCATGCCGCCGAGGTAGACCAGCCGCCCGGCCCCCGTCTCGCGGGCCGCGCCGGCGAACGTGCGGGCCGCCCGGCGGTCGGCGTCGGCGAAGCCGCCCTTACCGCCGATCGCGTGGATCAGGTAGTAGGCGACGTCGACGCCCTCCAGGGCCCGCCGCGTCGAGGCGGGATCGGTGGCGTCCGCCTCCACCACCTCGACCCGTCCCGCCCACGGGTGATCGCGCAGCCGCTGGGCCGAGCGGGCCATGCACCGCACCCGGTAGCCCGCGTCCAGCAGCGCGGGCACCAGCCGGCCCCCGATGTAGCCGCTGGCACCCGTCACCAGGCACAGGCGCATGCTCCCCCCTTGATCGCCCGCCACTTACCCGGCGTCCGACCCCACATGCGCGCCTTGTTCGGATTTTGCCCACGCGACCGGCCGGCACCCCGCTTCCGGTCGCGCATGGTCGTCCGGAGCTCCTGGTCAGGCTTGAAGCGGTTTCCGCCGGGAATCGGGATCGGGTGACTCTGGAGGCAGCGCTGAGCGAGTACTACATCCCGCTCGGCACGGTCAAGGCACGCACCACCCGCGGGCTGCGGCGGATGCGGGATCTGCTGTGACCCCTCCCCGTCCACCGCCCGGCCCGGCGCCGGTGGATCACCCGCGTCCCCGGCTTGCGGTGTCCAGCTGCCTGCTGGGCGCGCCGGTCCGCTACAACGGCGGCCACAGCCGCGACCGGTTCCTCACCGGGCCCCTCGCCGCCCACGTCGACTGGGTCTCCGTCTGCCCGGAGATCGAGATCGGCCTCGGCGCACCCCGTCCCACCCTGCGCCTGCTCAGCGACGGGCGGATCGTCACCAGGGACGAGACCTCGGACCACACCGGCGCGATGACCAAGCTCGCGGAGGACCGGCTTCCCGACCTCGCCGACATCGACGGCTATGTGTTCAAGTCACGCTCGCCGAGTTGCGGGCTGCAGAACCTGCCGCGCTACGCGTCCGGCCGGCCCGGCGAACGCACCGACGGGCAGCCGGTCGACCGCGGCGGCCGAGGCGTGTTCGCCGCCCTCGTCACCGACGCGCTCCCGGAACTTCCCGTCGAAGAGGAGGGACGGCTCCGCGACCCCGTCCTCCGCGAGCACTTCGTCGAGCGCATCTTCGCTCACGCGCGCCTGCGTGAACTCTTCACCGGTGACTGGAACCCCCGCGACCTGGTCGCCTTCCACAGCCGCCACAAGCTGCAGATCCTCGCCCACGACCCGTCGTCGTACCGGGACATGGGCCGCATCGTCGCCCAGGCGGGCCGCCGGCCGCGCCAGGGCCTGGAGGCCGAGTACCGCCGCGCTTTCAGCGAAGCCTTCGCCGTCCGGCCCAAGCGCGGACGCCACGCCAACGCGCTCCTGCACGTCTTCAGCCCGCTGAGCGCCAACCTCGACCCGACCCGCCGCCACGACATCGTGGCCGCGATCGAGTCCTACCAGCACGGCGAAACGCCTCTCAGCGTTCCGATCGCCCTGCTGCGCCACCACGCCGAAGGCGAACACGTCGACTACCTGGCCCAGCAGACCTACCTGGACCCGTACCCCGCCGACCTCCTCCTCCGCCACCACATCTGACGCTGCGCGATGTGGAGTCAGCGGCCGTCTCGCGGTTCCCCCGCCGCCTCGTTGCCGCCGGGTACGGCAGTGTGATGCGGAAGGCCGTGCGTACGCCGCCGCTCCTTCATCTCGGCCTCGTAGACGTGCCGCCGCCCTTCCACGAGCCGGCCGCGGACCTCCTCCTCAAGCCGGCGGAACGCCCGGTAGTAGCCGTCGTCGTACTCCTCGACGAGCTGGAACGTCCAGCGCCCCGTCAGGACGTTGCGGCCGACCAACTCCTGAGACACCCTGTCCGCCAGTTCGTCCTGGCCCGCCGCGCGCAGGAACGCCACGGCCTCGTCCAGCTGCCCGTCCGCCCGGCCGGTCAACTGGTGGAAGGAGTAAAGGTGCCCTCGTGCGCACTCGGTCGTCTCCAGCGCCTCCGTCATCCGTCCGGCCGCGGTGACCGCCTCGTCCCCGGTGCCCTGCGGCCTGCGGTGACGCGGTGCGGGCCGATCATCCTCGATCATGCCCGACCTTTACCACGCGATGGAGCCGACGAACCGCGCGAGCGTTCAGGCGCGGTAGGTCTCCAGGAGGCGGAGCCAGATCTCGCTGATCGTGGGGTAGGCGGGGACGGCGTGCCACAGGCGGGCGATGGGGACTTCGGCGGTGACGGCGATGGTGGCCGAGTGGAGCAGTTCGGAGACGCCCGCGCCGACGAAGGTGACGCCGAGGAGCGTCTCGCGGTCCAGGTCGACGACCGCGCGGGCGTGGCCCTGGTAGTTGTCGGCGTGCAGCGAGGCGCCGGCCACGTCGCCGATGTCGTAGTCGACCGCCCGCACCCGGTATCCCTTGCGGGTCGCCTCGTCCAGGGTGAGGCCGACGGCGGCGACCTCGGGGTCGGTGAAGACGACCTGCGGCACCGCGCGCTCGTCGGCGGTCGCCACGCTGCGTCCCCAGTCGGCGGTGTCGAGCGGGCGGCCGGCGGCGCGGTCGGCGATCACCTCGCCGAAGATCCGTCCCTGGTATTTGCCCTGGTGGGTGAGCAGTGCGCGGCCGTTGACGTCCCCGGCCGCGTACAGCCATCCGCCGGGGACGCCGGTGGCGAGCCCGGTGGAATCGACCTCGATCGGACGGCCCGGGGCCAGGTCGACGGTCTCCAGGCCGAGGTCGGCGGTGGCCGGGGAACGGCCGGTGGCGAACAGCACCTCGTCCGCGGTCACGGTGCCGCCGCCGTCCAACGTGAGCGTCACCGTTCCCTCGCGGCGGACCTCGGTGACGGACGTGTCGAAGCGCACGTCGATCCCTGCCGCGCGCAGGCTCTCGGCCACAGCTTCTCCAGCGAACGGCTCCGTCCGCGGCAGCAGCTGTGATCCGCGTACGAGCAGCACCACTTCGCTGCCGAGCGCGCGCCAGGCGGTGGCCATCTCGCATGCCACGACGCCACCGCCGATGACGGCGAGGCGCGGCGGCACCTGCGACGAGGAGGTCGCCTCCCGGCTGGTCCAGGGGCGGGCGCCGGCCAGGCCCGGCAGGTCGGGCAGGGCCGCGCCGGTGCCGGTGCACACCGCGACGGCGTGGCGGGCGGTCAGCACCCGGCGCCCGCCGTCCGGGGTCTCCACCGCGACGCGTTTGGCCCCGTCCAGCCGTCCGTGGCCGCGCACCAGGACGAGCTCGGCGCCTTCCAGCCAGCCGACCTGGCCGTCGTCCTTCCAGTGCGAGGCGAAGTCGTCGCGGCGTGCGAGGACGGCCGATGCGTCCAGCGTCCCGGTGCCCACACCGGGCGCGCGCCGCGCGTCAGCCAGCGCGGCGGCCGGGCGCAGCAGCGCCTTGCTGGGCATGCACGCCCAGTACGAGCATTCACCGCCGACCAGTTCGCTCTCCACGATCGCCACGCTCAGCCCGCCGGCGTGCGCCCGGTCCGCGAGGTTCTCACCCGTCGGCCCGGCCCCCACGACCACGACATCGAACTCGTCCATCACGCCTGCCTCCGATCAGCGGTGCCGTCCCACGTGCATCCTTCCGGAAAACCGCGCAGACTTCCGGACGTGGCCGAGCGCATGAGTGGTGAGATCGAGGGGCTCTACGAGGTGTTCGGGCAGGTTCCCCGGCCGCTGAAAGTGGAAGGGTGCGCGCACTGCGTGGCCCCCGACGAGGACCGGCCGCTGCTCGAAGGGCCAGTGCGGGGCCTCAGCGTGGACGTGCTCCGGCGGTACGCGACGGAGGCGCTCATCCTGTGGGGCGGCGTGCCGGAGTTCCGCTACTTCCTCCCTCGGCTGCTCGAACTCGCCGCGGAGAACGAGTTCAACTGGCCCGATCCGGAGATCGTGTTCGGCAAGCTCGGCCGCGGCCGGTGGACGGAGTGGTCCGATCCCGAGCGCGCCGCCGTCAGGGCCTTCCTGACCCGGTGGTGGGAGACCAAGGTCGACGACGAAGACGCCTGGCCCGACATCGGGGCGGTGCTGTGCAGCCTGGGGCTCACCGGCATCGATCTGGTGCCGTTCCTCGACCGGTGGGGACGGCTCGGCTCGAGCGGCGCGATCCGCAATCTGCACGAGTTCGTCACAACGGGGGTGACCTGGCGGACGGCCGGGCCCAAGCTGGGAAACCCTTTCTGGGAAAAGGAGACCGCAAGCTACCGCGACGTCATCGCCTGGCTGACGGACGGACGCGCTCTCACCGCAGTAGAGCAGGCATTTCTCGCCGAGACCCAAGAAGAAATGCTCACCCTGCTGGACGAGACCCACTCGGCGCTCACCAGGTAGACGCCGGGTTCGATCCCGGGCGGGATGTTCGCGCAGGACGAGTGATGGCGGTCCGTGTCGCGTCCTGTCGCTCAGGGTGGTCTCAGGAGGTGGCGGCCTCGGCTGGTCAGGCGGTGCATGATGTGGGCGCCGTCCCGTTCGCTGTGGACGAGGCCCGCGTCGCGCAGGACCTTCAGGTGGCCGCTCACCGTGGACGCGGGCATGCCCAGGCGGACGGCGACGGACCCAGTCGTGAACGTGACGGTCAGGGCGCTGAGCACCCTAGCCCGGCCGGTGCCGAGCAGGGCGGCGAGGACGTCCGCGTGCCGGGTCCCGGGGGCCGGCGGCTCGCTGCGGACCGGGTAGACCACGACCGGCGGCAGGCTGGGGTCGGCGATGGCGATCGGCGTGGTGTGGCAGAAGAAGGACGGGATCAGCCGGACGCCGCGTCCCTTCAGGTGCAGGTCGGCGTCCACCGGGTACGGCGCGGTGAGCACCGGGTCCCGCCAGGCGAACGGCGCCAAGGTCTCCAGCATCGCCCCCATGCCGCCCTCCAGCGTCTCCATCCGCCTCTCCCAGTCGGTGGCGACGGTGGCCTCGACCTCGCTCCAGTCCGG
Source organism: Actinomadura darangshiensis (assembly GCF_004349235.1). Lineage (GTDB taxonomy): Bacteria > Actinomycetota > Actinomycetes > Streptosporangiales > Streptosporangiaceae > Spirillospora > Spirillospora darangshiensis. Next base: position 2,192 of record NZ_SMKY01000169.1, on the reverse strand, counting down.
TGCGATCAGCCGGGTGTGGAAGTGCAGGACGGCGTCCGCGACCTGGTCGAGGAGGGCGCGGTCGCCCGAGGCGAGCCGCCGGGTCCAGCCGGGGAGCGTCCGGTACCGGGCGGCCTCGCGCAGTTCGCGGGCCAGCCGGGTGCCGGGTGTGGCGCGCAGCGTATGCAGGGCGGCCGCCATGCCCTCCTCCGACTCGGCGGGGGTCAGGAAGTCGGGGAAGTAGGCGGCGTCGGCGGGCGCCAGGTCGCGGAGCAGCCGGGACGCCGCGCGCAGGTCGGCGTCCCGCAGCCGCCGCACCGCCCGGCGCCGCCACGGGTGCAGCCGCCGGGGCAGCCGGGCCAGGGACGTGGTGAGGACGTGGAGCCCGAGGAACGCCTCCCATACCGGATCGGCCGATCTCGCGAGCTGCACGTGCCGGAAATCGCGGTCGCTGAAGTGGATGCGCAGGACGCCGCCCATCGTCCGAAGTTAAACCGCGGCGGTCACGAGGGGATTTCGACTGGGCCCGAACACCTCCGCGGCCTTCCGGTCGCCGGGCGCTTACGATCCGCTGCGTGCTGAATCGTCTCCCGCGCTCCCACGCGAAACCGCGGCCGGTGCGGCGAATTCCCCCCAGGAGGCCAGGGTGAGCCAGTCGAACATCTCCCGTCGGCATGTGCTGAGAACGGCGGGCGGCGTGACCGCCGCGGTCGCGCTTGGCGGCGCGGGCGTCATCGGGTCCGCCACCGCCGCGCAAGCGGCCGATGACGGGTTCGGCCTGCGGATCGTCGATCGCAACGAGAGCGACGCGCGCATGAAGTACTACCGGTTCGCGACCGACGCGATCGGATGGGATCCGGGAGTCAACGTCCTGCTGCCCAGCGACTATTCGAGCGGGCGGCGCTATCCCGTCCTGTACCTGTTCCACGGCGGCGGCACCGACCAGGACTTCATCACTTTCGACCGATGGGGCATCCGCGCTATCAGCGCTGGCAAGCCCATCATCATCGTCATGCCGGACGGCGGGCATGCCGGCTGGTACAGCAACCCCGTCTCCTCCAACGCCGGCCCCCGCAACTGGGAGACGTTCCACATCGCCCAGCTCCTGCCCTGGGTCGACGCGAACTTCCGCACCTACGCCGAATACGACGGACGCGCGGTCTCCGGGTTCTCCATGGGCGGCTTCGGCGCGCTGAAGTACGCGGCGAAGTACTACGGCCATTTCGCGTCTGTCAGCGCCCATTCCGGGCCTGCGAGCCTGCGCCGCGACGGGGGCCTCGTCGTGCACTGGGCGAACGTCAGCGCCGCGGCCATCGAACTCGCGGGCGGCACCGTGTACGGGGCGCCGCTGTGGGACGAGGCCAGGGTCAGCGCCGACAACCCCGTGGAGCGCATCCCCAGCTACCGGAACAAGCGGATCTTCCTGGTCGCCGGGACGAGCCCTGACCCGGTGAACTGGGCCGACTACGTCCAGGAGACGCAGGTGCTCGCCGGCCAGCGGGAGTTCCGCGCCCGCCTCGGCGACGCCGGGATCCCGCACGAATGGCATGAGGAGCCTGGCGGCCACGTCCTGCGCGAGGGCTTGTTCCGCCGCGACCTCGACGGCATCATCGACCGGCTCCGGAAGGCGTGACCGATGCGCAGGAAACTCGTCTCGACCGCCGTCGCCACCGCCGCCGTCCTCGCCGGCCTGGCCGGACCCGCCGCCGCTCCTGGACGGGCCCGGGCGAAGGTGAACAGGCCGTCGTAGAAGGGTGAGCGGCTTGGTCTTCGCCCAGTCGATCTTGTACTGGGCGAGCAGCCCCGAAGTTGCCGCTGCAGCGGACGACCTCGGCGCCGCCGCCGGTGAGCTCGTCCAGCGTCGCGGCAGCCTGGGCGATGAGGGACGGTTCGCGCAGGATCACCGCGGACACCGACGGGCCGAGCGGATCTGCGAGGTGCCCGCCGCGGCGGCGGCGAACAGCAGCCACAGGTCCTTGTGCCAGGGCTCGTCGGCCGCGTAGACCGCGTGGAACCCGAGCCGGTCGGCGAGTTCGATCGAGGCCAGCGACTCCGAGAGCGGGTAGCCGCGGGGAGCATGGCGTAGGTCAACTACTCGGCCCTGAGGACCGGGGTTGCCGGTTCGGTCCTTGTGGGCGTTGTTTACGCTCCCGACTGCCCGCTACGGGTGGGCGGTCACGGGTCGCATCCACCGGCCCCCGTGCTAGGCGGGG
>NZ_SMKY01000168.1 GCF_004349235.1 Actinomadura darangshiensis | reverse complement strand
GGCGGCCGCGGCGCGCGCGCAGGTCGCGGCGTAGGCGGGCGGGGCCGAGCCGTCCCGTGCGGACGGTCCCGGCGCCGACGAGGATCGCGTCGGCCAGGGCCCGCAGGGTCCGGAAGACGCGGAAGTCGGCGGCGCCGCCGAGGCCGTCCGTCCAGCCCTCGGCGTCGGTGACCGAGCCGTCCACGCTCATGACCATGCCCAGGCGCAGCCCCGGCGGGTTCCCGTAGGCGTCGTACGGGTCGACGCCGGCGGCGGCGGGCTCGGGCAGCAGGCGGCGCATGACCTGCACATTATCCAACGTCCCTTTCCCCGCCCGGGATGTCCTTTTGTCGGTGCCGGGGCGCAAGATGGGGGGATGGACCTGCCGATCAGTCCGCCGCTGCCGCCGATGCTGGCCAAGGCGGTCAAGACCATGCCCAAGGGCGATCTGCTGTACGAGCCGAAGTGGGACGGCTTCCGCTGCATCGTCTTCCGCGACGGCGACGAGGTGGAGCTGTCCAGCCGCGGCGAGAAGCCGCTCACCCGCTACTTCCCCGAGCTGGCCGAGGCGGTGCGGCGCGAGCTGCCCGAGCGCTGCGTGGTGGACGGCGAGATCGTGCTGCCGAAGGGGACGCGCCTCGACTTCGACGGCCTCCAGCAGCGCATCCATCCGGCCGCGTCGCGGATCAAGCTGCTGTCGGAGCAGACCCCGGTGTCGTTCGTGGCGTTCGACCTGCTCGCCGTCGGCGACGAGTCGCTGATGGAGGTACCGCTCGGCGAACGGCGGCGCCGGCTCGTCGACACGCTGTCAGAGGTGAAGGCGCCGATCCACGTCACGCCCGCGTCCGACTCCTATGACCTGGCGCTGCGCTGGTTCGACGAGTTCGAGGGCGCCGGGCTGGACGGCGTCATCGCCAAGCCGACGGACAGCCCGTACCAGCCAGACAAGCGCGTCCTGTTCAAGGTCAAGCACGAGCGCACCGCCGACTGCGTTGTGGCGGGCTTCCGCTGGCACAAGTCCGGGCCCATCGTGGGATCCCTGCTGCTCGGCCTCTACAACGACAAGGGCCACCTCCAGCACGTGGGGGTCGCGGCGTCGTTCACGATGAAACGGCGCGCCGAGCTGGTGGAGGAGCTGCAGCGGTACCGGCTGGAGGATCTCTCCGAGCACCCGTGGTCGGAGTGGGCGAGCCAGAGCGAGGCGACCGTCGACCGCATGCCGGGCGCCATCTCCCGCTGGACCGGCAAGAAGGACCTCAGCTGGGTGCCGCTGCGTACCGACCTTGTCGTGGAGGTGGCGTACGAGGCGATGGAGGGCGACCGGTTCCGGCACACCGCCCGCTTCCGCAATTGGCGCCCCGACCGCACGCCCGGCAGCTGCACGTACGAGCAGCTCGAAGTCCCGGTGGCCTATGACTTGGGCGACATTCTCAGCGGCGGAGCGACGAACGCACGCGTCGACCGCTGAGAGACCGGCGGCTCGACCACCGGCGCTGCGGCCGGGACGCTTCGGCGCGTCCCGGCCGCGCGGTGTCAGGGCTGGGTCTCGTTGTCGAGGGTCTGCTGGATCAGGTCCCGCTCCGGCTTCGCGGCCATCTTGGTGGACGCGTAGGGGCGCAGGTAGGTCTGGTTGACGCCGGGGACGCGGTCCTCGATGACGAACGTCGCCTTGGTGGAGCTCTTCGCGCCCGGCGTCCGGACGGTCGGCAGCGTCTTGAAGTCGGCCTTCATCTCCTCCTTGTCGATCTTCGTCAGGACGTAGCCGCGCTGGTTGTTGTAGAAGCGCAAGTGCGGGTTGATCGCGAGGAAGGGCTGGTCGGCGGGATCGGAGTCGGCGCCGTCGCCGGTGCTGGTGATGGACGTGCACACCAGCTCGGACCCGACCTTCCTGGAGTCGGGGTCGTCGTAGTCGGCCTTCAGGTCGCTCGCCCAGTGCGCGTGGACGTCTCCGGTGAGCACGACGGGGTTGCGGACCTTGGCGTCCAGCCAGCCCCCGGTGATGCGGTCACGGGACGCGACGTAGCCGTCCCAGGCGTCCATCGAGGTCTTCTTGACGGGCCCGGCGGTGTTGTCGCGCTGGGCGAAGAACACCTGCTGGCCGAGGATGTCCCAGTGGGCGTCAGAGCGGCGGAACCCGTCGAGCAGCCACTTCTCCTGCGTGTTCCCGGTGATGGAGCGCTTCGGGTCGGTGGCCTCGGGGCAGTCCTTGTAGCCGTCGCCGCAGCCCTGGTCGTCCCGGAACTGGCGGGTGTCGAGCATGTGGAAGTTGGCGAGCCGCCCCCACTGGACCCGGCGGTAGACCTGGATGTCGGGGCCCTTCGGGATGGAGCGGCGGCGCAGCGGCATGTTCTCGTAGTACGCCTGGAACGCGGCGGCGCGGCGCGCGCGGAACTCCTCGTAGGACGGCGTGTCGGAGCCCGCCTCCGGGATGTAGCCGGCCCAGTTGTTCTCGACCTCGTGGTCGTCGAACACGACGAGCCAGGGTGCGGCGCCGTGCGCGGCCTGCAGGTCGCGGTCGGACTTGTACTGGGCGTGCCGCAGCCGGTAGTCCGCCAGCGTGACGGTCTCGGGGCCCTCGTGGTCGCGGACGTTGCCGCCCGGGATGGTGTAGTCGCCCTTCTTGTACTCGTACTGGTAGTCGCCCAGGTGCAGGATCAGGTCGGGGTGCTCTTCGGCGAGCCGCCGGTACGCCGTGAAGTAGCCGTGCTCGAACTGGCTGCACGACACGAAGGCCATGGCGAGGGCGGGGCCGAAGGTGGCCGGGTGCGGGGCGGTGCGGGTCCGCCCGGCCGGGGAGACGTGGTTTCCGGCGCGGAAGCGGTACCAGTACTCGCGCCCCGGGCGGAGGCCGTTCAGCTCGACGTGGACGGAGTGGGCGGCCTGCGGGCGGGCGGCCGCGGTGCCGCGCCGCTCGATGCGGCGGAACCGCTGGTCGGACGAGACCTCCCAGCGGACGGGGATGGTCCGGGCGGGCATGCCGCCGCGACCGTCCTCGGCGTGCGGGTCGAGGGCCAGGCGGGTCCAGAGCACGAACCCGCCGGGGTCGGGGTCGCCGGACGCGACGCCGAGGGTGAAGGGGTCACCGGACAGCGTGCGGGGAGCGGCGTGGGCGGCGGTTGCGGGGGCGAGTGCGGTGCCGGCGAGGGTGGCGGTGGCGAGACCGCTGGTGACCAGGAAGGCGCGCCGGTTCAGCGGAGGTGCGGAGTCGGCCATGGAGGTGCGACCTTTCGGAGGGTTCCGGCATGGATCGCCGGACAGCCTCACGAAGATCGGTGACCTCGGGGCACCGCGCAGATGACGCCCGCCACAACAAAGACGATCTTTTGGACGGCGCTAGAAGATCACGCGGCGCGGGAAAAGGATGGTAGGCTCATGTCTTCGCACTTGCAGACAGATAGCACCATCCTATGAATAGGAGCGTAGCCGACGCATGGGACTCCGTCAAGCCGACGCTGTCAACCCGGAACGGGAAGAAAAAACGCGCGAGGCCGCGGTGCGCACCGAGCAGGAGCAGGTGTCCCGCGTCTACGCGCGGCTCGACGCCGAGCGCGCGAAGGCCGAGGCCGCGCTGCGCGAGGGCCCGGCGGCGGGCGGCGGCGCCGCCTTCCAGGCGCGGGTGGAGAGCGCCATCGCGACCGACGAGGCCGGCCGGCGGCTCGCCCAGCTCGGTGGCGTGGAGCACGCCCTGTGCTTCGGCCGCATCGACCACCGCGCCGACGCCGACGGTCCCGGCGACACGTTCTACATCGGCCGCATCGGCCTGCGCGACGAGGACCACGAGCCCATCCTGATCGACTGGCGCGCCACAGCCGCCCGCCCGTTCTACACGGCCACGCCGGGCGCCCCCGGCACCCTCGCGCGGCGCCGCCACCTGCACCTCCGCCACCGGGAGGTCGTCCGGCTGGACGACGAGGTGTTCGACCTGGAGGGCCTGGACGAGTCCGAGCGCGGCGACATCGTGGGCGAGGCCGCACTCCTCGCCACCCTCCGCCGCCGCCGGACGGGCCGGATGAGCGACGTCGTCGCCACCATCCAGGAGGAGCAGGACCAGGTCATCCGCTCCGGACTGCAGGGCGTGCTGGTCGTGCAGGGCGGTCCCGGAACCGGCAAGACGGTCGCGGCACTGCACCGGGCCGCGTACCTGCTCTACACGCACCGGGACGTCCTCGAACGACGGGGCGTCCTCGTCGTCGGCCCGAACGCCACCTTCCTCCGCTACATCGAGCAGGTGCTCCCGGGCCTCGGCGAGACCGACGTCGCGCTGGCCACGGTCGGCGAGCTGTACCCGGGCCTCAAGGCGACGGCCACCGAGACCCCGGCGGTCACCGTCATCAAGGGCGGCCGGCGCATGGCCGGCCTCGTGGAGGCCGCCGTCCTCGACCGGCAGCGCGCTCCCGCCGGCGGCCTGCGCATCGAGGTCGAAGGGCTCACGCTGGTCGTGGACGCCGAGCAGTGCGAGCAGATCCGCGACCGTGCGCGCGGCATGCGCCTCCCCCACAACGTCCAGCGGCGCCGCTTCGTCCACGACATGCTGGAGGCCCTCGCCGTCAACCGGGCCGAGCAGTACGAGCGCATCATGGACGAGCCCCTGGAGGAGATCGCCAAGTCGGGCGGGCTCCCCGACTGGCTCCAGGAGCTCATCGACGAGGCCGAGGACGAACCCCTGCTGGACGAAACGGACCTGCGCCTGGCCAAGGAGGCCCTCTGGCAGGACCCGGACGTCCAGGAGGCCCTCAACGCACTCTGGCCCGAGCTGACACCGCAGCAGTTGCTCACCGAGCTCTACGCCTCTCCCGAGACCCTCGCCCGCCTCGGGGCGCAGGTGGGCATCTCCGACTGCGCGCTCCTGCACCGCCGGCCGCGCTCCCCGTGGACGATCCCGGACGTCCCCCTCCTCGACGAGGCCGCCGAGCTCCTGGGCAGGGACGACTCCGCCGACAAGGCACGGCAGCGCGCCGCCGAAGCCGCCCGCGCCGAGGAGGAGCGCTACGCCCAGGAGGTCATCGAGGCCGTCGGCACCACGAACCTGCTCTCCGCGCGGGACGTGACCTCCGCCGGCGAGCTGGCCGACCGCCACCACGACGACGGGCCCTACCGCACCACCGCGCAGCGCGCCATGGCCGACCGCGAGTGGGCGTACGGCCACGTCATCGTGGACGAGGCGCAGGAGCTCTCGGAAATGGCCTGGCGCACGGTGATGCGCCGCGTCCCGACCCGCTCCATGACCGTCGTCGGCGACATCGCCCAGACCGGCAGCGCGGCGGGCGCCTCGTCCTGGGGCCAGATGCTCGACCACTACGTCCCGGGCCGCTGGCGCGAGCAGCGCCTCCTCGTCAACTACCGCACCCCGGCCGCCATCATGAGGGTCGCCGCCGACGTGCTCGCCGCCGTCGCCCCGGACCAGACTCCGCCCGAACCCGTCCGCGACGACGGCCCGCCGCCCGCCGCACTCGCGCTGCCGGTCGGCGAACTGCCCTCGCTCGTCGGTTCCGAGCTGTCCTTGATCACCGGTGGCGAGGGCATCGGCGGCGCGTTCAAGGAGGGCCGCCTGGCCGTCATCGCCTCCGCGGCCAGGCACAACGCCGTCCTCGCGGCCCTCCCGGACGCCGCCGCCGGCGCCACCCCGGAGGCCCTCGACTCCTCCGTGGTCGTCCTGACCTGCGAGGAGGCCAAGGGCCTGGAGTTCGACTCCGTCATCGTCGTCGACCCGTCCGGCATCCTCGCCGAATCCCCCAAGGGCGGCCAGGACCTCTACGTCGCCATGACCAGGGCCACCCGCCGCCTGACGATCGTCCACGCCAACGACCTGCCCCCGCTCCTATCGGCCTTGGAGTAGGGCGGCGAGGGTCTGGTGGAGTTCGGTCTTGATGATCTCGCCGGCGGCCGCGGGGTCCTGGGTGCGGATCGCCTCCACCAGGGCGGCGTGGGCGGCCCGGCCGTGGGCGGTGTCGGACTTGCGGACGTCCACGAGGGTGACCAGGTCGATGAGGCCGTCGCGCAGGACGGGGGTGAACTCGGCGAACAGGTCCGCCAGGACCGGATTGTGCGCGGCGGCGATGACGGCGGTGTGCAGGGCGATGTCGGCGTCGATGAAGGGCTCGATGGCCGCGCCCGTGAACGCCTCGTCGCGGGCGGACAGGGCCGTGTCGAGGGCGGTGAGGTCCGTGCCGGTGCGGCGCTCGGCGGCGAGTTCGGCGGCGCGGACCTCCAGCATGGCGCGGATCTCGTAGACGTCGGCGACGGAGGCGCGGCGGAGCCGGGCGGGCCAGTCCTCGTCCGGCTCGGTCGCGATGACGAAGACGCCGGCGCCCTGGCGGGCCTGGACGAGGCCGGCGCCGGCCAGGGCGCGCAGGGCCTCGCGGACGGTGGAGCGGCCCACGCCCAGCTCCGTGGCCAGGGTCGTCTCGCCGGGCAGCTTGGTCCCGACCGGCCATGACCCGCCGGCGATCTGGTCGCGGAGGCGCTGGGCGGCCTGCTCGACGAGCGGGCTGGGGCGCAGAGGGCCGAGCGGCATCGGGGATTCCTTCGGGAGAGTGCGGGCCTCCAGGGTAGCTTCACCTCAGCTTGTCTGAGGAGCTGAGGTGTGGTTGGGTGGACGGCATGTCGTGGCAGGGCCTTCTTCTCGGCCGCCGCGGCGGGGCCTGATCCGGACCGGCACCCCGCCGCGGGGTCCGGTGCTGCCGGTCTTCCGGCAACCGCGAAGGACAAGCCCCATGAACTTCCCGACTCTGCGCACCCCGTCCGGCCCGGTGCCGGACGGCGCGCCCTTCTGGAATCCGCAGCGCGGCAGCTCCATGCCGTTCCACCGGTACCGCTCCGTGTTCGAGCGCGTGCCGTCGCCGGTACCGGAGGTCGAGCGCACCTGGCCGTCGCGGCGCATCGAGGCCGCGCCGCTGTGGGTGCCCGTCGACCTGCGGGACGGCAACCAGGCGCTGGCCGAGCCGATGGACACCGCCCGCAAGCGCCGCATGTTCGACCTCTTCGTGACGATGGGGTTCAAGGAGATCGAGGTCGGCTACCCGTCGGCCAGCGAGACCGACTTCGGCTTCGTCCGGCATCTGGCCGAGGCGGGGATCCCGGACGACGTGACGCCCGTGGTGTTCACGCCGGCGCGGACGGAGCTGATCGAGCGGACGTTCGCGTCCATCGAAGGGCTCCCCCGGGCCGTCGTCCACCTGTACACGGCGACGGGCCCGGTGTGGCGGGACGTCGTGCTCGGCTCGGACAGGGACGGCGTGCGGCGGCTGGTCCTGGACGGGGCGGCGGACGTCGCGCGGCTCGCCAGGCCGGGCGTGCGGTTCGAGTTCTCCCCCGAGACGTTCAACTTCACCGAGCCCGACTACGCGCTGGAGGTGTGCGACGCGGTCACCGGACTGTGGGACGCGTCGCCGGACCGTCCGGTGATCCTGAACCTGCCGGCCACCGTGGAGATCGCGACGCCGAACGTGTACGCCGACCAGATCGAGTACATGCACCGGAACCTGGCCCGGCGGGACGCGGTGGTCCTCTCCGTCCACCCGCACAACGACCGCGGGACGGGCGTGGCCTGCGCCGAGCTGGCGGTGCTGGCGGGCGCGCAGCGGGTCGAAGGGTGCCTGTTCGGCAACGGCGAGCGGACGGGCAACGTCGACCTGGTCACCCTCGCCCTGAACCTGCACGCGCAGGGCGTCGACCCGCGGATCGACTTCTCCGACATCGACGAGATCCGGCAGACGGTCGAGCACTGCAACCGGCTGCCCGTCCACGAGCGGCACCCGTACGGCGGCGACCTGGTGTACACGGCGTTCTCCGGGACGCACCAGGACGCGATCGGCAAGGGCATGGCCCGCCACGCGCGGCGCGCCGCGGAGGAAGGCGTGCCGCCGGAGCAGCGGCCGTGGGACGTTCCGTACCTGCCCATCGACCCGGCCGACGTCGGACGCGGTTACGAGGCGGTCATCAGGGTCAACAGCCAGTCCGGCAAGGGCGGGATCTCCTACCTGCTGCGCACCGGGTACGCGCTGGAGTTGCCGCGCCGCCTGCAGATCGAGTTCTCCCAGGTCGTGCAGCGGGCGACGGACGGCAGTGGCGAGGAGGTCACCGCGGCGGAGCTGTGGGAGCTGTTCCGCGCCGAGTACCTCGACCGTCCCGGCCCGGTGTCGGTGATCGGCTGGCGGACGGCGTCCCCCGATCGCTCTTCCGGGGGGCGTGGGGGGTCGTCCCCCCACAGCAAACTGAGCCCGGCGCGGCATGACTTCACCGGCGTCATCCGCGTCGGCGGCGACGGCGACGGGCGCGAGTACACCGGCTCGGGCAACGGGCCGCTGGACGCGCTCACCGCCGCGCTGGCGTCCGCCGGGATCAAGGTGGACGTCCTCCAGTACGCCGAGCACTCGACCGAGTCCGGCCACGACGCGGAGGCGGCCGCCTACGCCGAATGCCGCGTGGACGGGACGACGTGCTGGGGCGCCGGGCGCGACACGTCCGTGCTGACCGCGTCGGTGGAGGCCGTCCTGTCGGCGGTGAACCGGGCGAAGGGCGCCTAGCGGGAGGGGCGGCGCAAGGGCAGGACCTGACCAAATCAGGTCGGAGTTCGTCGTGCGCCGCCCTTTACCCGGCGTCCCGGGGCGAGGAGCCTGTGGCCCGATAGTGATCATTTTCATTCCCGGAGGTGCGGGTTGGCCAGGCGATCCCTGAGACGGACCCGGCGGACGATGGCGGTGGCCGTGCTGACGGGCGCGGCGCTCGCCGGCACCGGCGGCGGCGCGACGGCGCTGGCCCGGACGTCCCCGAAGATCGTGGTGAAGGACGGCGTGACCCAGCCCGCCTTCTCCTACAAGGACGCGATCCGCGAGCACGTCTACGTCGAGTCGGGCGTGGACAGCGATCTGGACGGCGAGAAGGACCGCGTCAACGTCGACATCATCCGGCCGAAGGAGACCGAGCAGGGTCTCAAGGTGCCGGTGATCATGGACGAGAGCCCGTACTACGACAACGCCGGGCGCGGCAACGAGAGCGAGCTCAAGACCTACGACGCCGCCGGGAACCCGGTGAAGTTCCCCCTGTACTACGACAACTACTTCGTCCCCCGCGGGTACGCGTTCCTCGCCGTGGACATGGTGGGGACGACCCGCTCCGACGGCTGCCCGGTCAGCGGGGGCCCGACGGACGTCCTCGGCGGCAAGGCCGTCGTCGACTGGCTCAACGGGCGCGCCAAGGCGTACAAGCCGGACGGCAGCCCGGCCGAGGCGACCTGGACGACCGGCCGCACCGGCATGATCGGCAAGTCCTACGACGGGACGCTCGCCAACGGCGTGGCCGCGACCGGCGTCGAGGGCCTGGAGACGATCGTCCCGATCTCGGCGATCAGCAGCTGGTACGACTACAGCCGCATGAACGGCGTGAAGTACACCGACGACGAGCAGCCCTGGCTCGCCGACTACGTCGACACCGACCCGCCCGAGAAGTGCGCCGCCGTGAACGCGGGCCTCGACAAGGGCGAGGACGACGCCACCGGCAACTACAACGCCTACTGGAAGACCGCCGACTACCGGGACGGGACGATCGCGCGCGCCTCCCGCGTCCACGCGAGCATCTTCGCCTCCCACGGCGTCAACGACCTGAACGTGAAGGACGACAACTTCGCCGAGTGGTGGAACGCCCTCGCGAAGCGCGGCGTCCAGCGCAAGGTGTGGCTGTCGCAGCGCGGCCACGTCGACCCGTTCGACACGCGGCGGGACGCGTGGGTGGCGGCCCTGCACCGGTGGTTCGACCACGAACTGCAGAAGATCCCCAACGGCGTCATGCGGGAGCCGCGCGCCGACATCGAGGTCGGCCCGGACCAGTGGATCACCCAGCGGGACTGGCCGTCCCGGGACGCGCGGAACATCGTCCTGCGCCCCGGCGCGGACGGCACCCTCGGCCTGAAGCGCGCCGCCCGCGGCGCGGCCGCCACGTTCACCGACGCCGCCGGCCCCCGCGGCGCGGGCTACCCGGAGAGCGCGATGGTCGCCGACCCGACGGCCGCGCAGCCGTACCGGTCCGTGTTCGTGTCGGCGCCGCTGCCGAAGACCGGCCGACTCTCCGGCACCCCCGGCGCACGCCTGAAGATCAAGCTGGACAAGCCCACGTCCAACCTCACCGCCCTGCTCGTCGACTACGGCGACGACACCCGGGTGGACTACCTCGGCGCCGGCTCCGGCGTCCGGACCCTGACCACCGAGGACTGCCACGGCGAGAGCACGCCCGCCGACGACGCCTGCTACAAGCAGACCGAGGTCACGACGGTCACCTCGCCGGTGAACGTGGTCGCCCGCGGCTGGCTCGACGCCCAGAACGACCGGTCGCTCAGCCACCCGAAGCCGCTGAAGCCGGGCCGCTACTACGACGTCAACTGGGAGACCCTGAGCCAGGAGTACCTGCTCAAGAAGGGCCACCGCCTGGCCCTCGTCGTCGCCGGGACGGACGCCGACTACAACTACGAGAACCCCACCGGCGCCAAGGTGACGGTGGACCTGCGCGGCAGCTCCGTCAGCATTCCGGTCGTCGCCGCCGAGGAGGACGTGAACACCCTGGTCGCCCCGCCGCAACCGAGCACGACATGGCGCGGCCCGACCAACGTCACCCTGCCCGTCCAGGAGCGCAGGCTCTACTGACCCCACGCTGAGGCCCGCCGCCCACGGCGGGCCTCAGCGGAGTCACTGGTTGTCGGTGTCCTTGCTGGGCTGGACGCGTTTGGGCTCGCCCGGCATCTTCGGATAGTTCGGCGGGTACGGCATGTCGCCGAGGCCGTGGTCCTGCTCGTCGCGATCGGCCAGCTCCAGGAGCGCGTCGAGGCTGAAGGACTCGTCGTCGATGGACGCGTGGAGGTCGCCGAGCTTGGCGAAGCGGGCGGGCATCGTGGCGATGGTGAAGTCGTGCGGGTCGGCGTCGGGCAGCTCGTCCCAGGTCAGCGGGGCCGACACCGGGGCGTGCGGGGCCGGGCGGACGCTGTAGGCCGAGGCGATCGTGCGGTCGCGCGCGTTCTGGTTGAAGTCGATGAACACCTGCTCGCCGCGTTCCTCCTTCCACCACCTGGTCGTGACCTCGGCGGGGACGCGGCGTTCGACCTCGCGGCCGAAGGCGAGGGCCGCGCGGCGGACCGCGGTGAACGTCCAGCGGGGCTCGATGCGGACGTAGATGTGCACGCCGCCCTTGCCGGACGTCTTGACGTGGCCGGTGTAGCCCAGCTCCGACAGCAGGTCGCGGGCCGGGCCGAGGGCCACCCGGACGGCGTCGGAGAAGTCGGTGCCGGGCTGCGGGTCGAGGTCGATGCGCAGCTCGTCGGGGTGGTCGACGTCGCCCTTGCGGACGGGCCACGGGTGGAACGTCAGCGTGCCGAGGTTCGCCGCCCAGGCGATCACGGCGACCTCGGTCGGGCAGACCTCGTCGGCCGAACGCCCGCTGGGGAAGGCGATCCGGGCGGTCTGCACCCAGTCGGGCGCGCCCTTCGGGATGCGCTTCTGGTAGAAGGCGTCGGACTTGCCGGCGCCCATGCCCGCCTGCCCGCGGGCGTAGTCCTCCCGGGTGGCCATGCGGGCGCCCTCGAAGACGCCGGCGGGCCAGCGTTCGAGCGTCGTCGGGCGGTTCCGGGTGGCGCGCAGGATCCCCTCCCCCACGGCCACGTAGTACTCCACCAGCTGCCGCTTGGTGTACCCGTGCTCAGGGAAGTAGACCTTGTCGGGATTGGTCACCTTGACGAGCCGATCCCCGACCGGGATCTCGATGAAGGGCGAGGCCATGGCAGCACGCTAACCCACTCGTCCGACAAGGCGGCGGGTACCGTCGGAGGTATGGAGAAGATCCGCAAGAGCGAGGACGAGTGGCGGGCGCAGCTGAGCCCCGAGGAGTTCCAGGTGCTGCGCGAGGCGGGCACCGAGAAGCCCTTCACCGGCGAGTACACCGACACCAAGACCGTCGGCGTGTACCGGTGCCGCGCCTGCGGGACGGAGCTGTTCCGGTCCGGCACCAAGTTCGAGAGCCACTGCGGCTGGCCGTCGTTCTTCGAGCCGTCGGACTCGGACGCGGTCACGCTGATCGAGGACAGCTCGCTGGGCATGGTCCGCACCGAGGCCCGGTGCGCCGTGTGCGACTCCCACCTGGGCCATGTCTTCCATGGCGAGGGATACGACACACCGACCGACGACCGCTACTGCATCAACTCGATCTCCCTCACCCTCGAACCCGCCGAATAGCGCAACCGCCCGGGGGCCTGACACGTCATACTGACGGTCATTCACATTGACGGTCACCCCCGGGAGCCTCTGTGGACGAGTTCACCCCCTACGAGATCGCCTTACTCTGCGGCGGTTCCGCCCGTGTCGCGCAATGCGCGCTGCTCGCCCTCCACGAACAGCGTCGTGTGCGCGTCTCCCGAGGGACGCACCGCGTGACCGTCGTCGAGCGTGAGCCGGGCGACGCGATCCAGGCCGCACTCCTTGAAGAGATCCCCGACAGCGGCTTCCAGCTCCGCTTCGTCCTGGCGGCGGTCAGCGAATCGGCCGAGGTGAGCGACGTCGCGGACGGCCTGATCGGGAGGGGCCTGCTGCGGAGGCGGTTCCGGGGCCGGCTCTGGCGAACGCGCAGAGGCAGGGCCGCCCGGCGCCGACTCCGAGCGGACGCCGAGGCAGGGACGTCCGGCGGCCTGGGCGAACTGGGCAAGGGGTCCGCGTCGAATGCGATCGCCAAGCTGGCCGCCCTGGGTACGGGCGGCATCGCGGACACCAAGCTGCGGGAAGTCCTGGAAAGCGACGCCCCGGAGATGGTCGAGCTGCCCCGCTTCCGATTCCCCGGCCACCGGAACCTGGATGCCAGCAACCTGCCGGACGACAAGTACAGCGGCGGCAGCTACGGCGGGTACGGCGGCTACTAGCGGGTCTCGGGGACTTCGCAGTCGTCCTTGTCGCTCTGCTTGTTGGCGAGGACGACGCTGCCGTTGTCGTCGCTCTTGCCGTGGACGAAGACGCGGGGCTCGTCGTCGCCGCCGTCCTCCAGGAACTGGGTCGTCCACTTGCACAGGTCGAGGGCGGGCTTGGAGTTCTCGTCGTCCTCGCCCAGGTCGGTGTACACGCGGACGAAGGCGCCGCTGCGGCGGACGTCGGTGACGTGCTCGACGACCTTCTTGTCCGGGTCCTTGGTCGCGAAGTACGGCACCGCGTCGGTGATCTCGTCGGGGTCGCCGGCGGTTTCGATCTTCTCGTGCGGGGACGGGGAGGCGGCCGTGCCGGCTGCGACGGCGGCGCGGGGCCCGGAGCCCGAGCCGCCGGGCAGCGCCAGCACGGCGGCGGCCGCGACCAGCGCGACGGCGGCGGTCACCGCGCCGGCGGCGGCCAGCCGGCGCCGGCGTGACTCCCGCAGCGCCCCGATCAGGCGGTTCCAGCGGACCGCGAGCGCGGACGGCGGGCGCGCGTGCCGTCCGCGGGACTGCGTGGCGGGAGACTTGGTCACGGACGGCACTTTACTGCCGATTCGCCCCGCCCTCTGGCGAGTCGGCCGATGCGGTGTCAGGCGAGGCCCGCGACGAGTTCGGCGACCGGCTTGCGGCGCCCGGTGTAGAACGGCACCTCGATGCGGGTGTGCAGGCGCGCCTTCGCGCCGCGCAGGTGCCGCATCAGGTCGACGATGCGGTGCAGTTCGTCGGCCTCGAACGCGAGCATCCACTCGTAGTCGCCGAGGGCGAACGACGACACCGTGTTGGCCCGGACGTCGGGGTAGTCGCGCGCCATCTTGCCGTGCTCGGCGAGCATGGCGCGGCGCTCCTCGTCCGGCAGCAGGTACCACTCGTAGGACCGGACGAACGGGTACACGCACACGTAGTTGCGCGGCTCCTCGTCGGCGAGGAACGCGGGGATGTGGCTCTTGTTGAACTCGGCCGGGCGGTGCAGCGCCATCTGCGACCACACCGGCTCGCTGGCGCGGCCCAGCGCCGTCCGGCGGAACCGGGTGTAGACCTCCTGGAGGTCGTCGGACGTGGGCGCGTGCCACCAGAACATGAAGTCGGCGTCCGCGCGCAGGCCGGCGACGTCGTAGGTGCCGCGGGTGGTGACGTCCTTCTGGGCGGCCTGGTCGAGGAGGTCCTGGACCTCGGCCGCATCCTTGTCGCCCACGGTGCCCGGGTTCGCGACCCGGAAGACCGACCACATGGTGTAGCGGATGACGTTGTTGAGTTCGCGCGCCTTCGGCTTACCCGCCGGCTCGGTCATGGTCTGCTCCTTCTCGACTGCGCAAATGGTCCAGCACCCGGGACGCGGCCGCGCGCGCCGAGGCGATGCACGCGGGGACGCCGAGGCCGTCGTAGGCGGCGCCCGCGACGGCGAGCCCCGGTTCCGCGGCGACCGCGGCCCGGACCTTGGCCACGCGGTCGGCGTGGCCCACGTTGTACTGCGGGAGGCCGCCGCCCCACCGGGTCACCCTGCTCTCGGCGGGCAGCTCGGTGACGCCGCACGTGGCGGCGAGCTCGGCCATCGCCGTCGCCGCCAGCTCCTCGTCGGCCTTCTGGAGGGCGTGCTCCTCGCCGAACCGCCCGATGGAGCAGCGGACCGCGATGACACCGGGGTCACGGTCGCGCAGATGAGGCCATTTTACCGAGCTGAACGTGACGGCCTTGACCCCCCTGCCGCCGTTCTCGGCGGCGCTCTCCACGCCGGGGACGAGGTAGCCGCTGCCCTCCGGAAGGCGGGGGAACGCGGTCGCCCGGTAGGCGAGCGTGATGATCGCCATGCTCGCGTACTCGATGCGGGCCAGCTCGCGGGCGGCGGCGGGGACGTCCGGCTTCAGCAGCCGGGACGCCGGGGCCGCCGGGACGGCGACCAGCACGGCGTCGGCGTCGAGGTACTCGGGGTCGCGAGTGGGGCCGATGGTGAGCCGCCAGCCGTGCTCGCGGCGGCGCAGCTCGCGGACCATCGCGCCGGTCCGGATCGTCCCGCCGGCCTCGGCGAGGTCGGCGGCGACCAGGTGCGGGAGCGTGCCGAGGCCGTCCGGCAGCGTGGCGAACACCGGGCCCGGGTCCTTGGGCGCGGCGTCCCGGATGCCCTGCACGGCGCTGATCAGCGACCGGTGGGTGCGCGCGGCGGCGGCGACGGCGGGCAGCGTGGAGTCGAACGACAGCAGTTCGGCCCGGCCCGCGTACACGCCGCCGAGCAGCGGCTCGACGAGCCGGTCGACGACCTCCCGGCCGACCCGCGCCCCGATGAAGTCGGCGACGGACACGTCCGCGCCGCGGGGCGTCTCGGGCAGCACCAGGTCGAGCGGGACGCGCGCCAGCCCGGCCGGCGACAGCACCTGCGCGGCGGCCAGCGCCTTCAGGTCGGACGGGACGCCCATGACCTGCCCGGACGGGATCGGCCGCAGCGCGCCGCGGCTGAGGATCCCCGACGAGGTGGTGCCGGGGTTCACCAGGTCGCCGGAGCGGCCGAGGTCGCGCACCAGGTCCAGGCCTTCGGGGCGGCGGGCGAGCATCGACTCGGCGCCCTCGTCCACCGGGATCCCGGCGATCTCGCTGACCCGCAGCTTGCCGCCGATGCCCGGGGAGCCCTCCAGCACGGTCACCCGCACGCCGTCCCGGGCGAGCATGCGCGCGGCGGCGAGGCCGGCGATGCCGCCCCCGACGACAACGGCATGGGACGTGGTCATGGCCCCAGCTTCCCAGACGCCCCGGCGGATCGCGCACCGGGGCGCCCCGCGCGGCGGCGCGGAGATTTGTCGCCGAAGTGACAAGATCCGGAGCATCATGCCAGTGGATACTGGCGTATATGACGCCTTGGAAGACTCCACTCGCAGCCGCGGCGGCGCTACTGCTGGCCGCCGGGCTCGCCTCGCCCGTCTCCGCCGCGACGCGGGGCGACTTCAGACCGGTGTCCCTGCCGTTCTTCTGGCCGAACAACTACCTCTACGACGTCGACGCCGCCTCGCCCGACAGCGTCTGGATCTCCGGGGTCCAGGGCGAGCTGGTCGTCCCCGGCACCATCCCGGGGACCGGCCGGACGATCCCCGGCAACCCCGTCGTGCGGCGCTGGAAGAACGGCGGCTGGGTCGAGTACGGCCTCCAGGGCCTGCCCGCCCGCGCCACGATCACCGACGTCGACACCGCCGGCGCCGAGGACGTGTGGATCGACGGCACCAGGTTCGACGGCGACGCGAACGTGGCCGGCCCCTACCTGGGGCACTTCACCGGCTCCCGGTTCGACGAGGTGGCCCTGCCGGCGGCCTCCAGGACCCTGAACCTCCAGGCGAGCGGGGCCGGGGTCTGGGCGACCGTGGACGACGGCGGCGTCTACCGCCGGACGGGCGGCACGTGGACGCACGTCACCACCCTCCCGAACGTCTACCTGCGCACGTTCCACATCCGGGCCGACGATGACATCTGGGTCCTCGGCACCCCCGGCCAGTACGACCGGACGCTGGAGGCCCACCACTGGGACGGGCGGTCCTGGACGCGCGTCCCCGTGGACCAGCCGCCCGAAGGCATTAACGGCATCACCGACATGGTGGCCGTCTCCCCCACCGAAGCCTGGGCCGTCGGCGTCAGCTACCGGACGTCCCCGTCCACTCCCGTCCTGGTGCACTGGGACGGCACCTCCTGGAGCAGCGTCACCCCGCCGCCCGGCCTCAACGCGCTCACCCGGATCGTCAAGGGCGGGGACGGGACGCTCTGGGCCCTCGGGCACCTGATCGACGAGCCCGCCAAGCCGGGCCTGCTGCGCTACAGCGGCGGGACCTGGGAACGCGTCGCGACCACCGCCGTCCCGAACAGGAGCAACATCTACCCGAACGGGCTCGCCGTCGTCCCCGGCACCGGCGCGCTGTGGACGCTCGGGAGCGTGAACATCGGCGGACCGACCCTCCTCACCGACGGCTGAGCGCCCATCGGGGCACCGCGCGGATCCCGGCCCGCACAGGGGCGGGGCCGTGATCGGCGCGTGCCCTCATCGTGCCCGGATCGCGATTCGTCCCGCGGAACGGTGACCTGGGTCACCTCGTCCAAGCCTCATGCGGATCGTCAGGAGCATCACATGCGCGCTGGTCGTCCTGCTGCTGGCCGGGGTCATGGCCGCGTGCGGGGGCGGCGGCAGCGACCACTCGTCCGGTTCGTCGGCCGACCGGAAGGGCGCCGCGCCCGCCGCCACGAAGGCCGGCCGCGGCGAAGCGGGCGAAACGGGCGGAGCGCGGAACGGGACCGGCGGCAGCGCGCAGGCGCCCCTGCCCACCGGGCGTGAGGTCGTCCACACGGCGAGACTCCGGGTGCAGGCCGGGGACGTGGAGGCCGCCGCCGCGAAGGCCAAGCAGCTGGTCGGCACGGCCGGCGGCTACGTCGAGCAGGAGTCGACGTCGAGTTCACCGGCCCGCTCGGAGATCGAGTTGAAGATCCCGACCGACAAGTACACCGGTGTGCTCGATCAGCTGAGCACGCAACTCGGGAAGAAGCTCTCGCTCAGCCAGGAGGCCGAGGACGTCACCGGCGAGGTCGCCGACGTCGAGGCGCGGGTGCGGTCCGCGAAGGCCACGCTGGAGGCGTTCCGCAAGCTGCTCGACCGCGCGAAGTCGGTCGGCGAGGTCATCGACGTCGAGCAGGAGATCGCCGAGCGGGAGGCCGACTTGGAGGCGCTGCAGGCCCGCCAGAAGTCGCTCACGCAGCGCACGCAGTACGCGACCGTGACCGTGACGCTGGCGGCCGAGCCCGCGGCGCCCAAGAAGGAGGACGACTCCCGCGGCGGGTTCGTCGGCGGGCTGCAGAACGGCTGGCGCGCGTTCACCGCGTTCGTCGGAGGCGTCGCCGTCGTCCTGGGCTGGCTGCTGCCGTTCCTCGTCACGGCCGCCGTGATCGGGCTTCCCGTGCTGGCGTTCCGGCACCGGCTGCGCGACCGTTTCGCCGGTTTCACCGGCGGCGGGGCGGCGCGGCGGCCGGAGCCGGAGCCGGAGAAGGCCGCCGTCAGCGCGGGCGAGCAGGGGCCGCCGCGTCCGCAGGGCCCGCAGGGGCCGCCGCCGCCCGTCTAGCTCGCGTCCTCGGCGCTCGCCTCGTGGACGAGGTCCGCGAGGCGGGCGAGGACGTCCGGATCCATGGACGGCAGGACGCCGTGGCCCAGGTTGAAGATGTGCCCCTCGGCGGTGCGGCCGCGCGCCAGCACGTCGCGGGCCCGGCGCTCCACGGTCTCCCACGGCGCGAACAGGACCGCCGGGTCGAGGTTGCCCTGCAGGGCCTTGCCCGGCTCGACGCGGCTGACGGCCTCGTCCAGCGGGACCCGCCAGTCGACGCCGACGACGTCGGCGCCGGCCTCGCCCATCGGGCCGAGCAGCTCGCCCGTCCCGACGCCGAAGTGGATGCGCGGGACGCCGAGCGGCTCGATCTCGGCGAAGATGCGGCGGGTGTGCGGGAGGACCGACTCGCGGTAGTCGTGCGCGGCGACCGCGCCGACCCAGGAGTCGAACACCTGCACGGCGCTCGCCCCGGCCGCGATCTGCACCTTCAGGAAGGCGATCGTGAGGTCGGCCAGCCGGCCCATGAGGTCGGCCCACAGCTCCGGCTCGCCGTACATCATGGCCTTGGTGCGCTCGTGGTTCTTGGACGGGCCGCCCTCGATCAGGTACGCGGCGAGCGTGAACGGGCCGCCCGCGAAGCCGATCAGCGGCATGCTCCCGAGCTCGCCCACCAGGCCCCGGACGGCCTCGGTCACGTAGGGGACGTCGCCCGGGACGAGCGGGCGCAGCGCGTCCAGGTCGTCCGCCGAGCGGAGCGGGTCGGCGATCACCGGCCCGACGCCCGGCTTGATGTCGAGGTCGACCCCGATCGCCTTGAGCGGGACCATGATGTCGCTGTAGAAGATCGCCGCGTCCACCGCGTAGCGGCGCACCGGCTGCATCGTGATCTCCGCGATCAGGTCGGGCCGGGTGCACGACTCCAGCATCGGGACGCCCTCGCGCACCCGCAGGTACTCCGGCAGCGACCGGCCGGCCTGCCGCATGAACCACACGGGCGTGTGCGGCACCGGCAGCCGGCGGCAGGCCCGCAGGAAGGGGCTCCCGGCTAGGCCGCCGTTGTCAGGCTGGTTCGCGATGTCGTCGTTCGGGGAGGCGGCGTCAGCGGTCACGTTGTGATGGTCCCACGAAAACGCGTCGCTAAGGCACGGGAGTTGCGCGTGGGACGGCATGAACTTCCGGACACGCCGAGCGAAGTCCCGCATTCTGTCACCGGCGCATGCGAACGTGATGCGTGTCATAGCCGAGGGAGGTTCCCCCTTGTACTGCTCCACCTGCGGTGATGAACGCCTGTTCGAACGGCCGCCGTGCCCGGACGGCCATGGCGAGGAATGCCCCGAGCGGGCCTGCGCCGAGTGCGGCGCGGCCCTCCTCGTCGGGCTCCCGCCCGTGACCGCACCGGCCCCCGTCCGGGTCTCCGGCATCGCCCGGGCGCGCAGCGCCACCACCGTGCGAGCCGTGGCCTGATCGGCCCGGCCCCCGAGACGAAACCACCTGTGCCGTGCCTTTCTCCCCACCGCGTCCCCCGGCCGCCGCATGCGGCGGCC
>NZ_SMKY01000167.1 GCF_004349235.1 Actinomadura darangshiensis | reverse complement strand
GGGTGGCGGCGGAGGCCTGGGGGGTGGTGGTCACGAGGAGGGTGAGGGCGGCTGCCAGCGCTGCTACGCGGTGGGACGCATTATGGGGCGGGGCGTCGTCGGTGCGTATTCGGTGGTTCTTGGCGCGCAGCAGGCGGATGAACGCATGGGCGTGTGGCGGCCGTGGCATCTGGTTCCCCCCGATCGGTGATGTTCGGGGGGTGGCCGTTGGGGAGGTGCCCGGCGGGCGATCTTGTAAACCCGGGGGACGGGCGAGTGGGCCGCCCGTCCCCCGAAGAGTCACGACATGCCGAGATGTTTCCGGGCGAAGTCCATTTCGGCGGCCATTTGGGTGATTCGCTCCTCGACGACGAGGGAGCCGTGGCCGGCGTCGTAGCGGTACACCTCGTGCGGGTGGCCCAGGTCGGCGAGCCGCGCGAGGTAGTTGTCGATCTGCCGGATGGGGCAGCGCGGGTCGTTCTCCCCCGCCAGGATCAGCACCGGCGCCCGGACCTGCGAGACGTAGGTGAGCGGGGACGATTCGCGGTAGCGGTCCGGGACCTCGTCCGGGGAGCCGCCGAACAGGGAGCGGTCGAACGCCTGCAGGCCCTCCATCTCGTCCTCGTACGCGGCGACGTAGTCGGCGACGGGGACGGCGGCGACGGCGACGCTCCAGTCGTCCGGCCGGGTGCCGATGCCGAGGAGGGTGAGGAAGCCGCCCCACGAGCCGCCGGTGAGGACGAGCCGCGCCGGATCGGCCAGGCCCGACTCGACCGCCCAGTCGCGGACGGCCTTGATGTCCTCCAGCTCGGTCAGGCCGACGCGCTGCTCGATGGCGTCGCGCCATTGCGAGCCGTAGCCGGTCGAGCCCCGGTAGTTGACGCGGACGACCGCGAAGCCGTGGTCGACCCAGGCGGCGGCCGTCGCGACGAACGAGTCGTCGTCCTGCGCGGTCGGGCCGCCGTGGACGTCGAAGACGGCCGGGTAGGGGCCGTCGCCGTCCGGCTTGCTGACCAGCGCGTGGATGCGGCCGCCGGGACCGTCCACCCACACGTCCTCGACCGGGACGGACGGCGGCGCGACCGGGCCGGGCGGGGTGAGGACGACCGCGCCGGAGGTGGAGCGGATCACCGGCGGTTCGGCGGCGGACGACCACGAGAACTCGATGTCGCCCTCCGGCCGGACGGCCGCCCCGCCGATCGCCCCGCGCGGTGTGTCGATCCTGGTCAGCGACCCGTCGGACAGGTCGTAGCGGTACAGCTCGTCGCGGGCCTCGTGCGAGTGGGAGATCAGCAGCGCCGTCCCGTCCGGGTACCAGTCGGCGCCGATCTCGCCGGGCAGGTCGAGGACGATGTCGTGCTCGGTGCCGGTGACCGGGTCCCAGATGAGCACTTCGTCCCGGCCGCGCCGCTCGTGGTTGACGAGGAGCCGCGTATCGCCGGCGACCGGGGCGAAGCCGGCGCCGTAGACGCCCTTGCCTGGGCCGTCCCAGAGGTCGGCGACCGTGGCGCCGTCGGGACGTACGACGCGCAGCGCCATGTGCCGGCTGTCGCCGTGCTCACTGTGGCCGATCGCGATGAGGGATTCGTCGCGGGAAAGGGCGGCGACGTGCGCGTCCTCTGCGTGGTGGTAGAGCACCTCTGGCGCTGCACCGGGTTGGCAGTGGTGGATGGTGGTGCCCTGGTCGGTCGTCCGTCCGATGACGGCGAGACCACTGCGGCCTAGGGAAAGCCCAGACGGATACGACGGCTCCAGTTCGGGGACGGCCGGGGCGCTCTCCGTGGTGCCGTCGAACGCGACACGTTCCCATACGCCGAACTCGTCTCCGTCCGTGTCGGCGAACCACCAGACCCACTGGCCGGACGGATCGACGGTTCCCATCCACGTCCCGTTAGGGCGGTCGGTCACCTGGCGTTGCTCGCCCGTGTCCCGGTCCCACGTGTAGATCTCCCACGTCCCGGTCACGTTCGACCGGTAGATGCTGCGGCTCGGGGCGTCCCGCGCCCATCGGGGGAGGCTCATCCGGGCGGCACGGAAACGCGCCTTCCAGCGCTCGTCGTCGACCATGCCCCCAGTATCGCGGCCCGGCCGAGGTCATCGCCGCGTGGCGGCCCGGTGGACGGCGCGCGCGACGCGCTCGATCGTGGCGACCCCGTACGCCATGGACGGCGTGTCCTGCGTGAGCACCACGATCGTGTAGTTCTCGCCGTGCCCGTCGAACGCGCCGATGCTGTGGACGCGCCAGTGCCCGCCGGGGCGCGGAAGCCAGCCGTTCTTCACGTGCCAGGCGACACCGGCGGGACGCCCGGCCGGGGTGCCCCAGCGCTGGGACGGGACGACCTCGTGCATCAGCTTCAGCTCGTACGCGCGGGCCTTGTCGGGCAGGAGCGCGTTGTGCGAGGTGAGGTGGCCGAGGAGTGCGGTCTCGTCGGCCGCGGTGATCTGCGTCAGGCCCCAGTGGCCGCCGGGATCGAGCCTGGTGTGGGCCATCCCGGCCTGGTCGAGGAACCGCGCGATGCGGGCGCGTCCGACCGCACGCCACAGCGCGGACGCCGCGCCGTTGTCCGACCGGGTGATCATCTTGCGGGCCAGGGACCGCTCGGACGCCGTCAGCGGACGGCCCGCCTCCCCGGCCTTGCGCAGCAGCGCGCCCAGGATCGTCACCTTGATCACGCTCGCCGAGTCGTAGCGCCGCCCGGCCGCGACGCCGCAGCGTATGCCGCGTTTCCGGTCGTACACGGCGACCGACTCGGTGCCGGTGCGTCCCGCCAGCGCGTGCTTGATCCGCACACCGAGCCGCTCGGCGATGCGCGGATGCCCGGCCGACGCACAGGCCCCGCCGGCCGCACCGTGAACGGCACCAACGTGCGCGTTCTCGACCTGTGCATCCGCCCGAACCCGCGCGACGCGCACATGAGCGGCCATGCCGCGGGCGTGTATGGCGCGGATGGGTGTGGCGCGGGCGGGTGTGGCGGCGGCGGGTGTGGCGCGGTCGGGTGCGGCGCGGACGGGTGCGGCGCGAGCGGGTGTGGCGCGGGCCTGTGTGGCGCTGGCCTGTGTGGCGCGGGCGGGGGTGGTGGCCGATAGTAGGACGGCTGCGGAGATCGGCGCTGCGCCGAGGAGTAGTGCGCCTCCGACTCTCGTGGCGTTCGTTGTCGCAGGTCGGCGGGGCTTTCGCGGTGATCGCGGCACCCGCGTCACGGTAGCGATCATGGTTGCGGCGGACGGGCCGGTGACACCCGCGCGCGGGTCAAGCGACGCTCAGGGCGTGGTCAGCCGCCCGAGCAGCCGGTCGAGCGCGACGCGGACCTGCCGGTCCATCGCCCGCGCGAAGCCGGCCTCGACCGTGACCTGGGCGCCCGGCCGCAGCCGGGCCAGGGTCTCGGTGAGCTCGCCGAGGTGCCGGTCGCCGATGTCGCGGTCGTCGAGGCGCCCGACGACGTGCGTGGCGATCAGCTCGACGAACATCGCGGCGAGATCGTCCATGCTGCGCTGGAGCTCCAGGCCCGCCGCGAGCACAGCGTCCAGCGGCACCCCGGCCCGGACGAGCGTGATCGTGGCGTCCAGCTGGCGGCGGCTCCAGTGCGTGACGCGGTCGCCGTCCACCTCGATGTGGCCGAGCGCGACGGCCCGTTCGACGGACTCGGGGCCGACCTCGCCGGGGAACAGCGCGGCCAGCTCGGCCAGCGTCATCGTCACCGGGACCTCGTTCGACCACGGCGTCGTGACGGCCTTCTCGACGCCGAGGACGGTGCCGATGTCGCGGCCCTGCTCCCAGGCCGACAGCAGCTCGCGGATGCCTTCGAGGGTGTGCCCGCGGTCCAGCAGGTTCCCGATCATGCGGAGGCGGGCCAGGTGGTCCTCGGAGTAGAGGCCGATGCGGCCCTCGCGGCGCGGCGGCGGCAGCAGTTTGCGCTCCTGGTAGTACCGCAGCGTGCGCACCGGGACTCCGGCGGTCTTCGCGAGTTCGCCGATGCGGTACTCGCGTCCACCGCCGCCCGGATGGCCGCCCTGCTCCTCCGTCGGCTGTTCGCTCACGGCCGCCAGCATAGTTTCGCGGCCGGAGGCGGTCACGTCCAGTATCGTCCCGCGACGGAACGCCATCGCGTTCGCGCACGTCGGATCCTGGTCATCGTCACCCCGGTCGCTGACGCCCCCCGCTAGAGAGAGGCGAAAGATGCTGAGAAACCGTTCCGTGGCCCTTGCGCTGGCCTGCCTGGTCGCCACGTTCGGGCTGACGGCGTGTGGCAGCAAGCGGTGGTGCGAGCACGACGCGACCGACACGAAAGTGAACGACCGCTTCTGCAAGAACCACACGCCCGGCTACGAGTGGGAGTCGGACGGCCACGGCCACAAGAAGCACTCCACGAAGCACAAGACGAGCAAGAAGGCGCGCCACTGACCCCGGGCGGGGCCGGTGACGCGGTGGCTAGGTGACGCGCCGGACGGTCATCGTCCGGCGTTGCCGGCGCCGGGGCTTCTCGTCCGCCGCCTGGGCCGCCTCGGCGGCGAGCAGGTCGCGGAGCGTGCGCGGGACGATGTCCTCGCGGCGGTCGGTGAACGGTGAACGCATCGGATCCTCCTCGTTCAGGCGGCTCGGGTCAGGTCCGGGTAGGCCTCGGTGACGCTGGTGAGCGCCCAGCGCATCCGGACCAGGTAGGTCTCCGGGTGGTCGCCGGCCTCTTGGGCGACGGCGGCGACGCACGCGGACCGGTCTCCGCCGCAGGCTCCGAACCGGGCGTCGATCGCGCTGCGGACCTGCTCGGCAGAGGGGTGCTCGGACTCCTGCAGCCGGGAGGTGAACAGGATCTCGGCGAGGTCGGAAGCGGTCATCGAGGTGAAGTTCGGCGTGTTCGACATCGGAGTGCCTTCTTCCTGCGGAGGGTTCCTCGTCCCCTTCTGCTAATAACGACTCTGCCCACCGGACGAAATCATCGCCATAGGGGAAAACCCTTAACCGGGGTGGAGTAATCCCTAAGGGGCGGGTGGATCTGGGTCGTCCTCGCTGGTTCCAGTTTAACAGAACGGAATGCTATGTTCCATAGCTGAGAGATGTTCCGCGGCCCTCATGGCCTGCGGACTTGTGATTGAGGGCGTCAGCGCGCCGACGCCGGGCGACCCTGACCCGGACCCTTGCCTCCGAGCGCGTCCAGCTCGATCATCTCGGCGTGGCCGACGAAGGCCATCGCCTCGACGGCGGGCCCGCTGCCGCGCACCTGGGCGAGCGAGGCGTCCAGGTCCTCCTGGCTGCTCCACATCTCGGTGACCCACACGGTGTCGGGGGCGCCGGCCTGCCGGTTGACGAGGTAGAGCAGGCAGCCCGGCTCGCCGGCCAGCGCGTCCGCGGCGTCGAGCAGCAGCTTCGCCAGTTCCGCGCCGCGGCCCTCGTGGGCGACCAGCTTGCCGTAGCGGGAAACAGTAGTCATGGGCCCAAGCTTAGGACCGGTTCGCAAATCGGCCGCCTCGGAAGGCGCATCGC
This sequence comes from Actinomadura darangshiensis, assembly GCF_004349235.1. Lineage (GTDB taxonomy): Bacteria > Actinomycetota > Actinomycetes > Streptosporangiales > Streptosporangiaceae > Spirillospora > Spirillospora darangshiensis. The sequence goes on along the minus strand of NZ_SMKY01000167.1, from coordinate 14,154 downwards.
CGCTGGACTGATCGGACGGCGGTGCGGCACCGTGTTCCGCATGGTCACGGCCCCCGCGCCGCTCGCGCGTTCGTCCTGGTTCGTCCGTCCGGCCGCGCGTGACTGGACGTGCGGGCCCGCGCCCCGCGACGTCGCGGACTTCCACCGGACGCTCCCCGGCCATGCCCCCACGCCGCTCGCCGAGCTGCCGTCGCTGGCCGCCGAGCTGGGTGTCCGGCGGCTGTTCGTGAAGGACGAGTCGGCGCGCCTGGGCCTGCCCGCCTTCAAGATCCTCGGCGCTTCGTGGGGCATCCACCGGGCGCTCTGCGACCGCTTCGGGTCCGCCTCGCCGGAGCGGCTCCGTGCCTTGCGGCCGGACGTCCGGCTGGTCACGGCGACCGACGGCAACCACGGGCGGGCGGTCGCCGCGATGGCCCGGCTGCTCGGGCTGCCGTCGGACGTCTTCGTCCCGGACGGCGTTCACCCCGCCGCCGTGGCCGCGATCAAGGCGGAAGGCGCGGGTGTGACGGAGGTCGCGGGGCCCTACGACGAGGCGGTGCGCGTCGCGGCCTCAGCCGCCGCATCGGATCCGTCGGCGCTGCTCATCCAGGACACCGCCTGGCCCGGGTACGCGCAGGTGCCCCAGTGGATCGTGGAGGGGTACTCCACGCTCTTCGCCGAGATCGACGAACAGCTCGCCGCGGCGGAGGCGGGCCCGGCGGGGCTGGTGGCCGTCCCAGTGGGGGTGGGGTCGCTCGCCCAGGCCGCCGTGACTCACTACCGGTCCGGCCAGGACGCCCCCACGGTTCTCTCTGTCGAACCCGATGTGGCGTCCTGCGTCTTGGCGAGCCTCCACAACGACAGGCCGCTGTCAGTTCAGACGGGGGCGACGACCATGGCGGGGTTGAACTGCGCCACCCCGTCCACTCTCGCTTGGCCCGTCCTACGCGCGGGTGTCGACGCCGCAGTGGCGGTCACGGACGCGTCCACGGCGCGTGCGGCTCGGGACCTGGCCGCACTCGGAGTTCCGGCCGGGCCCTGCGGTGCCGCGTCCCTGGCCGGGGTTCGCGCCGCCTTGGCACCGGATCGCCGCCCATTCCTGGCGCCCGGACACCGGGACACGGTCGTCCTGCTCAGCACGGAAGGGCGGGCCGCCAACCCCGCTCTCGGGACATTTCGCGGATAGGTGGCGAAATCCGGCGTACGCGCCGGTAACATACGGCTACCGCATCCCCGCGGAGGTGTGCCATGCAGCCCGAGCTGGACCAGTTCCTCGCCGATCGCATCGACGAGATCACCGCCGAGGTCACCGGTGAGATCGCCGCGCGCGTGCCCGTCTACGCCCACCTGCGGGCCACCGAGATCCTCAACGTCGTCCGCGACGCGCTCGCGGTCTACGCCGGGGCATGCGAGGCGAGCGCCGTGCTCCCGGTGTTCCGCGCGCTCGGCGCCGGCGAGGCCTGTGCCGGGCAGGACGTCCGCCACCTGGAGTCCGCGCTGCGCACCGGCGCCCGCGTCCTCGTCCGCCGGACGGCCAGCGCCGCGGCCCGCCTCTACCCGCCGACGGCCGAGTACATCACGGTCATGGAGACCGCCTTCATCGCCGAGGGCGAACTCGTCGGGGCCGCGGTCGACGGCCACCGGCGCGCCATGCGCCCTGCCGTCGCGTCCCGCCTCTCCAGCCTCCTCAGCGGGAACTAACGCGCCTGCGTCGCCCTTTCGTTGGGAACGCAATGCGTCATCTTCAGGTCGCCGACGTCCCGTGCGCCGTTCTTGCCGAGGTTCGCGAGCCGCTGCCCGTCCTCGTCGGTGAGGTCCTGCCCGGGCAGCGGATCGAGATGCTGGACGTCGTCCGGGCGGATGCCGAGGCCCTCGCCGACGCGCAGCCCCAGATCGTCCTCGACGAGGAGGAAGTGCCACACCATCCGTTCCTGGACGGGACGCGCGCACTGCGAGACCAGCTCGACGAAATTGCGCACCAGGTCGTCGCGCTCCCAATCCTCCATCAGCAGGTAGCGCTGACCCGCCTGCTTGTAGTCGTTGGCGCGGGAAATGCGCTTGCGGGTCAGCCGCCCGTGGATCTCCGGGCCCTGCTCGTCATGCGTCGGGTACTGCGCCTCCCGGAGCCCGCCCGTGATGGACGGCTCGTAATTCACGTGCTGGTTCGCGCCGGCGGCGTCCACGTGATAGGTCATCTGCCCGTCGCGCTGGTTCGTCCGCACGTTCGCGCCCTTGGCCCGGTTGACCGGCAGCTGCAGGTAATTCGGGCCCACCCGATGGCGCTGGGTGTCGCTGTAGGAGAACGTCCGCCCGACGAGCATCTTGTCGTCGGAGAAGTCGAGGCCGTCCACCAGGACGCCGGTGCCGAACGAGATCTGCTCGTTCTCGGCGAAGTGGTCGTCCACGTTCCGGTCGAGGACGATCCGGCCGACCGGCTTCGGCGGGAACTCGTTCTCCGGCCACACCTTCGTGTCGTCGAGCGGGTCGAAGTCGAGTTCCGGATGCTGGTGGTCGTCCATCACCTGGACGACGAGTTCCCATTCGGGATAGTCGCCGCGGTCGATCGCCTCGTGCAGATCCCGCGTCGCGTGCCCGAGGTCGCGGGCCTGCACCGCCGCCGCGTCCTCCTCCGTCATGCTCTGGACGCCCTGCTTCGGAAGCCAGTGGTACTTGACGAGCTTCGTCTCGCCCGCCCCGTTCACCCACTTGTAGGTGTTCACGCCGAATCCCTGCATGTGCCGGTAGCCGGCCGGGATTCCGCGCGGGCTGAAAAGGTTGACGAGCATGTGCATCGACTCGGGCATCTGCGACATGAAGTCGAAGATGCGGGCCGGCTCCTGCCGGAATGTCACAGGGTCCGGCTTGAGGGCGTGGATGACGTCGGGGAACTTGATGGCGTCCCGGATGAAGAAGACCGCCAGGTTGTTCCCGACGAGGTCCCAGTTGCCGTCCTCGGTGTAGAACTTGATGGCGAATCCGCGCGGGTCCCGCGCCGTCTCCGACGAGTCGCGCCCGCCGATGACCGTGGAGAACCGAAGCGCGATGGGAGTCCGCTTCCCTTCCCGCTGGAACACCTTCGCGCGGGTGTACGCCCCGATGGGCTCGTCGCCCCACTTCCCGTACGACTCGAAGAACCCGAACGCCGTCACGCCCCGCGCATGGACGACCCGCTCCGGAATGCGCTCCCGGTCGAAATGGCTGATCTTCTCAAGGAACTGGTAGTTCTCTAGAGTCGCCGGACCCCGGGCCCCGACCGTCCGCTGGTTCTGGTTGTCGTAGACCGGGTGCCCCTGCCGGTTGGTCAGGACCGGACGCTCGTCCCCCGGCTGCGCCCCCATGCTCGAAACGTCCGTCACGACGCCTGCTCCTCTCGCTGCTTCCCCTGCAGCGCCCTACCCGAGCGGCGGACAAGCCAAGGTCCGCAGCAGGTAAACCCCTGCTACTCGATGTGCCGGAACAACGGTTCGGGCTTCGGCAGCCTCGGGCCGGCGCACTGCTCGCGGACGCGCGCCGCGCCATCAGGCAGGAACGGCTCCAGAAGGTCGCCGACCGCCCGGCACACGCCCACCAGTTCCGCGAGGACCTCGTCCAAGTGCGGATCGCCTGCCTTTGCCAGTTCCCAAGGCCGCACCTTGTTGATGTGCCGATTGGCCTCATCGACGATCCGCCAAGCCGCCGAGGTGGCTTGCCGGAAGTCGAAGTCGGCGAGCGCCGCGGCCACATTCGCCGACGCGTCGCGGCACGCCTCATCCCAGGCCGGGGATGAACTGACCGGGACCTCTCCGCCGCGGTACCGCTTTCGGGACTTCGCGCAGCAGCCACCACCGCACGGCGTCCACCCCGTACCGCCGCACGAGGTCCACAGGGTCAGCGGTGGCACCACCGGACTTGCTGATCTTCTGCCCGCCGGCCGTGAGGTATCCGTGCACCAGTACTTCGTCCGGCAGCGGCAGTCCGGCGGACAGCAGCATCGCCGGCCAGTACACGGCGTGAAAGCGCACGACGCCTTTTCCGAGGAGGTGGATTCGGCGGCCGTCCCCTTCCCACCAGCGCCGGTAGTCCGGGCCTCCGTTTCCGTAGTCGAGCGCCGTGACGTAGTTGCACAGCGCGTCCCACCACACGTAGATGACCTGATCGGGATCACCGGGCACGGGAATTCCCCAGCCGTGTGCACGCCCGGTCGACCGCGAGACGGAAACGTCGTCCAGCCCGCCCTTGATGAAGGACAGCACTTCATTGCGCCGCTCGGCCGGCTCGATGCGCAGCGCACCGCTGCTGATCAGGTCGTGCACACGATCCGCGTAGCGCGATAGCCGGAAGAACCAGTTCTCCTCGGAGACCCGCTGCGGAACCGTCCCGTGCTCGGGACAGCGCCCGCCGGCCAGTTCCTCCTCGCCGTAGAACTGCTCGCACCCGATGCAGTACAGGCCCGTGTAATGACGCCGGTACAGATCTCCGGACTCGGTCCAGGCCCGCCACAACCGCTCCACGCCCGCCCGATGCCGCGGGTCCCGGCTGGTGCGGATGAAGTCGTCGACGGACAGCGACAATGGTCCGGCCAGACTGCTGAACTCTTCGGCGAGCCCGTCCACGAACTCCTGCACGCCGACACCGGCGGCCTCGGCGGCGAGGACGTTCTTGAGCGAGTTCTCGTCCGTTCCCGCCTGGAACCTGACGTCCTCGCGGCGGCGCAGATGGCGCGCGAGAACGTCCGCCTGCACGAGTTCCAGCGCGAAGCCGAGATGGGGACGGGCGTTGACGTACGGGATCGTCGTGGTGATATCAGCGGTCCCCAAATGAGAAGAGGCCCCGCGAACAGGGCCTCGGAAAAGCGTCCAGCGTCAGCGGCCCCGCGAGCGGGGCATCATCACCTGGTGACCGGACGTCCTCATGCACCCAAGCGTAGCCCGGTGCGGTCAGATGGATAGGTCGTCCAGATGACGTGCGACGGGGCCGAGGGTGAGGAGGCCGCTGGCCGCGCCGGCCAGTTCGCCGGCGGCCGGGGCGAGTTCGCGGCGGGCGCGGCGCATGAGTTCGCGGTCGTCGACGGCGACGGCGGCCTGGGCGGTGAGGCACCAGAGCGCCTCGAACAGCAGGTCGCGGGGTGGTTCGGGGACGTCCCGCAGCGCCGCCGCGGCCTCGTCCGGACGGTCGCGCGCCAGCAGCACCAGCGGGCGTGCCCACGGTTCGTACGGCCCCCAGTTCACGGGGTCGGTCGGCGCGGGCCGCCGGTGCTGGACGCGCAGCGCGAGGAGCGCGAGGGGCAGCAGGCCGTCCTCCAGTCCGGGCATGCCGGAGCCCCGCATGCGCGCGGCGGCGTCGCGGTAGGCGGCCTCCGCGTCCGCTCCGGAGGCGGCCAGCCGCAGCGCTCGGTACCACGTCGTGAACACCGCCACCAGCGGACGTTCGTGCTGCTCGTCCAGCCGGTCCGCGGCCGCCGCGTGCTCGTCGGCCCCGGCGAAGTCGGCGAGCGCGCTGCGCGCCTGGAGCCGGACGAGATGCCCGAGCACCTCGTAGCTCACCAGGTCGTTCCGCGCGGACAGCTCGACCAGCTCGGCGCCGATCTCGTCCCGGCGCGGCGCCCGCCCCGCCCGGTCGAACGCCTGCATGAAGACGCCGTTCAGCGTGAACGCCAGCAGCGCCGGATCGTCCAGGCCCCGGGCGATCCGTTCCGCCTCGCGGGCCGCTTCGCGTCCGCGATCGGCGCGGGTGCCGCGCGACTCCAGGGCGATCGTGGTCAGCAGCCGCGCCCGCGCGGCCCCATGGCGGCGCGGCAGCCTGGCCAGGGAGCGCTCGGCCGCGGCGACGACCTGGGCGGCCTGGCGCGGATCGTCCGACCGGGTCCAGATCGCCGGGACGTCGAACGCGCCGATCACCCGGGCGGTCAGCTCCGCGTCGCCCAGCTCCTCCGCCGCCGTGATCGCCGCCATGCGCTGCTCGCGGGCCGCCGCCAGGCCCCCGCCGCCGGTCACCGCCAGATTCCGCAGGATGCCGACCGTCGACTCCAGCCGCGCCCGCGAGCCGGCCGCGACGGTCCGGTCGTACGCCTCCGCCGCCTGCGCCCACACGCGCGACGCCGCGTCCTGCCCCGGTTCCAGGTGGTCGGCTTGGCGGAGGATGTCCTCCTCTAGGCGGCGCAAGGCCGCGCCTGGGTCCAGCCCCAGTTGCTCTACGAGGAGGCTCCGCGCCCGGCGAAGGACCGCCAACGCGTCGCCTTGGCGGCCGGTGCGGTAGAGGGCGAGTGCCAGCAGACGCCAGGCGTCCTCGCGCCAGGGATGCTCGGCGACGTGCGCGTCCAGGTCGGGGACCGCCTCGGCGGCCAGGCCCAGCGCCAGGCGCGCCTCCGCCTTCCGCTCGACGGCGCGCGGCCGCAGTTCCGTCAGGCGGGCACGGTCGGCCTCCGCCCATCCCTCGCCGGCGAACTCCGCGTAGGCAGGGCCGCGCCACCAGCCCAGCGCCTCGTCCAGCGATGTGACCAGCTCAGCGGGTGGACGCGTCGCCGCGACGGCCTGCTCGAAACGCCAGGCGTCCACCGCGTCCGGCCGCAGCGCGTACCCCGGCCCCTCGGTGACCAGCAGGCGGGACGGGGTCCGCGGCGGACGATCCGGCTCCAGGACGCGCCGCAGCGCCGCCACAAAGGTGCGAACCGCCCCGATCGCGTCCGCGGGGGGATCGATCCACAGATCGTCCACGATCCGCGACACCGGGACGACGCGGCCGCGCGCGACGATCAGCCGGGCCAGGACGGCGCGGTGCCGCGGCCCCCTCAGGGCGATCGTGTCGCCGGACCCGTCCCAGGCGGTCACCGGCCCCAGTACCCCGAACAGGACCTCCACGCCACCACGGTATAGCGCGCTCATCGGATGCTCATTCGCGCCCGGCACTGTGAAGCCATGCCAACCATCACCGGATTCGACTACCGGCGCGTCCCCGTCGCCGAGGACGTGTCGCTCAACGTGGCCGTCGGCGGCTCGGGCTCCCCGATCGTCCTGCTGCACGGCTTCCCGCAGACGCACCTGATGTGGCGGCACGTCGCCGCGGACCTCACCGCCGACCACACGGTCATCGTCCCCGACCTGCGCGGATACGGCGACAGCGACAAGCCGTCCGGCGGCTACGCCAAGCGCGTCATGGCCGCCGACACCGTCGCGCTCGCCCGCGCCCTCGGACACGAGCGGTTCGCGCTCGCCGGCCACGACCGCGGCGCCCTCGTCGCCTTCCGCGCCGGCCTCGACCACCCCGCCGCGATCACGCACCTGGCCTGCCTGGACGTCCTGCCGACCCTCGACATGTGGGACGTCATGCGCGGCACCACCGCCGCCGTCGGCTTCCACCTCTACCTGATGGCGCAGCCGCCCGGCCTGCCCGAACGGCTGATCGCCGGCGCCCCGGACGCCTTCTTCGGCCACTTCCTCGACCTGTGGGCGAACGACCCGTCCGCGATCCCGCCCGACGTCCGAGTCGCCTACCTGGACGCCTGCCGAAACGCGATCCCCTCGATCGTCGCCGACTACCGGGCGTCCGCCGGCATCGACGCCGACCACGATCAGGCCGACCGCGACGCCGGGAACCGGCTGCGGATGCCGGTCACGGTCCTCCAGCAGGACTGGGGCGCCGCCCTCGGCTACGACGCCGTGGCCCTGTGGCGCGCCTGGGCGTCCGATCTCAAGCACGAGACCGTGACCTGCGGCCACTTCATGGCCGAAGAGGCGCCCGCCGACATCGTGAAATCGCTCAGGGCCCTGCTGTCGCGCTAGGGCGGCCCTACCAGAAGGGCGGTCCGCCCTGCGTTGAGGCCCAAACCCAGAGGTAGAGGAGGAAGGCGGTCGCGACGAGCCCGAGCAGCATCTCCCAGTTGAGCGGTTGTGCCCGTTGTCCACGCCTGCGGCTCATGGTCATCGTCCTTTCGTCGGCATTCCAGTCGATGACGGGATGTAGTCGGCCGCACCGTCACCGCAGGTAGGTGTCCAATCCCTTCGCCAGCGCCTCGGCCATGCGCTGCCTGAACGGGGCGCTGGACATCTTCGCCGCGTCGCCCGGGTTCGGCATGTTGCCGCACTCGATGAACACCGCCGGCACCGTCGACAGGTTGAGCCCGCCGAGGTCGTCGCGGCGGTCCAGGCCGTCCTTGCCCAGGTAGGTGGAGTAGGGCAGGCCCGTCCCGGCCCGGTAGGCGTCGCGGATCGCCACCCCCAGCCGCCCGGACGGGCCGACGATCTCCGCGTTGTCCCCCACGGGGAGCGGCGTGATCACGTGGAAGCCGTGGCCGGACGCCGCCGAGCCGTCCGCGTGGATCGACAGGGCCGCGTCCGCGTGCAGCCGGTTCCCGGTCGCGGCCCGCTCGGTGACGCACGGCCCCACCCCGGTGTCGTTCTCCCGCGTCAGCGTGACCTTGGCGCCTTCGCCCCGCAGCACCTTCGCGAGCCGGTTCGCCAGGTCCCAGGTGAAGGCGTGCTCGCTGTAGCCGTCGGCGGTGCTGGTGCCGGTCGTGTTGCACGGCTTGTGGCCGTTCCCGACGAAGACCTGCTTGTTGATCTCGTCCGGGTGGTCGGCGTTTCCTCCGTTGTGACCGGGATCGAGCACGATCACCTTCCCGGCCAGCGCGGGGGACCCGGAGGACGCCGGCCGGCTGGAGGCCGTCGGTGGTTCGTCCGTCGCGGGCCTGTCCCCGCCGGACGAGCCGTCGCATGCGATGAGCGTGCCGACGCACAGCGCGAGCCCCGCGATCATCGGACCGCATCCGAAACTCCGCACAGGCTCATCCCCCAAGAGCGCCCCCGTCGTCACCCCTGACAGTCTGCACCGGGCAGGACCTGGCCAAACGCGGCGGCCGGCAACGGATAACGCACCGATAACGCGGCTCGGTACGTTCCTCTCGAATCCCGGCCCACAAGGGGAACGTTGAACAAGGCCCGCCTCATCATCAGCGGCACCGTCATCGCCGGAGTCAGCGCGATCGCCGCTCCCGCGTCCGCGCAGGCCCTCGCTCCGCAGCCGCGGGCCGCCTACAGCTGCGCCGAGGGCGACATCTGCGTCTACAGCGAATCGAACGGCAAGGGCACCCGCTGCGCCTGGAGCGGCGACGATTCGAACTGGGGCACCGGCGTCACCTGCAACTTCTCCACCGTCAAATCGGCGTTCAACAACGGCAGGTACGAGGACTACCGGCACGTCAAGTTCTACTCCAAGGCCGGCTACGCGGGGAAGAACCGGGTGCTCGGCTGGCACTTCAAGGGCAATCTCCCGTCCGGCTCGCTGCGCACCTTCCACTCCCACAAGTGGTGCAGCATCGAAGCCCACGACGGCTACTGCAGGTGAGCCGGAAGGCGGGCGGGACGCGGTCCCGCCCGCCGGGCCGTCAGCCCTTGGTGAACTGGGCGATGGCGCCGAGCACCACCGCGTCGGTGAGGTAGCCGATGTGGGTCTGGCAGGCGACGAGGTGGTTGTTCGCGCCGTCCAGGCGGGTGCTGGTGTAGGGGATGATGATGCCGTCGCACGGCGAGTACCAGGTGGCGTACTGCGTGCCGCCGGGCGTCTCGTCGCCCGCGCTGATCTGCTGGACGAACGACGAGCCGGGGAGCATCTGCCGGCAGGTCTCGTAGATGGTGCAGGCGCTGGCGTACGTGGTCCCGTGGTTGGCGCCCGCGATCGACGCGAGGTGCGCGACGCTCGGGTTGCCGTTGAGGATCTTCAGGTAGTACTGGCTGACCAGCCCGCCCATGGAGTGGTTGACGATGTCCACCTGGGACGCGCCGGTCCGCGACTTGACCTGGTCGACGTAGGACGCGAGCCCAGCCGCGTTCTGCTTGTTGTCGCCGTAGGAGTTGTACTCGTAGGCGAACAGCTGTCCGCTGCTGTAACCGGCGGCGCGGAACACCGACATCGCCGTGACCCAGTTGGACGCGCTGCCGGTGTACCCGTGCACGAACACCACAGGGCGCGGCCCCGCCGCGTGGGCCGGTGCCAGGCCGACGCCGAACGCCGCCAGCGCCGCGAACAACGCGACGAGCGATCCGAGAACCCGTCTCATGAAGCCTCCAGGGGGTGGGACGAATCAACCCCTGGAGTGTGAACTCGCCGCGGCTGCTCCCACATCGGCGAAATCGCCAGCCTCGGCCGGCGGGATCACGAGCGTCGGTGTCCGGTCGCGGTTCGGACGGGCGCCGTGCCGAGGAGCGTCGCGAGGCGGGGCGCCGTGTCGGTGCCGTCCGCCGCGAGGACGGTCCCGGCGGGATCGGTGACGACCGCGTACGGCGGCCAGGGGATGCCGTTCGCGTCGTAGACGTCGGGGTCGACCACCAGCGGGAGGCCGATGCCGTGGGCGGCGAGGTGGGCGCGGACCTCGCCCGGCGGCCCCGCGCTCACGACGACGACGCGCACCCGCCTCGCGGCCTCGGTGAACGCGGGGAGCATGGTGGTGCAGATGCCGCAGGTGGGGGAGATGAGCGCGAACAGCGTCGGGCCGTCGGCGGCGGTCATGGTCTCGGGCCCGTCCGCCAGCTGGAAGCGCGTGCCGGGGCGCGGTCCGGCGGGAGGCGTGCCGTCCGGGCTCGTCCGCGCGGGCCGCAGCAGCCGCGGCATCGCGGCGACCAGGGCGAGGGCCAGCAGCGACAGGGGAGGCTGGACGGCGGAGAACGCGGCCGGTCCGGCGACGGCGGCCGCCACCGCCAGGAGGAGCAGCAGGCCCGTCCGCGCGATCCCGGCCGCGCCGACCTGCGACGTCCCGCGCGCCGAGCCGAAGCAGCCGCACTCGATCCGCATCCCCCGCCGCAGGACGGAGGCCATCGCGATCAGGAACGCGGCGAACAGCACCGCGGCGAGGAGCGCGCCCCAGCGGCGGGTGGCGGGCACCGCCAGCAGGACGGCCGCGACCGTCTCGGCGGCGAGGACCGCAGCCGCGGCCGGGGTCGCGAGACGGTCCGGCAGGATGCGGTAGCCGGCGACGACGCTCCCGAAGCCGCGCACGTCGCGGACCTTGCCCGCGACCGCGGCCGCCAGGACGACGATCAGCACCGGCCAGGCCGCCGCCGGCACGGTCACGAGACCTCCTGTCCGACGGCCGCCGCTTCGACGCCGTCCTCGGTGTCCGGGGCCTGCTCGTAGGCCGAGGCCTGGAGCCGGTACAGGTCCGCGTACAGGCCGCCGTGCCGCAGCAGCTCGGCGTGCGTCCCGTTCTCGGTGACGCGGCCGTGGTCGAGCACGTAGATCCGGTCGGCCATCCGGACGCTGGCGAGCCGGTGGGTGATGAGGACGACGGTCCGGCCGGCGGCGTGGTGCCGGATCCGCTCGAACAGCGCGTGCTCGGCCCGGGCGTCCAGCGCCGACGTGGGCTCGTCGAAGATCACGAGGTCGGCGTCCCGGTAGAAGCCGCGGGCGGCGGCGATGCGCTGCCACTGCCCGCCCGACAGGTCGTGGCCGCCCCGGAAGCGGCGGTCGAGCAGCGCGTCGTAGCCGGCGGGCAGCCCGGCGAGCACGCTGTCGGCGCCCGCCGCCTCGACCGCCTCGGTGAGCCGGTCGTCCTGGACGGGACGGCCCATCACGATGTTCTCCCGGACGGTCAGCGGCCACCGGGTGTGGTCCTGGGCGATCACCGAGATCCGCTGCCGCAGCGCGTCGCCGTCGATGCCGGCGAGGTCGGTCTCGTCCCAGCGGATCGTCCCCGCGCCGGGACGGTAGAGGCCCGCGAGCAGCTTGGCCAGGGTGGTCTTGCCCGACCCGTTCTCGCCGACGAGCGCGATGACCTCGCCCCGGGCGACGGTGACGCTCACGTCCGACAGCGCGGGCGCGGCCGCCTCCGGGTAGGTGAAGGAGACGCGGTCGGCGGTCAGCCGGTGGAACCCGGCGGGCGGCGCGGCGGCGGCCGGCGGCGGGACGCGGCCGGCGGCCAGCTCGCAGAACTCCAGGTAGTCGCCGAAGTAGAGGCCGGCCTCGTACAGCCGGTTGACGCTCTGGACGAGCGCGGTGAGCGACGTCTGCCCGGCCCTGATCGCGAGGACGGCCGCGCCCGCGACCGACAGCGGGATCATCCCGGCGGCCAGCATGCCGCCGAGCGCGCAGTACGCGGCGACGTTCGCGACGCCGGTCAGCAGGTCCCCGGCCGCCTTCGTGCGGGTCTGGTCGCGGGCGACGTCCACCTGGACCCGCTGTTCGAGCTCGGCGACCCGGCCGTACTCGCCGAGCAGGAAGCCGCGCAGCGTGAACGCCCGCACCTCGGCGGCGGGCAGCCGCTCGGCCATCAGGTCCGACAGCATGAACTTGCGGCGCCGCGCCGTCGACAGCCGGTGGAACGCCGCGTACCGGAGCCGCGCCACGCGCAGCGCGGCCCAGCCCGCCGGGACCGCCGTGACCAGCAGCAGCGGGGCCAGCGCCGGGTGCAGCAGGCCGAGGGCGACCGCGGGCGCGGCCACCCCCACCGCGCCCGTGGTCGCGGTGACGGTCATCTCCACCACGGTCGCCGAGTCGGGGACGCCGCTGTCGCGGGCCCGCCGCATCGCGTTGTGGAAGTCGTGGTCGTCGAACGCGGTCAGCTCGACGCGGGTGGTCAGCTCGAACAGCCGGGTCTCGGCGGCGCGCTCGACCTGCGGTTTCAGCCGGGCCTGTGCCCAGCCCGCGCCGGTCAGCAGCACGCCGCGCAGCGCGGCGGCCGCCGCGACCAGCGCGAGCGACGGCAGCGCGTCCCGCAGCTTGCCGGGCGTCGGGCCGCCGGCGAACAGCGAGGCGAGCACCTCGGACGTGGCGAGCAGCCCGAACGCGGTGAACACCCCGGCGGCCACGTTGCCGCCGAGCGCGACCGCGGTGTCGCGGCGGTTCGCCCGCCAGGCGAGCCGCAGCGCGGCGGCCACCAGCGCGGGCAGCTGCCGGAGCATCGCGCCGAGCCCGGCGGACATCAGCTCCGCGTCGTGGGCCTCCCAGTACCGGGTCTCCAGCACGGTGCCGTCGCCGGCGGGACGGTCCGGCGGACGCCGGCGGCGTCTCAGCCGCATCCGGCCGCCCCCGCCCCGGCGGCCCCGGTCCCGGACGGCCTCGGCCGGGACGGCCCGCGCTTCATGATCACCGAGCCAAGGTAGATCACGCGGAATCGGATGTAAATGCCCGAAGGGGGTGACAGATGAGTGGCTGGACAGTTCGGACAGGGTCTGCTCATAATGCGACGGTCATGATCATCCGGCGCCGCCGCGACGGCGCCGCCGGACGGTCGCACACGGGAAATGGCGCCTACCGGAAGCCGTTCCCGGTTCGTGTCCCCCCGCCGGCCGCCAAGAGCGGCCAAGGAAGGAGCCCACCATGTCCGTACTCGCGATCGAGCCCCGTGACGCCGGAGTCCTGGACGTCGAGGACCTCGACGTCGACTTCGAGATGGAGCTGATGGAGCTGCTCCACGGCCCGCAGGCCTGCGTGAACACCTGCAAGCGGACGGTGTGCTCGACCTACCCCTGCTGCCCGTCGATCGTCTGACGCGCATGTGAAGCGGCGCCGGGCCCGCCCCGTGCGGGCCCGGCGCCGCCGCGCCGGGAAAGGTCACCGGCACCGGCCGGCGGCCTTTCCCCGTCATTGTGCTGCTCGTCGAGGCTAGGGGGAACAAATGGCGACGTCCGGTCCCGGTGCCGCGGGCACTCCGGTTCTCGATGTGCTGGAGCGGTTGTCGGATATAGCCCACAGGAATGGTAGGGAAATCGTCGCCGACGCTACCTGGGCCAGCGTGCACGACCCGCGGTTCGAGATTCCCGCCCAGGGCTGGAAATTGCATGTCTCGGCACGTCCGGGCACCCTGGCCGAGACCCTGGACCGCGTGCTCCCCGTCCTGTTCGGCACCGCCTGCGACTTCAAGGTGGCGCGCTCCGCGGCCGTCCTGGCCGACCTCAACTCGGGCGACGGCGACGCGGGTGCGGTCGGGAAGGCCGTCACCGTCTACCCCGCGCCGGACGAGGCCGCCGCCCTCGGGCACGCCCTCGCCGAGGCGCTCGCCGGGATGGCCGGCCCGCGCATCGTCAGCGACCGGCGGGTCCGCCGCGACGCGCCGGTCTACTACCGGTACGCGCCGTTCCTGCCGCAGTACAAGGTCGACGAGAACGGCGACTTCTCCCTGGTCGTCGTCGGCCCGGACGGCGAGACCCTCCCCGGCGCCGCGGGCAACGAGTACACCTGCCCGCCCTGGGCGTCCGACCCCTTCCGTCC
>NZ_SMKY01000166.1 GCF_004349235.1 Actinomadura darangshiensis | reverse complement strand
CAGTCTGTTTTGGCGCCGCAGCGGGAGGCGTCCGCCGAATGGGACTTTGTGAGTGTGCTGCCTGCGGCGTTGTCGGCGGCGCGGCTGGGGCGGCCGTTCGTGGTCGGGTGGCTGTCCGCCGGGGGCGGGGCGCCGCTGGAGTTGATCACTAACGCCGGGCCCATCGGGACGCCGACCGGCGGCGATGCGCATGGGTTGTTGTTTCCTAGTGGGGCCCGCGGGGTGCTTATTGGGGATGGGTGGCTGCGGCAGGCGGAGCGTATGGCTTGGACGCGGTGTCCTGGACGGCTCGCTCCGCAGGGTGCCGGGGGCGACACCGGGCCTGGGTTGTTCGAGGCGACGCTTGTCACGTTGATGGAGCGGCCGTTCGGGTGGTTCGTGGTCGCGGAGCCTTGTGATGAGCGGCTCGTCGATACCGAGATGCGTGAGCTGCAGCATGAGCTGCGGATGCTTCGGAGGGGTGAGGACGAGCACGCTCGGCTCGCCGTGGCGCGGGCCGATCGGCGGCTGGCGGAATTGGACGCGTTTCGGGAGGCCGGGCTTTGGCAGGTCCGGGTTGTGGCGGGGGCGGCGTCGCAGGACGAGCTTGGGCAGATTGCGCCTGTGCTGGTCGGTTCTATGGAGCTGGGGCACCACCCGTATCGGTTGAGGTCGGGGCAGGGGAGCGGGTCTTTCGCGGAGATGTTGGGGACGGGGGCCGCGCCTGCGCCGGTGCGTCCCATGGCGGAGTCGGAGCAGCGGTTTCCGTTTGTTGCTACGGCGGGGGCGCTGGCGGCTTTGGCTGGGTTACCGCGGAGGGAAGTGCCTGGGCTGCGGGTGTTGGACGCCGGGTACTTCGATGTGACTTCTGAGACCGCGCCGCAAACAGGGGAGGCGCAGATCGAGCTGGGCGCCATCCTGGACGGGCAGGATCGGGAGGTCGGGCGGTTCACTGTGCCTCGGTCGACCATCAATCGGCATGTTTTCGTGACGGGGGCGACCGGGGCCGGGAAGTCGCAGACCGTTCGGCATCTGCTGGAGCAGTTGACTCGGGCCGGGGTGCCGTGGCTGGCCATTGAGCCTGCCAAGTCGGAGTATGCGGCGATGGCGGGGCGCATACAGGATCTCGGTGGGCCGGTCACCGTTGTGAACCCGTCCGACCCGGATTCGGTGCCGCTGTCGGTCAATCCGCTCGCGCCCGAGCCGGGATATCCGGTGCAGGCGCATATCGACATGGTGCGGGCGCTCTTCCAGGCAGCTTTCGATGCGGAGGAGCCGTTTCCGCAGATCATGGCGCAGGCGCTTCAGCGGGTGTACGAGAACAACGGGTGGGACGTGGTGACGGGGGCCGGTGTCCCGGGGTCGCTCATTGAGCCTGCCGTCCCTACGTTGGAGCAGTTGCAGAATGCCGCCCTGCAGGTCATCCAGGACGTCGGGTACGGGCGTGAGTTGATGGCCGACGTGCAGGGGTTCGTCGATGTGCGGTTGCGGTCGCTGCGCATCGGGTCGGCGGGACGGTTCTTCGAGGGCGGGCATCCGGCCGACATCGGCGGCATGCTCCGCGACAACATCGTGCTCGCCATCGAGGACGTCGCCAACGACGAGGACAAGGCGTTCCTCATGGGGACGCTCATCATCCGCATCGTCGAGCATCTGCGGATGCGGGAGCGGAAGCGCGATCGCGCGACCGGGCCGGCGCTTCGGCATGTCATCGTCATCGAGGAGGCGCATCGGCTGCTGCGCAACAGGGGGCCGGAGCGCGGCAGTTCGCACGCCGTCGAACTGTTCGCCGGGATGCTCGCCGAGATCCGCGCGTACGGCGAAGGGATCATCGTCGCCGAGCAGATCCCGACGAAGCTCGTCCCGGACGTGATTAAGAACACGGCGCTGAAGGTCGTGCATCGGCTGCCCGCGTTCGACGACCGGCACCAGGTCGGCGCGGCGATGAACCTGGACGACGACCAGTCCCGCGAGGTGGTGTCGCTGCGCCCCGGTGTTGCGGCCGTGTTCGCCGACGGCATGGACCGTCCGCTGCGGGTCCGGGTCCCGCTGGGGGAAGGACGCGAGGCCGAGTTGCCGGGCCCGCCCCCGCCCGTCGACGGACGGCGTTCGGCCGCCTGCGGCTGCGAGTGCCGTTCCGGACGGGCCTGCACGCTCTACGAGCTCCGTGAGGCCGACCTGATCGCGGGCAAGGCCGACTGGGCGTGGCTCCGGCTGTGGGCCGACACGCTCGTGCTGGCGCATGTCGTGAATCGTCCGATACCGGCCGTCCCGCCGGAACTCGGACGCGCCTGGTCGCGGCTCACCCCGCGGATCCGCGAATGCGCGCTCGCGACCGTCCTGGAACGGGCCGTGACCCGGCGGTCACGGTCGTTGCGCACCGCGTACCCGCCGGCCGATCTCACCGCGGCCGTCGCCGAGGTCGCGCAGGGCATGCTCGGCGGCGGCACGCCCGGCACGTCCGGCGGCACGCCGGGGCCGCAATGGTTGATTCCGCAGGTCAAGTGGCTGCACGAACTCGACCGCCTCTTCCCCTACGGTACGGACGCCCCCGACAAGCACTCCCCCGCGCCGCCGCTCGACTACCAGCTGCCCGGGCTCAAGCAGCCGCCGGACGCCAAGCTCGGCCACCGCCTCCGCGCCCTGCGCCGCCACCCCCTGTCGATGGAGCTGGAGCGCAACCGGCCCATCGCGCTGACCGCCCTCTACGGCGACGACGACCAATCCGGCTTCTTCCAGGACCTCGCCATCGTCGCGATCGGCTTCGAGGAGGACGAGCAGATCGACCACGTCGCCGTGACGATGCGCGTCACCGCGTGGCTCGAACCCGTCCTGAGCTGGTTCGAGCGCTTCGTGGCGCCGTTCGAGGAACCGTCCAAGGGGCTGCCGTTCCTCGACCCGCCGCGTGAACCGGAATGACCCATTCAATCTTCGGTGTTAACTCACGTACCGTTCGGTCACAACGCTAACTTCTGCCACCACACGAACCCCCTCGGTATCTGTGGAGGAACCGGCGTTGGACGTCCAGACCGCCAGCCCGCCGACCGTTGCCTTCTTCCATCACGGAACCAATGGCGGGCCGCGGACAGGCGCCATGCAGAACCTCACCCGCCACCTGTGCGCGGCGACATATCTGGACAAAGGGATCTGCGACGCGGTTCTCAAGGAGTACGTCTACGAGCAGCACCGCGCGATCGTCCCGTCTCACGGTTTCGACCTGGAACCGGTGATCCGGCACGCCCGCCAGGCGCGCATGATGCGCGTCGTCCGCGACGCCGTTCTCGTCGCCCTGTGGACGGCCGCATGTGTCGTGCAGCCCTTCTTGGCCACCTGGTGCGGGTTCTTGTGCGCCTATGGGACGGTCCTGTTGTGGCTTTCCCGGCGCCGGATGTCCGCATTCATGCGATGGCTCATGATCGCCGGCGCCACATGGTCGCTCGTCGTGCTGGGGTGGCTCCTCCTCCTGGGGACGGCGTTGATGGCGAATACCCTCAGGGGGTTCGATCTCCTTCTGATGCCGTTCGTCGTGATCCCGCTGTTCTCGGGATTCCCGTTCGCGGTCATCGGCCACCTTTTCCTGGTCTTGCGGCGCCTCGGGCGTGAACTCGGGCCGGGTGCTCACGGGCCGGGGCCGGACGCCGGCGGCCACCAGTTCAGCCGGGCGCTGCAGCACGTCCGGCTCGCGCAGGACGGCAACGTCACGCTCTACGCGGGCGACAACCCCTTCATCGGCACGGGGCACCCGCGCTCGCCCGGCGCCAAGGTCTGGTCCGTCGTCCTCGAACTGGACAGGAAGGCGTCCGGCGCGCTCGGCAAGCAGGGGAAGACCGCGCGGGTGGATCCCGTAGTGATGCACGAGCGGATACGCGCCAAACTCCACGAGATGCGCGACGAGCAGCCGTCCGGCACCGAGGGCGGTCCGCTCCCGCCCAACGAACGGATCGACGGTCTCCTGACCGGATGGCATGTCACCGCCCGCGGCCGGTGCGTGCAGGCCCGGCGTCCGCTGGACGGCGCGGCCGGCGGCCAGTACGCCGGCCATCCGCTGGTCGACACGCACGGGCGGGTCCCCTATTCGGTGGCGACCCGGGAGGCCATCGAGGCGGCCGTCCGGCACCCGCAGGGCGGCGTCCGATGCTTCCAGCGCGTGTCGATCGGCGCGCGCGGCCAGATGATCGCCACGCCGGACGGGGGCGTGGTCGCCCCCGCCGAAGACCAGGAGGCCGGAGTTTCGGCGTTCGTCCATCTCGCGGTGGAGGGGCGGATGCTGTACGGGCAGTTCGCCACCACGGTCCTCCCGCCCGTCCGGCCGGCCTTCAAGATCGTGGACGAGCTGCCCGGATGGGACGGCGCGAAGCTGCTGCGGAAGGCGGTCACCATCGGCTGGCCCGGCCTGTTCACCGCACCGCTGCTCGCACATGCCCGGCTCACCGGCGCGCTGTGGCGGATCGTCCGGGAGACGTTCGGCGCCGAGGTCGCGCCCGACCCGGCCGGGGAACTCGTCCACGACTACGGGGCCCGGATCAGCGTCCGGGAACTGGCGGCGAGCGATGGTTTCCACGACTTCGTCCAGGAACTCGACGCCGACAAGTACACCCGGCTGATCGAGCGGCGCGTGAACGAGGCCCTGCTCGACCACCTGGACGAGGAGTGCGGAATCGACGTGTCGGCGTACCGGGCGCAGGCCGGCGTCATCTTGAACGAGGGCGTCATCATGACCGGCGGGACCGTCAACGGACAGGTCGCCGCCGGCCGGCGCGTCGACCAGCGGCAGCGCGGCACCGGCCGCGTCAATCCATGACCATCGGGAGGACGGTATGACCGAGCACGGCGACCGGGGCATCACGATCGGCGGCGGCGCCAGTGTGTCCGGGCAAGTCGCGACGGGCGACCACGTCACGCAGAACCAGCAGGTCAACGCCGGGCCCGCGGCCGAGGCGCTCGCCCGCGTCGAGCGGCTGCTGGAGCGGCACGCCGCCGACCTCGCCGAGCCCGGACGAGCCCGGCGCGATCTCGCCGACCTCCGCGAGGAGGCGGAGTCCGCCGACGCCGATCCCGAGCGGATGCGCGGTGCGCTGGAACGCCTCGGCCGGCGCGTGGGCGGCGTGGCGGTGCTCGCCGAGGCCGTCCGGAGCCTCGCCGGCGCGCTCGGCGCCGGCGGCTGACCCGGGCGTCAGATGTCGGACTCGGTGCGAGGGGACAGGCCGGCCTTCGCGGCGACCGGGGCCCAGTAGCCGAGGAACTCGCCCTTGGCGTCGCTGGCGCGCGAGTTGACGTCCGAGACCTCGCCCTCGGACGGGCAGCCGGGCGCGATGTCCAGGTAGCGCTGGTTCGACTCGGTCGACGCCTGCAGTGCGCGGACGAGCGCGTCCTTCATCGGGGTGCCGTTGTCGAGCGCGCTGACGTCCAGGCTCTGGGCCTTGGAGAGCTGGCCGCGACGGGCGTCGAGAACGCGTTGGATCCCAGCGACCGGGCAACCCTGGGTCACGACTCCGCCGAGGTCGGAGCGGGTCGAGCCCATGTCGTCCAGCAGTTTGTCGATGGCGCCGGCCTGGGCGGCGAGGTCGCCGGTCCCGGTCTCGGTTCCGGCGCTCTCGGTCTCGGGCGGGGCGCCCTGGCTCTGGGCTGCGGACGGCTGGGACGCGGCGGGCGGCGACTCGTCCGAACCGCTCGGCCAGAACACGATCGCCGCCGCGAGCCCGATCAGCAGGACGGCGCCGGCCGCGGCCAGGAAGTACGGGAGCATGCTGCGCTTCGGCGGCGCGGGCGGCTGCCAGATCGCGGGCTCGGACCACGGCTCGGGGGAGAGATGGGTCGTCTGCTCGTCCGACGGCGGCATGGGGGTGGTGTAGTCGGGCGGCGACTCCCACTGGACGGGGTTCTGGTCGGCCCATGGCGGCGGCGCCGGCTCGAACGGCACCGGCACGCCCCCGCCGTCCGGCGACCCGCCCGGCACGCCCCCGCCGCCCGGTGCGCCACCCTGCGGCGACCCGGCCTGCGGGTCGCGGATGGTGGCTTCGACCGCGTCACCGGCGTTGCCGGTGTCGAGCGGCGCGTTGCAGCGCATGCACCTGGCGGCTGCCGAAGACGAGTCGGTACCGCAGTTCGGACACCGCATGACGGCCCCCTGCCCCGTGAGTTCGAACGGTCAGAGGATAACGGGGCGACAGCCCGATTACACCCCGGAATTACACGCGTTTCCAGCTCCGCTGCGGCTGGTCCGTCTTCTTCGCGACAGGGTTCCACAGGACGACGAACTGCTTCTTGGCCGTCGTCGCGCGCTTCTCCCCGGCCGCGCGTCCGGGTACCTGCGCCGCGCTCGGCTTCGGCTTGCCCTTGCAGTGCCGCTGGTTCGCCTGCGCCCACTGGAGCAGGACCTGGTCGACCTGCAGCGACGCCGTCAGCGCCTGGGACAGCGAGCCGCGCAGCCGCTCGCCGTTCGCCAGCTTGTCGACCTTGAGGGCCTTCGTGCGGTTCAGCTGGTTCGTGCGGCGGTGCGCGACGGACTGGAAGCCCTGGATCGCCTTCGGCAGCGTCTTGCACTTCCCGGCCCGGCCGAGCGCCCCGGCGAGGATCCGGCGGGTGTCGACGCTGTCGTTCAGGACCTTGTTCAGGGTCGCCGCCTGCTGCTTCGTCTCGGGCGGGATCGTGTTCTTCTGCGCGACCGGTTCCTGGGACGCCGCCGTGGACGGATTCCCGCCCGCGGACGCGTCGTCGCCGCCGGACGGCCACACGACGAACAGCACGGCGCCGGCCGCGACCGTGACCAGCGCGGCGACGGCGGCGACCAGCGGCTTGTTCGTCCCGCTCTTGCCCTGGCCTCCGGGCTGCATCTGGCCCGGCCCCATCTGGCCCGGCGGATAGCCGCCGTACCCGGGACCGCCCGGCCCCATCTGGCCCATGGGCTGCATCCCCGGCCCCATCGGCCCCGGACCCATCTGCCCGGGTCCCATTTGGCCTGGCCCCATCTGCCCAGGGCCCGGACCGGGCCCCATGGGGCCCTGGTTCATCGGGCCCATGAGCGGAGGCGCGGCCATGGGGGAGCCCTGCTCCATGCGCGTCTGGTCGAGGTCGCCGCCGAAGCCCTGGCCGCCGGGGGGCATCGGCCCGGGGGCGAGCTGCGTCGCGTCGGCGTCCAGCATGGTGTGCGGCTGCGCGCCGCCGGGCTGCTGCTGCCCCCACACCTGGGTCGCGTCAGCCTCGGGGCCCTCGGGCTTGCGCGGCTGCGCGAACCACGAGTCCGGGACGATCGACTCGGTGGGCGGGCCCTGCTCCGCCAGCCCGAAGGGGTTGGACGGCGCGCCGCCGGACGGCAGTGCGGGCTTCTCGTTCGCGGGCAGCGCCGGCTGCCCGCCTCCCCACGCGGGCGGCGGGGGCGGGGTGCTGTATGCGCCGGAGTCCTCGTCCGGGTCGAACGTCCAGGCCGCGGTGTCCTCGGGGTCGGCGGGAGGCAGCGGGGACGCGGTGGCGGGCGTCGGCGCCGAGGCGGCCTGCGACGGGGGTTCCACCGACAGCTGGAGCGGCGGCTGCGCCGGAGGCTCGGGCGACGTCTGCTGCGGGGACGGCGGCGCCATCTGCGTCCGCTCGAAGTCGGGCTGCGGCGACGGCGGCGCCATCTGCGTCCGCTCAAGATCAGGCTGCGGCTGTGACGGTTGCGGCTGTGACGGTTGCGGCATCGCCAGGTCGGGGATGACGGACGGCTGCCCGCTCGGGGCCCAGGACGGCATGGGCGGCGGCACCATCATCGTGCGGTCGCCGATGCCCTCGGCCGCGCCGGCCGGAGGGGCGTCCGCGTGCGGCGCCGCCAGCGGGACGGCGGGCCCGACCGAGTACACGTCGATCGGCGCCGCGCAGTGCGAACACTTACCGAGCGTCCCAGGCGTGTCATTCCCGCACGTCGGACACTGCATCGCTCTGACCTCGCCTTTTTGCCGCTTGCCCACGCTTTGCGATTCAGGCCCGCCGGCCGGGGCGGGCACCGCTTCCCCGCGAACCAGCAGGGCTCCCGACAAAAGTAGTGGGTGACGCCGTTCTCGGACGCGTGGTTGGGAATCTGGCACACCGCAGTCGGAGGTCGCACCGAATCACGACATGTCGGAAACGTCAAGAAACCCGCCGATGGTTTACCGGGAATCTTGTGATGCTGCTCACATCATGGACCTTCCTGTCCGGCGACACTCCCGTACCCGCCGGTGCCCCCGTCAACGCGCCCTTGTCGCGTGTGCTCACCCGCTAGGCTCGAAGCGTTTCCCGGCGCATCCAGTAACGAGATCTTCCTTTGGACGAGGAGGCTTTCAGTTCGCTGTGACTGAGGCCGTCGTTACCAGCACCAGCCAACACTCATAGGGAGGTGACCTTGTTGGCTACGTTCCGCACAGGTGAGCCGACCCACCGGCCCGTGCTTCTCCAGCGGGCTGCTCTGGAATCGGGGCTCGCAGACACTCCCCGGATCGGGAACGAAACGGGGCCCCGCCACCCCTCCCGGAAGGGCGGGGGCGCCGGTGCGGGACATGTGCGAGGAGAGACCACTGGTACCTCACCTGGTGCCAGTGGCGTCACCCCCAACCCATCGGTTGGGGAGCAGCGCCGTGAGGCGCATCGCGTTTTCGTGCTCGACGGTCAGGGTGTTCCGCTGCAACCCTGCCACCCCGCCCGCGCCCGGCGTTTGCTGGCATCGGGCCGCGCGGTCGTGGCCCGCCACACGCCGTTCGTCATCCGGCTGAAGGACCGCTTGGCGGCCGAATCGCAGGTGGACGGAGTGCAGGTGGGGATCGATCCCGGATCCAGGCACACGGGGATCTCGGTGTTCACCTCCCAGGAGGGGGAGAGGCGGGGCAGGTACTCGATACAGCTGGACCACCGGGGCGCACAGATTCACAAGAGGGTAGGTCAGCGCGCCGCCTACCGGCGGCGCCGTCGGTCGGCCAAGCTCCGGTATCGGGCACCCCGATTCCTCAACCGGCAACGACCAGATGGTTGGCTGGCCCCGTCCCTTGGGCACCGGGTCGACACCACTGTGTCGTGGGCAGACCGGCTCACCCGCTGGGCACCGGTGCGGGTCCTGCATGTGGAGCGCGTCGCGTTCGACACTCATCTGCTGTCGGCCGGGCGCCCGCTGGAAGGCACGGAGTATCAGCAAGGCACGTTGTGCGGATACCAGGCGCGCGAATACCTGCTGGAGAAGTGGGGCCGAGTCTGCGTGTACTGCGGTGCCGTTGATGTGCCGCTGAACGTCGACCACATCCATCCCCGGTCAGAGGGCGGGTCGGACCGCATCTCCAACCTCACCCTGGCGTGCGTGCCGTGCAACCGGGCCAAGGGCGATCAACCCGTCCAGCGGTTCCTTGCCCGCCGGCCCGCAGTGCTGGCACGGATCCTCGCGCAAGCCAAGACCCCACTGCGGGACGCCGCAGCGATCAACGCCACTCGGTGGAGGCTATGGCGGGCGCTCGACAGCCGGTTCCCCGGTCAGGTCCGGATCGGCTCCGGTGCGCGGACGAAATGGAACCGCACCCAGTCCGGCCTCCCCAAATCCCATACCTTCGACGCCTTGTGCGTGGGTGGTTCCGACGCCGTCACTGTCACCGCCTACCCGGCAGACGTGCTTGTGATCGCGTGCACCGGGCGTGGCACTCACTGCCGGACCAGCCCTGACAAGTACGGATTCCCTCGCCTTCGGCTGCCCCGGAGTAAGAACGTCCACGGGTTTCAGACCGGCGATCTGGTCAAGGCGATAGTCCCCGCCGGTAAGAAGGCCGGAAGCCATCTCGGGCGGGTCGCGGTCCGGACCACCGGCTGGTTCGACATCACCGGTGGGCGCGGCACCGTCCAGGGCATCAGCCATCGACATGTCCGGCTTCTGCAGCGAGGCGATGGCTACGGTTACACCATCCGCCCCGAGAACACCGTGCCCATGTACGGGCCCAAAGAAGGAATTCGATGAGCGATCTTCCGCTGCGTTCGCAGCTGGCCGTCGCGCTCGGTCGTACGGCCGCCAAGATGTCCCGTATGGCGGGCCGCGGGGACGGCTCGGTCATCGGCGGGCGGCTCGGCCTCCGCCTCGACCCCGAGCTGCTGACCAGGCTCGCCAAGGACCGCAAGCTCGTCCTCGTCAGCGCCACCAACGGCAAGACGACGACGACCCGGCTGATCACCTCGGCGATGACGCCGCTGGGCGAGGTCGCCACCAACGCGTTCGGCGCGAACATGCCGACCGGGCACGTGTCCGCGCTCGCGTCCGCGCCGTCCGCCCGCTACGGCGTGCTGGAGTGTGACGAGAAGTACGTCCCGATGGTCCTGAAGGAGACCGGGGCGAACCTCGTCGCGCTGATGAACCTGAGCCGCGACCAGATGGACCGCGCCGCCGAGATCTGGCTGCTGGCGGGCAAGTGGCGCCGCGCGCTGGAGGCGTCCCCGACCAGCCACGTCATCGCCAACTGCGACGACCCGCTGGTCACCTGGGGCGCGGCCACCGCGAAGAGCGTGACGTGGGTCGCCGCGGGCCAGCACTGGCGCGAGGACTCCTGGTGCTGCCCCGAGTGCGGCGGCCCCCTCGACCGGCAGGACACCGACGAGGACAGCGACTGGGCCTGCCGCCAGTGCCACTTCCGCCGGCCCCGCCCCGACTGGACGCTGACCGGCGAGCTGGTCACCGGCCCCGACGGCCGGACGTACTCGCTCACCGGCCTGTCACTGCCCGGCCGCGCGAACCGGTCGAACGCGCTGATCGCCCTCGCCGTCGTCGCGCAGTTCGGCGTCCCGCCCGAGCAGGCACTCCCGCTGCTGTCGCAGGTCACGTCCGTCGCCGGCCGGTACACGACGGTCGAGCACGAAGGGCGCTCGATCCGGCTGCTGCTGTCGAAGAACCCGGCCGGCTGGCTGGAGGCGTTCGACGTCCTGCAGCCCGCGCCCGGCCCCGTCGCCCTGTCGATCAACGCGCAGGGCCCGGACGGCCGCGACACGTCCTGGCTGTGGGACGTCGACTACCGCATCCTCCAGGGCCGTCCCGTGTGGGTGACGGGCGAGCGCCGCATCGACCTCGCCGCCCGGCTGGAGGCCGCCGACGTGAACTTCACCATGGTGGACGACATCGGCCAGGCGGTCATGGCCGTCCCGCCCGGGCACCTTGACGTGATCGCCAACTACACCGCCTTCCAGACCATCCGAACGAGGTACGGCCGTGTCGTCTGACCGCATCAAAATCGTCTGGATCTACCCGGACCTGCTCAGCACCTACGGCGACCAGGGCAACACGATCGTCCTGGAGCGGCGCGCGGCGCTGCGCGGCATCCCGACCGAGACCGTCAACCTGCGCTCGGACGAGCCCGTCCCCGCCGACGGCGACATCTACCTGCTCGGCGGCGGCGAGGACCGGCCGCAGATCCTCGCTGCGCAGCGGCTGCGCGGCGACGGCGGGCTGGCGCGGGCCGTCCAGTCCGGCGCCGTGGTGTTCGCCGTCTGCGCCGGGTACCAGCTGCTCGGCCACGAGTTCGGTGGCGAGGAGGGGCAGCTCGTCCCCGGCCTCGGGATCCTCGACATCCGGTCGAGCCGCGGCGAGCAGCGCGCGGTCGGCGAGATCGTCGGGGACGTCGCGGGCGAGCTGAACGTCCCGCGCATCACCGGCTTCGAGAACCACCAGGGCGTCACGCACCTCGGGGCCGGCGCGCAGCCGTTCGCGAAGGTCACGCACGGCATCGGCAACGGCGACGGGTTCGAGGGCGCCTACAGCGGGCGCGTCCTCGGCACGTACATGCACGGCCCGGCGCTGGTCCGCAACCCGGGCCTGGCCGACCTGCTGCTCCGCTGGGCGACCGGCACCGAGCTGCGGCCGCTGGACGACTCCTGGGCCGGCCGCCTCCGCGAGGAGCGCCTCCAAGCCGTATCGGGCTGAGCCGTATCGGGCTGAGCCGCACCGGCCGCCGGGTGGCTTGCCCTGCGGCCTTTGGGCCTGGCGCGGGGTGCCGTCCGGTGCCACCGTAGCGATCATGATCTGCTGCCGGCCGAGCCGCCGGGCCCTGCTCCGCTGGAGCGCCGTCGTCGCGGGCGCGTCGCTGCTGCCCGGACTGCCCGGCCCGGCGTGGGCGGCGGACGGCGTCCGGCCGGTGAACCTGGAGCTGGTCACCGTCACCGAGACGACGGCCGTCCTCACCTGGTACACGGGCATCCCCGGGACGGACGACGGCCTGGGCCGCATGGAGCCCGCCCCGTCCGACGCCGAAGTGCTGTACGGGACGCATCCGTCCCGCCTCACCCGCGTGGCCCATGGCCCGCCGGGCACCCCTTACCACTACGTCGAGCTGACCGATCTGGAGCCCGGCCGCACCTATTACTACAGGGCCCGTTCCAGGGGATTGGACGCGACGCCCACGTGGCTGGTCGCGGGCCAGTCCGCCGGCACTCCCAACGGTGACGTTTTCGCGTTCACGACTCCGCAACCGCCTGCGGGACGCCACCTTTTCTCGGTCGCCCTGTGCAATGACCTGCATCTGGGGGAGACGGTGGCCGGGCTGGTCGGCCAGCTTCCCTGGATAAAGGGCATTGAGCAGGTCCCCGGGCATCCGCCCTATCCCGAGGTGATGGCGAAGGCACTGATCGCGGACGCCCGCGGCCGCGGCGCCGATTACCTCCTGGCGGCCGGAGACGTGTCGAGCGAGGCCGCCCCGGCCGACCTCGCGAGCGCCAAGGCGATTCTCGACACCTTCGGCGCATTGGGGAGCGACTACCTGATCGCCAGAGGCAACCACGACCGCGCCCATTCCGGCGCACCGTACGGCGCGTGCAGCCCCGGTGAGCACCAGGGGAACGACTGCTTCAAGGACGCCTTCTCCCCGTCCGGGCGGACGTACTTCTCCCACGACCTGCGCGGCCTCCGCGTCATCGGCCTCGACACCTACGACAAGCCCGGCGACGGCGGCGACTCCGGCGGCCTGTCGGCGGACCAGCAGGCATGGTTCGAAGCCGAACTGAAAAGGGACCCGGACCGCCCCACCCTCGTCTTCGGCCACCACCCGCTCTTCACCGAGAACGACCCGCTCGCCATAACCGGAGCCCATTCCCTGGACGCCGGCCAGTCGCTGAAGATCCTCACGGCCTACAACCGGTCGCCGGGCGTCTTCCTCCATCACGCCGGTCACACGCATCGCAATCAGCGCTCGGTGTTCCCGTTGGCGCCCCGCGTCGTCCAGCAGGAAGTGGGAGCCGCCAAGGAATACCCGGGCGGCTTCACACTCCTGCGCGTCCACACCGGCGGGTACGCGCTCAACTTCTACAAGACCCGCGGCGACGAAGCGCGCGCCTGGAGCGAACGCAGCCGCCAGGAACTCTCCGGCCAATGGCCCCAGCTGTCCTTGGGAAACCGTCCCACCGACCGCAACACGGTCGTCACCCGCGACCTTTCCGGCCTCGGCTAGACCGCGCTTCGCATGGTCACTCGTCCTCCTGCGCGACCACGGTGGAGGCGATTTCATCGACCACCGGCCCGGTCTCGTAGATTTCGGCGTCGAACTTGGTCTGGCAGTCCTTCAGCCAAGCGATCAGATTCGTCGCGTCGCGGACGTCATAGGACGGACGGTCGAAGCCGACTCGCGCACCACCGGCGGCACCGGGAACCTTGAGCGGCGTATAGCTCGTCACCTTCTCGTTGTCCGTGCTGCGCCGGAGGTCGGCCGCGTCCGGGCAGTGGGTCATCGTGTAGACGCTCTCCCTCAGTACCGTCGTTCCGGAGCCGTCCTGCCAGAACTGCCCCACCTGGTCGCTGGATTGCCGCCATTCCTGCGGAACGGCGAAGGCGAAGTTGTCGAAGGCCACGGCCTTCATCCCCGCGGGCGGTGTGATCTTCGGATAGGTCGGGGAGTCGCCCCACGGCGAGAACGCGCAGCCGGAGGAGGACAGGACGAACGTGAGAGCGGCGGCGGGGAGCGGGAACCAGCGATTCAAGAGGAGACTCCGATCCTTACTCGATCGGTACATGCCGGACGGTACTCCGGGTGCGGACGACGAACCCTTCGCACTCGCAATTTGCAGACGTTAATATCTGATGCGCGTCAGCGGCGTCAGGTTCACTCGGCTTGCGGCCGACCGCCGCGCCGGAACGCTTCGGCGAAGCCCTGCGAGCCCAGGGCGGCCGTCGCGGCGGAGGTGATCCGGCACCTCATGTACGCGGGCGCCGCGACCGACTACCCGGTGCTGCGGACCGTCCCGTAGCGTTCCGGCATGCTCATTGAGGTGGACGGGCGACCGGCGACCGCCGAGGCCCTCGCACATCCGGCCATCGTGAACTACGGCCACTTCACGGCGATGCAGGTGCGGTCCGGCCGCGTCCGCGGCCTCGCCGCGCATCTGAGGCGCCTCGACGAGCCACCCGCGAGCTGTTCGGGACGTCCCTGGACGGTTCCCGTGTCCGGGCGCTCATCCGGCACGCCGCCGGCGACGAGGACGCGTCGGTCCGGGTGAGCGTCCATCAGCCGGAAACCGAGCCGGTGGTCCAGGTGGTCGTCCGCCCTCCGGCCGAGGCGCCGGCGTCGCCGCAGCGGCTGCTTCCGACCGTGTACGAGCGGCCCGTCCCGCACATCAAGCACGTCGGGAGCTTCGGCCAGATCTACTACGGTCTCCAGGCCGAACGCGCCGGCTACGACGACGCCCTCCTCGTCCTCCGGGACGGGCGCGTCGCCGAAGGCGGCATCACCAACATCGGCTTCTTCCGCGACGGCCGGACCGTCTGGCCGGACGCCCCGATGCTGCGCGGCATAACAATGCACCTCATCGACGAGCGCATCCGTGCCGCGCGCGACACGATCCGGCTGGACGACCTGGCGTCCTTCGACGGCGCCTTCGTCACCAACTCCCTGGGCGTGGCGCCGGTGGCCCGGATAGGCGACGTGACCTTCGACGTTCGCGACCACCTGATGCTGCCCGTCCGTAAGGCCTACACGGCGGTTCCCTGGGACGAGGTCTAGTCCTGGACGTGGACGGGCGCGCGGCGCTGGCGGCGCGGGTGCGGGGGGCGCTGGAGCGGAGCCGTCCCGGCTCCCGGACGGTGCTGCTCGGCTCCCTCGCCGCCGGGACCGCCGACGCCTACAGCGACATCGACGTCGAGTGGGTCGTCCCGGACAGTGACTTCGAGGCCAGCACGGCCCAGGCCGAGGCCGTGCTCGACGCGGTCCGGCCGGTGGCCGATCTGCGCGTGGATCCCGATTTCCTTCATTCCGACCGGCGCCGCCTCTTGTTCGTCCGCTTCCGCGACGTGTCGTTGTTCTGGCGCCTCGACCTGTCGATCCGCGCCGAGTCCGTGGCCGGGCACGAGCACTACGACCGGGACAACCCGCACGCACGGGCTCGCGACGACGAATGGTCGCGTCCGGCCAGCGCCCTGGCCAACGCGATCGGCGCGGTCAAGGCCGTCGCCCGGGGCCGTCCCGAGCAGGCGCGCGGCCTCATCGACCGCGGCTTCGCCCGCATCGACGCGGACGAACAGGCCACCGGCGCGTGGGCCGCGGACGTGGCGCGCCTGGCCCGCACGTCCGCGGCCCGTGACCCCCGTCTGGCCGACCTCGCCGGTCGGGTGGTCGCCCTGGCCTGCGACGTCCTCACCTGACCGGGTGGTCAGTTGCCTACGCCGAGGGTGGGCATGAAGGCGGCCGGGTAGCGGTCGCCGCGGGCGGCGCCCAGGGGGACCGCCTTCTCGATGTCGGCGAGGTCGTCCGCGGTGAGGGTCACGTCCAGCGCGGGGAGCGCCTCGGCCAGGCGTTCGCGGGTGCGGGCGCCGACCAGCGGGACGATGTCCTCGCCCTGGGCGGCCACCCAGGCGATGGCCAGCTGGGCGACGGTGCACCCCTTGGCCTCGGCGACGCGGCGCAGCGCGTCCACGAGGGCGAGGTTGTGCCGGACGTTCTCGCCGGAGAACCGCGGGCTGAAGGCGCGGCTGTCGCCGGGGCCGGAGGCGCGGCCCGCCGACCAGTGGCCGGAGATGAGGCCGCGCCCGAGGACGCCGTACGCGGTCAGGCCGATGCCGAGCTCCCGGAGCGTGGGCAGGACGTCCGACTCCACCGCCCGGGAGATCAGCGAGTACTCGATCTGCAGGTCCGCGACCGGGTGCACGGCGTGCGCGCGGCGGATCACCGCCGCGTCGACCTCCGAGAGCCCGAGGTGCCGCACGTGTCCGGCGTCGATCATCTCCTTGATCGCGCCGACCGTCTCCTCGATCGGCACCGCCGGGTCGAGCCGGGCGGGACGGTAGATGTCGATGTGGTCGGTGTTCAGCCGGGTCAGCGAGTAGGCGAGGAAGTTCTTGACGGCCTCGGGACGTGCGTCCAGCCCGCCGAACTCCGGGCCGGGCCCCCGCAGCATGCCGAACTTCACGCTGAGCCGGTAGTCGTCGCGGTTCCGGCCGCGCAGCGCCTCGGCGAGCAGCAGCTCGTTGTGGCCCATGGCGTAGAAGTCGCCGGTGTCGATCAGCGTGACGCCGGCGTCCAGCGCGGCGTGGACGGTGGCGACGCTCTCCGCGCGGTCGGCCGCGCCGTAGGCGCCCGACATGCCCATCGCGCCCAGGCCGAGCGCGGAAACGGCCGGGCCGGACCGGCCCAGAGTCTTGTTCTGCATCAGGTTCTCCTTCGTCGTCGATCTGCCGTCCACCCTCCGTCCGGGCCGGGGCGCGCGAAAGCGGAGCGTTCATCATGGGAGAGCCGCTCCCTGGATGGGCTCGCCGCCGCGAGGGACCATGGAGGCATGGAACGTGTCCAGCTCGCCGACTTCCTGCGCCGCCGCCGCGAGGCGATCCGCCCGGCCGAGGTCGGCATCGCGGACGGCCCCCGCCGCCGCACCGCCGGCCTGCGCCGGGAAGAGGTGGCCATGCTCGCCGGGATGTCGGTGGACTACGTCGTCCGGCTCGAACAGGGCCGTAGCAGCCAGCCGTCCACCCAGCTGCTGGGCGCGCTGGCCCGGGCGCTGCGCCTCTCCGAGGACGAGCGCGCCCACCTGTTCCACCTGGCGGGCCACCGGCCCCCGCCCGCCGAGGGGGTCGCCCGCCTTGCCCGTGCCGGTCTGATCCGGATGCTCGACCTGCTCGGCGACACCCCCGCCATGGTGCTGTCCGACCTCGGCGAAGTCCTGGCGCAGAACCGGGCGGCCCTCCTGCTGACGGGCGACCACAGCGGCTTCTCCGGCGACGACCGCTACGCGGTGTACCGCTGGTTCACCGATCCCGCGGCCCGCGCCGTCAACCCGCCCGAGGAGCGGGAGCGCCACTCGCGCCAGTTCGTGGCCGACCTGCGCGCCGCCGCCGGCCGCCGGTCCACGGATCCCGTGGTCGCCGGACTCGTCGAGCGGTTGCAGACCGCGAGTGCCGACTTCCGCCGGCTCTGGGCCGAGCACGAGGTGGCCGTCCGGCGCGCCGACCGCAAGACCATCCTGCACCCGCGGGTAGGCCGCCTGGTGATGGACTGCGAGACCCTGGTCACCCCCGACCAGACACAGGAACTGCTCGTCCTCACCCCGGCGGACGCTGAGACCCGCGAACGGCTGGAACTGCTGCGCGTCCTCGGCATCGAGGAGTTCCCCACAAGACCCGCCCCCGGCCAGTAATTCGGTGCGCGGCCGCGCGTCCGGCCCCCGCTCTTGACGATATGCAGGTGTATGCCTGCATAATGGACGGGTGAGCTACGACGCGAGTGCCATGGACCCGGTCTTCAAAGCGCTGGCCGATCCGACCCGGCGGCTGCTGCTCGACCGGCTGCGCGAGCACAACGGGCAGACGCTGGGCGACCTGTGCGGGCGCCTGGACATGG
Organism: Actinomadura darangshiensis; assembly: GCF_004349235.1. Taxonomy (GTDB): domain Bacteria; phylum Actinomycetota; class Actinomycetes; order Streptosporangiales; family Streptosporangiaceae; genus Spirillospora; species Spirillospora darangshiensis. Next base: position 1,911 of record NZ_SMKY01000166.1, on the reverse strand, counting down.
CGCGCCAGTCGGCGACCCAGCACCTCGACGTCCTCGTCCGGGCCGGCCTCGTGACGGTCGTCCGGCGCGGGCGGGAGCGGTTGCACTACCTCAACCCCGCGCCGATCCACGAGATCGAGGAGCGCTGGATCTCGGAGTTCGACAAGCCCCGCCTGCAAGCGATCAGTGCCATCAAGAACCAGGCAGAGGAGTACGCCATGACCACCGAAACGGTGCCGTCCTACGTCTACGTCACCTACATCCGCGCGAGCGCCGAGCAGGTGTGGCAGGCCCTGACCGACGCGGACCTGACGGCCCGCTACTGGGGGCACGCCAACGTCTCGGACTGGCAGCCGGGCTCGACCTGGGAGCACCAGCGCGTCGACGGATCGGGCGCCGTCGACGTCGTGGGACGCGTCGTCAAGGCGGAGCCCCCGACGCGCCTGGTCATCACCTTCGAGGACAGCCCGGACGCCGACCGGGAACCGTCGGTCGTCACCTTCCTCGCCGAGCCGCATCAGGACATCGTCCGGCTCACCGTGACCCACGAGAACCTCCCCGACCGGGAGATGCTCAACGGCATTTCGAGCGGCTGGCCGGCCGTCCTGGCGAACCTCAAGTCGCTGCTGGAGACCGGCGACGTCCTCCCGCAGGCGCCTTGGGAGATGACCAGCGCACATGCCTGAGATGGACATCGTGCCGCTTCGGAACGCCTACCGTGCCCTGCTGGACGCCGCCGCCGCGGTCGGCGACCCCGGCCCCGCCCCACCGGCCGGCGAATGGAGCGCCGACCAGATCCTGGCGCACGTCGCCCTCGTCAACGCGACCACCCTCGCCGCCGTCGCGGCCATCACCGCGGGAGAGAACACCACCTATGACAACCGCGTCGCGCTCGACACCTGGACCATCGACCGCCTCGTCGTGCTCGCCGGCGGCAACGCCGGTCTCCGCGACCGCATCCGCCTCCAGGCGGACGCCCTCTGCGCGCTCACCGGACCGATGCTGAGCGACGCCGAACTCGACACGCCGGTGCCCACCCGGCTCCTGTCCAACGGCACCGTCCTCGTCGACCAGCCGATGCCGCTGAGGGCTCTGATCACCGGCCTCGCGGAGGCGGAGTTGCCCGGCCATACCGAACAACTCCTCTCCCTCCTGCCGGGGCGGGCCGAGGCATGACGCTCGGCCCGCGTGTCACTGGAGAGCGGCCAGGCCCTTCTCCAGGTCTTCGCGGGTCATGACGGGCTGGATCTCGATCTTCGCGCCCAGATCCTGGAAGAGCGGCTCGGTGATGGCCGGCAGGGCCGAGCTGTCCTGCATGTCGAAGACGATGGTGCAGGCGCGCCCGCCCTCGCAGGGGCCGAAGTAGGCGGCCTCCGGATCGAGCGCCTCCATCAGCGACCGCATGATCTCCGGCAGCCGTCCGGACCGGAGCGTCTCGTTCGACACCTTGGTGTCCAGATGTGCTTTCAGCATGACTCTCATGGCGTGCCTCCCCGTGCACCCGGGTCGGCGCGACCCCGTCCGCGCTCGCTGAAACCCGGTGCCGTCCCGGTCATTCTCCCCCCGTGACCTGGGCAAAGCTCTCAAGGTTGGGCAAACCCCGGAGGGGCGTGAGGCGGTCCCGGCAGCAGGTGGTGCGGCGGCCCGAGGACCGCCGCACCGCGGAGGGTCAGCCCGCCGAGCAGGAGACCGCCGGCCAGGTCCAGGTGCCGTTGGTCTGGAGGGTCACACCGAAGTCGTTGCCGTTGCCGTTGGGCCTGGCGGTCATCACCTGGCCGCTGGAGTCCCAGCCGGCGCTGGTGTTCCAGGTGGCGATGATCTTCTCGGGGGACGGGACGTTCATCGTCACGGTCCAGTCGCTGGACCCGGACACCGAGACGTTGAGGTTGTAGCGGTCGTCCCACTTCTGGCCGGCGGACAGCGTCGCGTTGC
>NZ_SMKY01000165.1 GCF_004349235.1 Actinomadura darangshiensis | reverse complement strand
GGACCGGCCACCGCCCGAGATCATCGGCGTCACCCCGTTCGGCCGTCCCGCACCCCATCTGGCCGTCGCCGTCGCGCGTGCGGGCGGCACCGGCGTGCTCGAGTTCGGCACCGAGCGGGGGCCGGGGCTCGCCGCCCTCGCCGACGTCGGCCGCTGGTGGGCGGGCCCGTTCGGCGTCCGGGTCCCGGCCGGGTGCCGGATCCGGCCGGACGAGCTGCCCGCCGCGGCCGGCACCGTCGTGGTCGACGCCCCCGCCCTGGGCTCCGGCGCCGCGGAGTTCGCCCCCGGCCGCCGCCTCCTGATCGAGGTCACCGGCCCGGACGAGGCCGCCGCCGCGCTCCAGGCCGCCCGCGGGCTCACCGGCGACATCGGGTTGATCGCGCGGGGCCGCGAGGCGGGCGGGCGCGTCGGTGATCTGACCACGTTCGTCCTGCTTCAGCGGCTCCTCGCCGACGTGGACGTGCCCGTGTACGCGGCGGGTGGGATCGGTCCGCACACCGCCGCCGCGGCGGTCGCGGGGGGCGCGGGCGGGGTCGTCCTCGACGTGCAGCTCGCGCTGGTCCGGGAGATGGACCTGCCCGACGACGTCGTGGCCGCGCTGTCGGCGATGGACGGCAGCGAGACCGCGGTCGTGCACGGCCACCGCGTCTACACGCGCCCCGGCCTGCCGGAGATCGACCTCGCCGGGCTCGACCCGGCGCAGGTCAACCTGCGGCTGGGCGCCACCGGGCTGCGGTCGCGGCTGCTGCCCGCGGGCCAGGACGCGCCGCTCGCCGCCGCGCTCGCCGGCCGCCACAAGACCGCCGGGGGAGTGGTGCAGGCCGTCCGGGCGGAGATCGGTCAGCACTTGCGGGCCGCCGTCCGCGCCGAGCCGTTCGCGCCGCGCCCCGAACCGGTGGTCGTCCAGGGCCCGATGACGCAGGTCAGCGACAACTCGGTGTTCGCCGGCGCGGTCGCGCAGGACGGCGGCCTGCCGTTCCTCGCGCTCGCCCTGATGGACGCCGACCGGGTCCGGACCCTGCTGCGCGAGACCGCGGACCGGCTCGGGAAGCGCCCCTGGGGCGTCGGGATCCTCGGTTTCGCGCCGCCGGAGCTGAGGGACGCCCAGCTCGCCGCCGTCCGCGCGGCCGCCCCGCCGTACGCGATCATCGCCGGGGGGCGCCCGCGCCAGGCGGCGGCTCTCGAGGCCGCCGGGATCAGCGCCTATCTGCACGTCCCGTCCCCGGAGCTGCTCGGCCGCTTCCTGGCGGAGGGTGCGCGCAAGTTCGTGTTCGAGGGCGGCGAGTGCGGCGGCCACGTCGGGCCGCGCGCGAGCTTCCCGCTCTGGGACGCGCAGGTTGAGCGGCTGATGGCGTTCGACGGCGACCCGGGCGAGCTGTCGGTGATGTTCGCGGGCGGTATCCACGACGAGCGGTCCGCCGCGATGGTCGCGGCGCTCGCCGGGCCGCTCGCCGAGCGCGGGGCCGACGTCCGCGTGCTGATGGGCACCGCGTACCTGTTCACCGCCGAGGCGGTCGCGGCCGGCGCGATCGTGCCGGGCTTCCAGGACGTCGCGCTCGCCTGCGACCGGACGGCGCTGCTGGAGACGTCCCCCGGCCACGCGACCCGCTGCGCCCGCACCCCCTACGTCCGGACGTTCGAGGAGACGCGCCGGGAGCTGGACCAGGTCGGGACGCCGCGGCAGGAGGTGTGGCGCCGCCTGGAGAAGCTGAACCTCGGCCGCCTGCGGGTCGCCGCCAAGGGCCTGCGCCGCACCACCCCGGTGGACGCCGACGGCCAGCGCGCCGACGGCCTCTACATGATCGGCCAAGCCGCGACGCTCCGGTCGGCGACGACCGGCATCGCCGCCCTGCACGCGCAGGTGACGTCCGGCGCGACCGCCTTCCTGGCCGGCCGCGCCGCCGAACTGGGCATCGGCCCGGCGGCCGGCCCGGCGGCGGCGTCCCCGGCCGAGATCGCGATCGTCGGCATGAGCGGCGTCTTCCCGGGCGCCGCCGACACCGACGCGTACTGGGCGAACATCGTCGGCGGCGTCGACTCGGTCACCGAGGTCACCCGCTGGGACCCCGAGATCTACCACGCCGCGTCCGGCGCGGGGACGACGCCGTCGAAATGGGGCGGCTTCATCCCGGACATCCCGTTCGACGCGCTCGGGTACGGCATCCCGCCCAGCGCCCTCGGCAGCATCGACCCGATCCAGCTCCTCTCGCTGGAGGTCGCGTCCCGCGCGCTGGCCGACGCGGGATACGCCGACCGCCCGTTCGACCGGTCCCGGACGTCGGTGTTCTTCGGCGCGGAGGGCGGCAACGACCTCGGCACCGCGTACGGGATGCGGGCCGCGCTCCCGGCCTACTTCGGCGAGGTTCCGCCCGGCCTGGACGAGCAGCTGCCGCGCCCGACCGAGGACTCCTTCCCCGGCGTCCTCACCAACGTGATCGCCGGGCGGATCGCCAACCGGCTCGACCTCGGCGGCGCGAACTACACAGTGGACGCCGCCTGCGCGGCCTCGCTCGCCGCGCTCGACGCCGCCTGCAAGGACCTCGCCGCCGGAACCAGCGACATGGTGCTGTGCGGCGGCGCCGACCTGCACAACGGCATCCAGGACTACCTGCTGTTCGCCTCGGTCGGGGCGCTGTCGCCGTCCGGGCGCTGCGCCGCGTTCGACTCGTCCGCCGACGGCATCGCGCTCGGCGAGGGCGTGGCGTGCGTCGTCCTCAAGCGGCTCGCGGACGCCGAACGCGACGGCGACCGGATCTACGCGGTCGTCAAGTCGGTCGCCGGCGCCAGCGACGGCCGCTCCCTCGGCCTCACCGCACCGCGCCCGGAAGGCCAGCGCCGCGCGCTGGAGCGCGCCTACGAACGCGCGGGCGTGGCGCCCGCGTCGGTCGGGCTCGTCGAGGCGCACGGCACCGGCACCGAGGTCGGGGACAGGACGGAACTGGCCGCCCTCGCCTCGGTGTTCGCCTCGGCCGCGCCGGGCGGCGTCACGCTCGGATCGGTGAAGTCGCAGATCGGCCACACCAAGTGCGCCGCCGGGCTCGCCGGGCTCATCAAGACCGCGTACGCGCTGCACACGGGCGTGCTGCCGGGGACGCTGCATCTCGCCCGGCCCAACCCGGAATGGACGCCGGACGGCCCGTTCGGCTTCGGCGGCGCCGCCCGCCCCTGGGCGGCCGGCCCGGCCGAACGGTACGCGGGGCTGAGCGGCTTCGGCTTCGGGGGCGCGAACTTCCACGCCGTCCTGTCCGGGTACGAGGGCGCGCCCGAGCCCGTGTCCGGGCTCGCGGAGTGGCCGGCCGAGCTGTTCCTGATCCGGGGAGCCGACCGCGCCGCCGCCCGCGAGGCGATCGACCGGCTCTCGGACCTGCTCGCGGGCGGGCCCCGCCTGCGCGACCTCGCCCGGACCGCCGCCGCGTCCGACGGGCCGGTGCAGGTGGCACTGGTCGCGTCCGGCCTGGACGATCTCCGCGAGAAGCTCGCCGCCGCCGCCGGGTTCCGTCCGGCGCCGGGGGTCTTCCCCGCGGCCGCCGACGGGCCGGGGCAGGTCGCGTTCCTGTTCCCCGGCCAGGGCAGCCAGCGGCCCGGCATGCTCGCCGGCCTCTTCGTCGCGTTCCCGCGCCTGCAGCGCCTCCTGCGCCTGGCCGGCGGACGGTACGCGCCCGCGATGTTCCCGCCCGCCGCGTTCACCCGGTCCGAGGCCCGCCGGCACCGGGCCGAGCTCACCGGCACGCGGATCGCCCAGCCCGCCCTCGGCATCGCCGGGCTGGCCGTGCACCGGCTGCTCACCGCCGTCGGCGTCCACCCGGACCTCGCCGCCGGGCACAGCTACGGCGAGCTCGTCGCGCTCTGCGCCGCCGGCGTCTTCGACGACGCCGACATGATCGGGCTGTCCGCCGCCCGCGCCGAGGCGATCCTGGCCGCCGCCGGGGACGACGCGGGCGCGATGGCCGCCGTCACCGCGTCGCCCGCCGAGGTCCGCGCGGCACTGTCGGGGGTCTCGGAGATCGTCGTCGCGAACCACAACGCGCCCCGCCAGGTCGTGATCTCCGGTTCGTCGGCGGGGCTGGACCGGGCGCTGGCCGTGCTGGCCGCCGCCGGCCTGCCCGCCGAGCGGATCCCGGTCGCGTGCGCGTTCCACAGCCCGCTCGTCGCCACCGCGTCCGCCGATCTGCGCGCCGAGCTGCTCGGCCGCGACCTGCGGTCGCCCGCCTTCCCCGTCTGGTCGAACACGACCGCCGCCCCGTACGAGACCGACCCCGCCGACCTCGCCGCCACCCTGGCCGGGCAGCTCGCCGCGCCCGTCCGGTTCGCCGAGCAGATCGAGGCGATGTACGACGCGGGCGCCCGCACCTTCGTCGAGGCCGGTCCCGGCCGGGTCCTGACCGGCCTGGTCGGCAAGATCCTCGGGGACCGCCCGCACACCGCCGTGAACTGCGACGCGCCCGGCGCGGACGGGCTCTCCGGGCTCCTGCACGCGCTCGCGGAGCTGGCCGCCGCCGGTGTCCCGGTCGACCCGCTGCCGCTGTTCGCGGGGCGCGGCGCCCGCCCGCTCTCCGGCGACCCCGGGACCGAACCCGGCTGGCTCGTCAACGGGCACCTCGTCCGCACCGCCGACGGCGGCTACCCGGACGGCGCGCTGCGTCCCGCCGAGCGCGTCGAGGCGCCCGCCACGTCCGGTTCGGAGACCGCGGTGCTGGAGTACCTGCGCACGAGCCGCGAGATCATCGCCGCCCAGCGCGAGGTGGTCCTGCGGCATCTGGCCGCACCCGCCGCGGCGCCGCGTCCGGTCCCGGCGCCGCGTCCCGTCCTGCCGGGCGAGTCCCTGCCCGTGGCGGAACCGGCCGCCAAGATCCCCGAGGCCGCCAAGGTCTCCGAAGCCGCCAAGGTCCCGGAGGCCGTCAAGGTCCCGGAGGGCGAGCCCGTCCGCGACGCGCACGCCACCGTCCGCGCCGTGATCAGCGCCCGCACCGGCTACCCCGAGACCATGCTGGAGGACGGCCTGAACCTGGAGGCCGACCTGTCCATCGACTCCATCAAGCGCACGGTCATCGTCGGTGAGCTGGCCGACCGCGCGGGCGTCGCCGCGCCCGACCACCTGTCCGGCGCCACGACCATCGGCGAGATCGCCGCCTGGCTCGAAGGCCACGCGGGCACGCCGCCCGAACCGCCGCGTCCCGCCGTCCCGCGTCCCGCCGTTCCACAAGCCGCGCAGCCCAGCGCCCACGTGGCCACGACCGCCCTGTCCGGAGCCGCGCCCGGGCCCCCGCCCCGGCCGGGCGAGGTGGTGCGGCAGGTCGTGCGGTTCGTGGACCTCGACCCGCTGCCGGTGCCGCCCGAGTCGGGGACGGTGTTCGCCGGACGGCGGTTCCTCATCGTGGACGACGGGTGCGGCGTCGCACTGGAACTGGCCGACATGCTGGAGCGGCACGGCGCGCAGGCCCGGACACCGCTCGACGTCGACGGCCCCTGTGACGGGCTCGTCCACCTGGCCGCACTGCGGCCGGGTGCGGCGAGCGTCCTGCCCCGGGCGTTCGAGGACGTCCGGAACGCGCTGGCCGGCGGGCTGCGGTGGCTCGTCTTCGCGTCCGGCGCCGGCGGGACGTTCGGACGCCGGTTCGACGGCGGCGGCATCGGCGACCCCGGACCGGGGGCGGGGCTGAGCGGCCTGGCCAGGACGGTCGCGCAGGAGTACCCCGAGGTGCTCGTCCGGGCGCTGGACCTGGACACCAAGGACACCCCGCGCGCGATCGCCCAGCGCGTCATGGCCGAACTGCTGGCCGCCGACGCGCCGGTCGCGGTCGGGCACGAGGGCGGCCTGCGGCGCGGTCTCGACGTCGTCCCCGCCGAGCCGACCGCCGGGAGCACCCTGGACATCGGGCCGGACGGCGTCGTCCTGCTGACCGGCGGCGCGCGGGGGATCACCGCGAAGGTCGCGCTGGAACTGGCGCGCACGAGCGGCTGCCACATCGAGGTCATGGGCCGCACGCCCGAACCGGAAGGCGAGCCGCAGTTCCCGGACGCCGAGGACGAGGCCGGGCTGCGCCGGGCGCTCGTGGCGCGCGGCGACGGGCGGCCCGCGGAGATCGAGGCGACGATCCGGCGGATCCTCGCCGGCCGCGAGGTGAGCCGGAACCTGGTGGCGCTGCGGGAGCACGCGGCGTCCGTCCGGTACCACGCGTGCGACGTCCGCGACCCGCACGCCGTGCGGACCGCCGTCGACGACGTGTACCGCCGCCATCGGCGCCTGGACGGGGTGGTCCACGGCGCCGGGCTCGTCGAGGACCGGCTGATCCGCGACAAGACGTCCGAGTCGTTCGAGCGGGTGTACCGGACGAAGGTGGACGGCGCCGGCGCGCTCGTCCACGCGGTGCGGCCCGACCTCGGGTTCTTCGTCGTGTTCGGCAGCATCGCGGGCGTGCACGGCAACCGCGGGCAGGCCGACTACGCGGCGGCCAACGACGCGTGCGACACGCTCGCGCACGTGTGGCGCACGCGGCTGCGCGGGCGCGTGCTCGTCGCCGACTGGGGCCCGTGGGCGGGCGGCGGGATGGTGTCGCCGGACCTGGCCCGCGAGTACGCGCGGCGCGGCGTCGGCCTCATCGACCCCGGTGCCGGAGCCGAGGCCCTGCTCAGGGAGATCGCGAACGGGGACGAGACGCAGGTCGTGTTCACCGGGGGAGTCCGGTGAGCGACGCGCGCGAGCCGATCGCGATCGTCGGCGCCGGGGCCGTGTTCCCCGGCGCGGCCTCGGCGGCCGAGCTGTGGCGCAACATCCTGGACGGGTTCGACGCGATCACCGAGGTGCCGTCCGGACGCTGGGACCCCGCGCTCTACTACGACCCGGACGCCTACGGGCGCGAGCCCGAGAGCGACCGGTTCTACTGCCGGCGCGGCGGGTTCGTCGACGAGCAGGCCACCTTCGACCCGGCCCGGTTCGGGATCATGCCCGCGGCGGTGCGCGGCATGGAGCCCGACCAGCTGCTCGCGTTGCGCGCGGCCGGGGACGCGATCAACGACGCGGGCGGCGACGAGCGGCTGCCCGACCGGGCCCGGATCGGCGTGGTCATCGGGCGCGGCGGCTACATCACCCCGGGCGTGGCGCGGTTCGACCAGCGGGTCAGGACGTCCCACCAGGTCACCGCGGTCCTCGCCGAGCTGGTGCCCGAACTCGGGGAGCGGCGGCTGGCGGAGATCCGCCGGGCTTTCTGCGAGCGGCTGGGCCCGGACGGCCCGGACGCCTCGATCGGGCTGGTGCCGAGCTTCGCCGCGTCCCGCATCGCCAACCGGTTCGACCTGCGCGGCCCCGCGTACACGCTCGACGCGGCGTGCGCGTCGTCGCTGCTCGCGGTCGAGCACGCGGTGCGGGCGCTGCGCGGCGGGCAGGCCGACGCGATGCTGGCCGGGGCCGTCCACCACGCGCACCACGCCACCGTCTGGAGCGTGTTCAGCCAGCTGCGCGCGCTGAGCCCGAGCGAGACGATCCGGCCGTTCGACCGGTCCGCGGACGGGACGCTCCTCGCGGAGGGCACCGGCGTCGTCCTGCTCAAGCGGCTGTCGGACGCCGAACGCGCCGGCGACCGGGTGCACGCGGTGATCCTGGGCGCCGGGTCGTCCAGCGACGGCCGCGCCACGAGCATCATGAACCCGCTGGTGGACGGGCAGGTCCTCGCGGTCGAGCGGGCCTGGCGGGACGCGGGCCTGGACCCGGCGGCGCCCGGCGCGGTGGGGCTGATCGAGGCGCACGGCACCGCCACCCCGGCGGGCGACGAGGCGGAGCTGGCGACGCTCCGCCGGGTCTTCGGGACCGCCGGCCCGCCGATCGGGCTCGGCGCGGTCAAGTCGATGATCGGGCACGCGATGCCCGCCGCCGGGATCGCCGGGCTGATCAAGGCGGCGTTCGCGCTGCGCGACGGGGTGCTGCCGCCGACGCTGCACGCGGACGACCCGCACCAGGCGCTGCAGGACGGCCGGCTGCGGCTCGTCCGGGAGGCCGCCGAGTGGGCGCGCGACGGCGGGCCGCGGCGGGCCGCCGTCAACGCGTTCGGGTTCGGCGGCGCCAACGCGCACGTGATCTTGGAGGAGCCGCCGAAGGCCCGGCGGGCGCGCCGGCGGAAGCTCAGTGCACCGCAGTCGGACGAGGGCGTCCTGAGGCTGGCCGCACGGACGACCGAGGAACTCGCCGAAGCCCTGGCCGTCCCGGACGAGAAGCTTCTCGCGCAGGTCTCCGAAGACGTATCCGACCTTCCATGCCGTCTGGCCATCGTCGGACCTACCTCCCGCAGGCTCGACCTCGCGCGGGCCGTCGTGCAGCGCGGGACCCCGTGGCGCGGCCGCAGCGACGTGTGGTTCTCGCCCCGCCCGCTCCTCGCCGGCGGCGGACGGCTCGCGTTCCTGTTCCCCGGGTTCGAGCCCGCCTTCGACCCGCGCGTGGACGACGTCGCCCGGCATTTCGGGATGCCGGAACCCGAGCTGACCGGGCGCACCGACCTGATCGGGCACGCCGCCGACGTGCTCCGCGTCGGCCGCCTGCTGGCCGCGGCGCTCGCCGAGCTGGGCGTCGAACCGGACGTCGCGGCGGGCCACAGCCTCGGCGAATGGACGGCGATGATCGTCGCCGGGATGTACGACGGCGACGCGGCCGAGGCGTTCGTGCAGGCGCTCGACGGCGGGGCCCTCGACGTCCCCGACGTCGTCTACGGGGCGCTCGGCTGCGGCGCGGCGCAGGCGCGGGAGGCCGCCGGCGGACGTTCCGGCGTGTTCGTCAGCCATGACAACTGCCCGCACCAGTCGGTGATCTGCGGCCCCGCCGGTGAGGTCCGCGAGATCCTCGGGCGGCTCGCGTCCGAAGGGGTGCTCGGGCAGGAGCTCCCGTTCCGGACGGGCTTCCACACCCCGCTCGCCGAGTCCTACGAGAAGCAGGTCCAGCACTCGTTCGAGGCGCTGGCGATCCACGAGCCGCGCGTGCCGCTGTGGTCGGCGACGACGGTCGCGCCGTTCCCGCGATCCACGTCCGAGGTGCGGGATCTCGTCGTCCGGCACCTGCTCGAACCCGTCCGGTTCAGCGAGCTGATCGAGGAGCTGTACGGCGCGGCGCACGTGCGGGCGTTCGTGCAGGTGGGGCCGGGCAGCCTCACCGGCTTCGTCGCCGACCGGCTCGGCGGCCGCGAGCACCTCGCGATGGCCGTCAACGTGCCGAAACGGGACGGGATGGCCCAGCTCCGCCGCGTCGTCGCCGCGCTGTGGGCGGAGGGCTACGGCGCGTCCCCGCCCGTCCCGCCGCCGGCGGCGGGCATGCGCCTCGACCTCGGGACACCGCTGGTCAGGCTGGACGGGGCGGTGGAGCCGATCCGGATCACGCCGGGGGTGCCGCCGCTGCCGGCCGACGACCCCGTCCTGGCGGAGCTGGAGGCGCTGCTCAACGACGCGACGAGCGGGGCGCAGTCCGTCCTGGAGGCGATCGGCGGCGGTGCCGCGCCGGTGCCGGAGACGGACGTCTCGCCGGTCGCGGCCGAGCTGAACGTCTCCCGCGTCTTCTCGCTCGACGCGATGCCCTACCTGAGCGACCACTGCGTGTTCCCGCAGGCCCGGAACTGGCCGGACATGTCGGACAGGTTTCCGATCGTCCCGCTGGCCACGCTGCTGGAGGTCATGGCGGGCACGGCCCGCGAACTGCTGCCCGACCTGGTCGTCGTCGGGTTCGAGAACGTCCGCGCGGTCCGCTGGATCGTCGCCGCCCCGGCGACCGGCGCCGACATCCACGCCTACCTCATCGAGGAGGGCGAACGTCCGCGCAAGGTGAAGGTCGTCATCCCGGGCCACGCGGACGGGACGGTCCTGCTCGCCGACCGCTACCCGATGTCGCCCGCCCCCGACCGCACGCCTTTGACCATCGAAGGGCCGCCCATAGTCACCGCCGAACGGCTCTACGAGGAACGCTGGATGTTCCATGGGCCGCTCTTCCGCGGCATCACCGAGATCACGGCACTCGCGGAGGACGGTGTGCGCGCCGTCCTGACCTCGTTGCCGACGCCGGGCGCGCTCATCGACAGCGCAGGGCAGCTCTGCGGCCACTGGATCCAGGTGTACGGCGACACCAACCAGACCGTCTTCCCGGTGGGGATCGAACGGGTCTCGCTGTACGGGCCCTTGCCGTCCGCAGGGGAGCACCTGGAGACGACCATCTGGAACCAGTCCCTCACCGACACGACCATGCGCTGCTCTGCGGAGATGGTCCAAGAGAACGGGACGGTATGGGGGCGCATCGACGGATGGACGACGCACCGCTTCTACACCGACGAAGCCCTATGGCGGATGAAGTTCACCCCGGAAGTGTCCGGAACGGGGGAGCCGCAGCCCGGCGGGTGGTGCCTGGCCCTCAAACGCTGGGACGGCACCGCATCGCGCGACCTGCTCATGCGCCAGTACCTCTGCGCCGGCGAACGCGCCGAGTACGAGGCGCTCCCGCCGTTCGCGCAAGGGCCGTGGCTGCTCGGACGGATCGCCGCCAAGGACGCCGTCAGGGACCACCTATGGCGCAACGGTCACGGACCTCTGTTCCCCGCGGAACTCACCGTCAAAGACGGGCCGCTCGTGACGGGCCCGTTCGACGAAGCCATCACCGTCTCCATCGCCTCGGACGCCGAACTGGGCGTGGCCCTGGTGAGAGCCGGTCACGAACCGGCCGGCATCGGGCTCGCCCCAGACGAGAAGGACGCGCGGGTCCGCGCGGCCAAGCAGGCGGTGCTGCAGTCACTGAACGCGGGATCGCAGCGTCCTGAACTGGTCGTGACCGTCGCCGACACCGAACGGCTCCTGATCGCGGCCGACGGCACGGTCACCACGGTGGAGACACGCGAACTCGAAGGACACGTCGTGGCCTGGACGGCCGCGTCAGGCGGAACGGACCTGGAGGAAAGCCGAGTATGAACGACGTCATGTCCGAGGTCGTCCAGATGCTGACCGAGGTCGTGGGGGAGGACTTCCTACTCGACGTGGAGGTCGGCCCAGAGACCTCGTTCAGCGACGACCTCGCCCTGGAGAGCATCGAGTTCGTCGCGCTCGTCGACCGGCTCCGCGCACACTACGGCGACCGCGTCGACTTCCCCGCCTTCATCGCCGGGCTCGACCTCGACCAGATCATGAACCTGACCGTCGGGGACGTGGTGGAGCACATCACCGCGCGGGAGGAGGCGCATGCCTGACGTGACCGCGCGCGGTCTGCGCTTCCACGTCCAAGAATGCGAGGGCGACGGGCCCGTCGTGGTGTTCCTCCACGGCCTCGTCATCGACAACCTCTCCAGCTTCTACTACACGCTCGCGGCCCCGGTCGCCGCCGCTGGCGCGCATTCCGTCCTGTACGACATGCGCGGGCACGGGCGGAGCGAACGTCCGGCCACCGGATACTCCGTGCAGGACTCCGTGGCCGACCTGTTCGCCGTACTCGACGCCTTGGGGCACGACCGCGTCCACCTGGTCGCGAACAGCTTCGGTGGAGTCATCGCGCTGAACGCGGCCCTCCTGCGTCCTGACCGAGTCGCCGGGCTCGCCCTCATCGAAGCGCACGGCCCCGCCGAACGGTCCTTCTGGCATGAGGACCTCCTCAACACTCTGGCGAAATCGGCGCTGCTCCTTGAGTACGAACGGACGGCGGACCAGCTGCTGGACTCCGGGCAGCGCCGCCTGGGCCGGATCGCCGCGACCGCCGACGCCCTCCTCAACGGCACGACGCTCATGGACGACCTCGCCGCCGCCGAACCCGTCCGCCCCGCCGTCCTCGCCGCCCTGGACCGCCCCGTCCTCGCGATCTACGGGCAGCACTCGGACGTCGCCGACGCCGGGCGGCTGCTGCTCCGCCACGTCCCGAACTGCACCCTGCACACCCTGACCGGGCACGCGCACACCGTGCTCCAGGAGGGAACCGCCGAGATCCTGGAGGTCCTGTTGCCCTGGCTCGCCCACCACGCCGCAGCCCCCGCGCTCGCGGGAGCCGCCCGGTGAACGCCCGCCGCGTCCAGGTCCCGTCCCTGCTCGGCGACGGCGCGGTCCGGCGGGCACGGACGCCGCCGCGCCGCTTCCTGTTCGCCGTCCCGCCGCTGACCGGGCACGTCAACCCGGCCGTCGCGGTCGCCGCCGAACTCGCCCGGCGCGGCCACAAGGTCGCCTGGACGGGGCACCGCCCGTCCCTGGAACCCCTGCTGCGGCCCGGCTCCCGCATCTTCAGCACGGCCGGCGACGACTTCGGGAAGCGCCTGCCCGCCGTCTGGGACGACTGGCTGGGCCTGCGCGGCCTCGCCGCCCTCCGCTTCTTCTGGGAGGAGTTCGTCGTCCCGCTCGGCCACTCGATGATGCCGGGCGTCGAGAAGGCCATCGACCGGTTCCACCCGGACGTGGTGGTCTCCGACCAGCTCGTCCTCGCCGCCCCGGTCGCCGCCCGGCACCGGCGGCTGCCGTGGGCGACCTCCGCGACGACGTCCGCCGAGTTCACCCGGCCGCTCGCCGGCATGCCGAAGGTCGAGGCGTGGGTGCGCGACCTGATCGGCGATTTCCAGCTCGACCACGGCATCGACGACCTGCTCGACCTGCGCTTCTCCGACCACCTCGTGCTGATCTTCTCCACCGGCGCGCTGGTCGGCGACACCTCGTTCTTCCCCGGCCACTTCGCCTTCGTCGGCCCGGCGCTGGGCCGGCCCGCGCCGGCCGCGTTCCCGTGGGAGTGGCTGGACGGCCGCCCCGCCGTCCTGGTCTCCCTCGGCACGATCAACGGCCCGGCCGGCGAGCGGTTCTTCCGGGCCGCCGCCGACGCCGTCCGGGACCTGGACCTTCAGGCGATCTTCGTCGCGCCGCCCGGTGCGGTGGCCGAGCCGCCGCCGAACGTCCTCGTCCGCGAGTACGTGCCGCAGCTCAAGCTGCTCGAACGGCTTTCCGCCGTCGTCTGCCACGGCGGCCACAACACCGTCTGCGAGTCCCTCTCCCACGGGCTGCCGCTGGTGGTCGCCCCGATCCGCGACGACCAGCCGGTCATCGCCCGCCAGGTGGAGGCCGCCGGCGCCGGCATCTCCGTCCGGTTCACCCGGGTCCGCCCGGACGAGCTCCGCGCCGCCCTCACGACCGTCCTCGCGGACGGTCCGCACCGCGCCGCCGCCGGACGCGTCCGCGACTCGTTCGCCTCGGCCGGCGGCGCCGCCGAAGCCGCCGACCGCTTGGAGAAGCTGGCGTGACCGACCAGGCCACCGCACCCGAGATCCGGCTGACGGCCCACATCTTCGAGCGGACCTACGGCACGCCACCGGCGACGACCCGGCATTTCCGGGGAGCGCTGCCGCTCTTGGACGGCGTGGACGTCCCGCTGCCCTGGGGCGCCGCCGTCGCCGCGGCCCGCTCGGACGGCGCGACGTCCCTCTACTCCATGAACCACCACAGCGAGGGCGTCGTACCGGCCTCCACCACGGCCGCCTGGGCGCGCCCATGCGTGGAGGCCCTGCACGCCTACGCCGACCCGGCGACCCGCCTCGTCGTGAACCGCGAACTACCGGCGGCCACGGGCCTCTTCACGGGCTTCGAGACGCTGCACGCTACCGCCCTCGCTCTGCAAGACCTCTACGGCGAGCCCGAGGAACCGGTCGCCGCGCCCCCGCCGATGCTCTGGGACCTGTCCAGGTCGGGCCTCCGCCTGCTCGTGATCGACGTGGGGGCCCGCCATCCTGCCGCCGTCCCTCCTGCCGACCCGGACCTGGCGGGACGCGCCGCCACCGTCCTCCTGGAGGGCCGTCCGGCCGACCTCGGACCGCTCCTGACCGACGCCCACAGCCCCGGCAACCCGGCGCACGACGACGCCCTGGAGGCCGCCCTGGACGCCGGCGCCCTCGGCGGCCGGACGGTCGGCGCCTGCATGGTGGCCCTGACCCCGGTGGACGACGTCCTCCACATCCGCGAACAGGTGACCGCCCGCCTCACACCAAACCTCCCCAGACCACCCCGCTACCTGACCATTTGAAATACCGCATGCCGGACGCCTGGGCTCGCTCACACCCGAGCAGACCGGCCTCACCGCCGGAGGCCCGCACGGCGCCGACGCCCTGCGCGTCCTCCGCAACTACGCCGCTTGACCACTCGAACAGAATGGGCATGGAACGCGTCCGGCAGCTTCGGCGTACCTCTGTATGGTTGACGCCATGTCAGGGAGAAAGATCCATCCCGCCTTCGCCATATTCTGCGGCGTCGGCGTTGCGATCATGCTGTTCGCGCTCTTCGGGAGCCTGGTCGCCGGCGCGAAGGTCGACGACGCCGGGGAGGACAAGGGCGAGATCCAGCTGCAGCTCGCGACGATGCTCAACTTCATCGTGGCCGGCTTGGCGCTGATTCTGGCCGGCGTCGGATTCCAGCTGGCGGCGGGGCCGAAGACGGCCGCACCGCCCGCCCCCACCCCGTATGCCCAGGGACCGCAGCAGTACCAGGCACAGCCACCGCCCGCCGGCGGGCAATGGGGCCAGCAGCACCCCGGCCAGCATTGACTCTCCGGAACCGGTCAGCACCATTTCAAGGGGGAGTGAGATGACGGAGCGGCGCGCGATTCTCAGCGGCTCCACGTTCGAGGAACGGATCGGCTACGCCCGCGCCGTCGTGGACGGCGAATGGGTCCACGTGTCCGGGACCACCGGATTCGACTACACCACCATGACGATCTCCGACGACGCGGTGGAGCAGGCCGAGCAGTGCCTGCGCAACATCGAGGCCGCCCTCACCGAGGCGAAGTGCACGTTCGCCGACGTCGTCCGCGTCCGGTACCTGCTGCCCGACCGGGCCGACTTCGAGCCCTGCTGGCCGGTGCTCCGGCGCTGCTTCGGCGACGTCCGCCCCGCCGCCACGATGATGGTGTGCGGCCTCGCCGACCCCCGCATGAAGATCGAGATCGAGGTCTACGCCCGCAGGCCCTGACCGGCGGTCAGACGTTGAGGGTCGTGCGGAGGTGGCGGGCGCTGTTCAGGGTGGCCTTGAACGAGGCTTCGGCTATCGCCTTGGCCATGAAATGGCATGTCCAGGTGACCAGGAATGTGGCCAGGATGAGGACGGGCGCCCATGCCCAGGTGAGATGGACGACTATTCGTTCGAGGGTGGCATGCGGTTCGACCACGGGCTCCCAGCTGTTGAGGCGGGCCCAGCGTCCGAGGAAGATGCCGATGGCGCAGAGCGCGTGCGCGGCGATGGTGGCGGGGAACTGCCAGGCGCCGTAGCCGATGCGGGTCAGGTGGCGCAGGGCGGCGGACAGGGCGAGGTAGTAGGCCAGGAAACCTGAGCCGATGAGCACCGCGTAGACGGGGAGTATCGCGGTCACCACGGGGCCGCCGCGGTCGGCGAGGATGATGTCGCCGCGCAGGTGCACCAGGTCGGTGACGACGTAGGGCGCGTTCGGCAAGAACAGGACGAAAAGGACGAGGCCCGCCCACCAGAACGGCGAGCGGGAGAGGCGGTCGCCGCGGAAGACCAGATAGGCGAGGCCCACCGGGATCCATGCCAGGAAAGTGTTCCAGCCCATCCACCAGAAGTCGCGGTGGAGAACATCGACCAGATTCGGTGCCACCTGCTCAAGAACCCCCATGGCTCCATAGTGCACGGCTACTCGGATGAACGGTAGAAGTCGAGCAGGGCGTCGGTGTTGCGCAGGACGGAGGCGGCCTCGCGGAAGCGGTCGTCCCATTCGGGGTCGGAGCGGAGGGCGCCCACGGCCGTTTCGAGGGCGGAGGTGGAGCCCCATAGCGCGAGGTCGCGGGCGGCCAGGTCGCGTTGGTCCCGGTCCCACCAGGCATTGACGGTGCGGTGCTGCTCCGCCAGCGTCGCGCCGGGGATGGCGCGCCCGTGGCGGGCCTCCCATGCGTCGCTCAGCGGGTGGCGTCCGCCATCGGGATCCGCCCGCCTGGCCTCTCCCAACTGCTCCAGGACGATGCACCAGCGGTAGGGGGCGGCGAAGTAGTTCGCCTCGTCGTCCGTGCACGCCCCGTCGCGCAGGGCGGAGACCAGATGGTCGGCCAGTGCGCGGGGGGCGGCCCTGCCCGCGACGGCCGCGTCGACGGCGTGGGAGACGGTGCAGTCGCGGAGCCGCGCGGGCAGCCCGTCGAGGACGGGGTCGGCGAGGCGCGGGGTGCCCCAGCCGGTCAGGTGGGCGGCGGCCGCGAGTTCGGCCCACACCACCAGTTCGGGACGGTCGGACAGGGCGCGCTGCGCCGTGCGCATGTCGCGCAGCGTGCAGGGCGAGTCGCGGCAGTCCGTCCCGCAGGTGCCGCTTCGCGGGGTCACCAGCACGCGGGGGGACGTCACCGGCACGGGCTTCTCCAGGTGCGAGCCGTCCGGCATGCGGACCAGGTGCGGGTAGTCCATGCCGTCGGTGAACACCGCGCCCTCGCCCGGCGTGAGCGTGACGAGGAACTGCGACTGGGCCTCGGTGATGTTCATGGTGGCGCCGACCGCGTCCCGGTCGTCCTTCGCCGGCAGCCGGTGGACGATCTTGACGGCGGTGTTCTTGATGACGTCCGGGACGAGCTTGGACGGGATCTGCTCCGCCACGATCAGCCCCTCCCCGTACGCGCGGATCTCCGCGAGGAGGCTCGCGAACGTCTCCACGGCGTGCGACGCGGGCCCGGCCTGCTCGCTGCGCCGCAGCAGCCGGTGCGCCTCCTCGAACACGCTGAGGTGCCGCAGGCCGGGCGCCGCGCCCTGCCGCTGCCGGAGCCGCAGATGCTCGACCAGGCGGACCAGGACGGTGCCCATCAGGAACGCCTTGTCGCTGTCGTCCCCGACGTCCTCGATCTCCAGGACGACGTTGCGGGCGAGCAGCGCGTCGAAGTCGATCGGGTGGCCGCCCTCGAAGAACCGCCCGGTGGTGCCGAGCCGGAGGCTGGACAGCCGGACCCGGATGAAGCCGCGGACGTTGTCGGTGATCTCCTGGCTGTAGCCGATGTCCTCGACGACCTGCTCCGCCGTCGCCTGCAGGTCCGCGAGGGTCGGGTAGCGCGGCGACGTCCCCGGAACCGCCGGCTCGCCGAGCGCGAGGTCCCAGCCGAGCCGCTCGTAGCAGCGGGTCAGCGCTCCCGCGAGCACCTGCGGGAACGGCTCCTCGGCCTCGAACGCGGCGAGGAACAGCGCGCGGACGAGGTCGGCGTGGGTCTGCAGCGGGAACGGCCGCCCGTCCGGGCCGAGGGCCGGTTCGAGCGGGTTGATCCCGGCCGCGACCGCCTCCGCGTCCCCCGGGCGGATCGTGACGACCTCCGCGTCCGGGAGCCGCGCCGCCATCAGCCGGTACTCCGCCTTCGCGGGCTCGACGACCAGCCACGGCAGGCCGGCTTTGGACGCGGACGTCAGCAGCGACCGGACCGTCTGCGACTTCCCGGAACCCGTCGCGCCGCACACGAACGTGTGCCGGTTCAGGCTGGACAGCGGCAGCGACAGCGGGCCCACGTCGCGTCGGTTGCGGTCGAGGACCCGTCCCAGCCGGACGCCCGTGTCCGGCGACTCGGGCGTCACGTCGAACTCGGGCCGCATCACGAACCTGACCCCGGCGACCTCCCGGACGGGCGGACGCGCCAGCGCCGCCACCAGCTGCGTGCTCGCCTCGAACGGCCCCGCCGCCCCCGGGACCAGCGCATACGGCAGCCGGCCCAGGTCCGCGGACGCGCACACCAGCGCGGCGACCCGGGAGGCGGCCTGCGGCGTCGCGGCGCCGGCCAGCAGATGCACCCGCCACAGCCCGGACGTGGCGGACTGCCGCAGCTCGCGGTGCCGCTTCTCCATGCGGACGGCCGTCACCGACTCCTCCGGGGACATCTCCGCCATCGACTGGGCGCGCTGCTGCCGGTCCGCCAGGTCGTCGGCGATCCGCTGGGCCTCCGACGGGTCGACGGGCTCGGCGACCAGCAGCCACGCGAACGGCTGCATCCACACCGACAGGAGACCGTCCTCCAGGGACGGCCTCGCGGGCTCCTCGGGCGGCGGGTCGTCGGCGAGCAGGCCGTCGGCGATGCCGCCGATGCTCACCCAGTGCGGCATCGAATCCTCGGCCATGCCCTGCGGAAGCAGCGTGCCGCGTCCGCCCGCGGGGAGGCTCAGCGTCGCCGAACGCCCGTCGTGGTCGGCGACGAGGCCGTCACCGCCGACGAACACCTCCGTCGGGCCGAACGGCTCCGCGCGCCGCCAGCCGACCAGCACCGGGTCCTTGCCCGCGTGGTAGGCGGAGACGAGCGCGGCGAGCCGCTGGTCGCGCCATTCGTCCCGTCCGTCCGTCTCGTCCGGGCGGGGGACCTCCAGCAGCCGGCACACCGGCAGGCCCCGGACCATGCTCCAGATGTCAGCGCCGGTCATCGTCCTGCCCCGCCCCCTCCTCGGGATCGACCACCGTCCAGTCATCGTCGCGCGCGACGGTGCCCGGGGAGCCGGCGAGCGTCACCGGCCGGTCCAGGCGGCCTTCCCAGCGGCTCGCCCACTCGCGCAGCGCCGGGGTGGCCTCGCCGGTGTCGATCTCGAAGTCGTAGCCGTCCGCGTCGTCGGCGAGTTCGAGCCTGCGCAGGCTGTCGAAGAACGGCGCCCTCGGCTTGGGACGCTCCCGAGAGAACCCGGCGGCACGATATCGCGCGACGGCCTTCTCCGCCCGTTGCGTCCGCTCCTTCTCGGACGCGTTGCGGTGCTGTTCGGACACCTGCGTGCGCAGATCGTCCTCGTCCTGCGGGAACCATTTCCTGGGATCCTCGGAACAGAACCGCGCACCCGGCCCCCGCAGCCGGACGGCCGTGTCGGTGATGCCGTCCGCGGCCATCGCGTCACGCAATTCCCTGACGCACTCGTCCCACCTTTCGGGACGTATCCCGAGCGGCGCCCGGTGCGTCCGCATGTCCCGGAGCTCCTCGGCCGAGACGCCCGCGAACGCGTACTCGCGCTCGGTGAACACATACCCGGACGGTTCGATCACCTCGGGAAACACCGTCCGATCAACCGCGCTACGTTCCGCGAAAGGCGCTCCGGCCGTCCGCGGCACCTCCACCGCCCCGGCAGCCTCAACGTCCCGGCTCGCGCCCCGCTGATTCACCGGGACGTCAGCGCCGCGCACCCGCTCGACCTGGGGCTCCGCCACCGGGCGGATCTCCGGCTCTCGAACGGGAGTCTTCTCGGCCTCTTCCCGTCCGGGACCGGCGACATCGGCCTGGTCTTCCGCGTTCCCGGCTTCGTTCTCCGGCGCCGGGGGATCGACGACTTCCCGCTCGCTGTCGCCGATGTCCGGTTCAGCTTCATCGGCTTGGGCGTCGGTCTGCTCTTCTTCGGCGGTCGCGGGTTCGTTTTCCGGCGCCGTGAGGTCGTCATCGGCTTCCGGTCCGGCCGGTTGGACGTCATCGGCCGCGCCGTCGGGCTGGTCATCCGCTATCCCGGATGCGTCCTCCGGCGCGGATGAGTCGTCGGCGTCAGCCGGGTCGTCGGGTTGAGTTTCGGCGGCCTCGGGTTCGCCATCTGGGGCGGAGGCGCCGTCAGCGGCTTCCCGATCGGCGTCTTCGGCCGAGGTGTTGGGCTCATCTTCCGCGGATGCGTCTTTCGGCGCGGAGGAGTTGCCGTCAGCCGGGTCGTCGGTTCGACTTTCCGCGGTCTCCGATTCGAGGGCGGTGGGGGACTCGTCGGGCTGAGGTTCCGCGGCCTCGGGGGCGGCCTTCGGTGGCGGACGGTCAGGGAGCTGGGCGGCGGCGCGGCTGGCAAGGCGGGAAGG
>NZ_SMKY01000164.1 GCF_004349235.1 Actinomadura darangshiensis | reverse complement strand
TCCCACCCCCACGGCGAGACAAGCGGCCCAAGGAAAGCAGCCAAGAAGAGCAGCGACAGCAGCCCCGCCCCAGCAAGCCCGCGCCGGCTCATGACGGTGTCCCGTATCGGACGCGGGGGTCGAGGACGGCGTTGACGACGTCCGAGGCGAGGCCGGACAACACGACCGTGCAGGCGGCGAGGCAGTCGATGGCGGCGACGACGTTGATGTCGCCTCGGGTGGTGGAGTCGACCAGCCACTCCCCCAAGCCGTGCCAGCCGAAGATCTTCTCGGTGAACACGCTGCCCAGCAGGAGCAGGCCCGACGCGTACGCGAAGTACGTCGTCATCGGGATGAGGGCGGTGCGCAGGCCGTGCCGCAGCAGCGCGCTGCGCCGCCGGAGGCCCTTGGCCCGTGCGGTGCGGACGAAGTCGGCGTGCAGGGCGTCCAGCATCAGGCCGCGCTGGTAGCGGACGTAGAGCGCGAGCTGGGCGAGCGCGATCGTAGCCGTCGGCAGCAGCAGATGCCGCGCCCGGTCAGCGAAGCCGGATACCCCCGGCGTGGACTCCCCCACCCAGACGAAGACCTGCATGCCCATGGCGTCATTGGCCTTGCCGGCGAAGATCTGTAACAGCACGGCCAGGACGAACACAGGGGCGGCAAGCAGCAGGCAGGACCCGGACGTGATGAGCCGATCGGCCGTCCGCCCGCGCCGGACGGCCGCGTAGGCGCCGAGGAAGACGCCCAGAACGCTCCCTGACACGGCCCCCAGGGAGACCAGCCGCAGACTTACGCCAAGACGCCGCCACAGTTCACCGTTGACCGGTGCGCCGTCCCACGTCCGGCCGAAGTCGCCGTGCAGGACGCCCCGGGCCCAGGTGAGATAGCGGTCGGCCAGGGGCGTCCGGTCGTTCAGGTTGAGCGCGCCGAGCCGGGCATCGATGACCGCCTCCGGCGGACGGGGTGCGCGGCCCTCGAAGCCGGCGCGCGGGTCGAGTGCGGTGGCGGCGAGCAGGTAGCCGAGGCTCGCGGCGAGCACGGCCAGCAGCACGCCGCTCGCCAGCCGACGCAGCAGGAACGCCGCCAATGCCCAACCTCCCGCACCACCGTGAAGTCACAGAATGCTACTGAGTGACCACGGACAGCGCAGGAGTTCGGCAAGACTTGCCCCGGCGAAGGTCAAGCCATGGCCGGTTCGCGGTCGCGGACGCCTTCGTCGCTGGTACGCGCGCGCAGGCCGCCGACGCCCAGGAGCGCGAACCCGGCGACGGCCCAGGCGCCGAGAACGGTGAGCGCCCCGGCGGCATCGGCGCCGTCGAAGAACGCCGCCGACCGCAGCAGCGTGGCCGACGCCCCCGGCGGCAGGAACTGGCCGATCGCGCCCCACGGCTGGGGCAGCAGTTCCGGTGCCGACGTGGCGGCCGAGAGCGGGTTGCCGAGCAGCAGCAGGGTGAGCGAGCCGATGCCGATCCCGGCGCGTCCGAGGACGGCGCCCAGGCCGGCGACCGTGCCGGTGACGGCGAGGACGGTCAGGGACATGACCCCGGCGAGCGTGAGGTAGGAGCCGGGCAGCAGCGACAGCCAGCCCTGCGCGAGCGCGGCGACGCCGAACCCGCCCAGCACGGCGAACAGCAGCACTCCGGCGGCGCGCCACGCGGCCGACGGGACGGCGAAGGTCAGCAGCACCGCGGCGGCGAGACCCGACATGATCAGCGGGAGTGCGAGGGCGCCGAAGCCGGCCCCGCGCGGGTCGTCGGGATCGGCGGCGACCACGTCCTGGACGGGCGCCGCGGGTGCGGCCGCCCGCTGTCCGAGCTGCGCCGCCATCGCACCGAGCTGCTGGGCGACCACCGGCGAGGCGGCGGAGGCGGTGAGGACCTTCGGGCCCGGGGGTGCCGTGACGATGGCGCCGTAGGCCTCGCGGTTCTCCAAGGCGGCCCGCGCGGCCGCCTCGTCGCGCCGGGTCTCGATGGCGAACGCGCCCGGCCGCTCGCGGTCCAGCCGGACCGCCACCGCGGCGGCCTGCGGGCCGGTCACGATGACGGGGACGTCGCGGGGCGCCATGCGCGCGACCGGCCACGAGAAAGCGGTGATCATGACGAGCTGGAGCAGCGCGGCGCCGACGGCGACGCCGACGGCGCGGATCGCGAGGGAGGACCGCATGTCCGCCTCCTAAAAAAACGAATGTCCGTTCTCTTTAACGCCGCCAGCGTCGCACCGCGTCTCCGGGATTGTCAAGAAACGAACGTTCGTTTTATATTGGCCCCATGCCGCGAGTCAGCGAGGAGCATCTCGAGCGCCGCCGCCGCCAGATCCTGGACGCGGCCCGCGCCTGCTTCATCCGCAAGGGCATCTACGAGACGTCCATGCAGGACATCTTCGCCGAGGCCGGGCTGTCCTCCGGCGCCGTCTACCGGTACTTCAAGAGCAAGAACGAGATCATCGAAGCGAACATCGCGAACGTGATCGGCGATCTCAAGAGCTTCTTCGCCGACCTCGCCGGCAGCGACCCCCTCCTGCCGGTGGACGAGGTCGTCGAGCGGCTCGCGTCCAGGGTCGCCGCCCTTTCCGGCGAGGACGGGCCGCTCCGCCTGGCCCCCCAGGCCTGGGCGCTCTCCCTCCACGACCCGGAGATCGCCGCGTACGTCGCCGACAACGTCATCGGCATCCGCGACACGTGGACCGCCTACATGCGGCGCCTGGTCGACGCCGGCCTGCTCCCGGCCGACACCGATGCCGTCGCCGCCGGGAAGACGCTGTTCTCCCTCGTGCCCGGATTCCTGGTGCAGCACCTCGTCGTCAAGGACTTCTCCCCCGCGGAACTGCGCCGCGGCGTGAAGGCGCTGACCCGCGACAGCATGTTGACTCTGCTGACCTGACCCGGCCACTTCGCGGCCCGCCGAAGTGACCCGGCGCGCCGCCGGACGAGGCCCCGCGCTGGCAGCACGATCGGCGCCGGGCCCGGCAAGGGCGCCCCCGGGACCGACACTGACCTGCGGGTTCCGTTCTCCTCGCCGGATTCCGCGGTTACCATCACGGCACGCACGTGTGCACCGGTGGACCCCGGTGTCCTCAGATGGACGCGCGATTCGGCTGCGGGACAGGGAGCTGGACGTTTTAACATTCCATTACTTTCGGGCGGGGAGCGGCTTCATGGTGACGGACGGACACGACCGCCGGGCGGGGCGCGTCGGCGTGCTGCTCGCGCTCACCGCGGTCGCGACCGTCACCGCCTCGCTCGCCATCGGCGCGAAGCTCCCGTCCGACCTGCGGATGGTCTGGTGGCATCCGGAGATCCTGGTGGCGCTCGCCTGGACGCCCGTGGGCGCCGTCCTGCTGCGGCACCGGCCGGCCCTGACGGTCGCCTGGCTCATGGTGGGCTCCGGTTTCAGCGCGTCGGTGTACGTCCTCTCGCTCAACCTCGGCCCGTGGTTCGAGCTCCACGACTGGCCCGGAGCCGGGTTCGTCACCTGGCTCGCCACGTGGCTGTGGGCCATTGACACCTACGCCCTGACACTGGTCCTGCCGTTGATCTTCCCGGACGGGCGGCTCGTGTCGCGCTGGTTCCGGCCCGTGCTGCTCCTCGCCTGCCTCGTCCCGGTGATCGTCTGCGTCCACCTGACGATCGACCCCGACGTGCGGCGGTGGCACAACGGCGTCTCGGTGTACCCGTTCGACCAGATCCCGGTGCCGATCAGCGCGGTCATCATCGCGACCCTGGCCGCCGGCCTGTTCTCGGTGGCGGTGCGGTTCGTGCAGTCGCCGCCGGACGTCCGGCGGCAGATCGGCTGGGTGGTCTATCCGGGCGTCATCGCCGAGGGGATCATCTTCGTCGGCGAGAACGGCCCGATCGGCGACCCGCTGCGCAACATCACGATCGTCGCCGTCCCGATCTGCATCGCGATCGCGATCACCCGCTACCGGCTGTACGACATCGACCTCGTGGTCAGCCGGACGCTCGTCTACGCCGGGCTCGTCGTCATCATCACCGGCGTGTACTTCGCGCTCGTCGGCACGGCGAGCCTGCTGGCGCACGGCAAGGGCACCCTCGCGGGCCTGGCCGGCGCGATCGTCGCGGGCGCGGTGTTCGAACCCGTCCGGCGGCGGCTGCAGCGCATGGTGGACGGGGTCATCCACGGCGAGCGCGACCCGTACCGGATCGCCGACCGCCTCAACCGCAGGCTGCAGACCGCCGCGGACCCGGGCGCCGCGCTCGCCGTGGCCGCCGAGGTCGCACGCTCCGCCCTGCACGCCGGCGGGGTCGCGATCGAGGTGCTGGACCGCGACGGCCGCACGATCTCGGCGGAGGACGGCGTCCTCGGCGAGCGGCCCCAGCTCATCCCCCTGGTGTGGCACGGCGAGCCGGTGGGGCGGCTGCTGTTCGGCGTCACCCGCACCCCCGACGCGCGGCTGTCCGGCGTCCTGGCCCGCAACCTCGCGGAGCTGGCCAACGCGGCGCGGCTCGCCGCGGACGTCCAGCGGTCCCGCGAGCACATCCTGCGCACGCGCGAGGAGGAGCGGCGCCGGCTGCGCCGCGACCTGCACGACGGACTCGGCCCGACGCTGGCCAGCCTCGCCATGACGGTGGACGCCGCCCGCATCACGCTGAAGACCGACCCGGAGGCGGTGGACGGGCTGCTGGAAGAGCTGCGCGCCACCATGGGACGCACCATCGGCGACATCCGGGAGCTCGTGTACGGCCTGCGGCCCCCCGCCCTGGACGACCTCGGGCTGGAGGGCGCGATCCAGGCGCTCGGCGGCGTCGTGGCCACCGGCGACGGCCCGAAGGTGGACGTGCACGTCGAGGGCGACCTGGAGCGCCTGCCGGCCGCCGCCGAGGTCGCCGCGTACCGGATCGTCCAGGAGGCGCTGACGAACGTCCACCGGCACGCGGGCGCGGGCTGCGCCGAGGTGCGGCTGTATCTGAACGGCGACCTGCACGTCACGGTCCACGACGACGGCGTGGGACTGCCCGAGCACGTGCGTTCCGGCATCGGCATGTCCTCGATGCGAGAACGCGCGGCGGAACTGGGCGGATCCTGCACGGTGGGCCCGGGGCCGAAGGGCGGCACGCTGGTCCGGGCGAGGCTGCCGGTCAACGGCGCCCATCCCTGAGCGGGACGCACCGAGTGTGACGCACCCTCCTGGTGGGAGGGCCGGTGACCGCCCCCCGCCAAGAAGGTCGCCACCGGCCCTCGGGCTCCGTACGGCTCCGGGGCTCCCATCCCGGTCCATACGGGCCATTCACCAGAGGGTGTGCAAGAAGAACGCTATGCGGTGGAAGGTCCCGGTGGTGAGGGACACTTGTCCCGATCGTTCCGGGACCCCGACGAGGGGGGCGCAAGCCCTGGTGGGAAGGGGATTCCGCCGCGTCCGACCGCCCGCTGGACGCCGTCTGGAGGCCCCCTGGAAGCCCCCTGGACGGGCCGCCGCGCCGGCGGCGGGACGCTAACCCGGCGTGCGGACGAGGGCCAGGGCCTGATCGAGCAGGTCAGGGGCGTCGTAAGGGAGCCATCGGACGCGCGGGTCGCGGCGGAACCACGACTCCTGCCGGCGGGCGAAGCGCCGGGTCGTCCGGACCGTGTCCGCCTTGGCCTCGTCCTCCGGCCACTCCCCCGCCAGGAACCGGAGCACCTGCGCGTAGCCGAGGGCGCGCCCGGCGGTCAGGCCGTCCCGCAGTCCCCGCTTCTCCAGTTCCCGGACCTCGTCGACCAGGCCCGCGTCCCACATCCGCTCCACCCGCAGGGCGATCCGCTCGTCCAGTTCGCCGCGCGGGACGCTCAGCCCGATCTGGACGACCGCGTCGTGGCGGTACCGGTGCTCGGGCAGTGTCGCGGTGAACGGGCGGCCGGATATCTCGATCACCTCCAGGGCCCGGACGATCCGGCGGCCGTTGCTCGGCAGGATCGCCTCCGCGGCCGCGGGGTCCTGGCCGCGCAGCCGCTCGTGCAGCACGCCGGGCCCGTCCTGCGCCAGCTCCTCCTCCAGGCGCGCCCGGACGGCCCGATCCGTCCCGGGGAACTCCATCTCGTCGAGGGCGGCCCGCACGTACAGCCCGGACCCGCCCACCAGGACCGGGAGCCGCCCCCGGCCCCGGACGTCCTCGATCGCGCCGGCGCTGAGCCGCTGGTACTCGGCGACGCTCGCCGTCTTCGTCACGTCCCAGACGTCCAGCAGGTGGTGCGGGACCCCGCGCATCTCGTCCGCGGGCAGTTTCGCCGTGCCGATGTCCATGCCGCGGTACAGCTGCATCGAGTCGGCGTTGACCGCCTCGCCGCCGAGCCGGAGGGCCAGCCCGACGGCCAGATCGGACTTGCCGGCCGCGGTGGCGCCGACGACCGCGAGGACCCCGGCGGGCCGCGGCCGCGGGGCGTGGGACGCATTCGATGAGGTCACGGGATTGATTGTCGCAACAGAACGGGTATAGGCGGGATGTATGGGTGTCGCGCGAGTCCGCGCGACGATGACCGAGACGAGGGATCCGGGGGGATTTCCAATGTCCATCGTCGACAAGGTG
Source organism: Actinomadura darangshiensis (assembly GCF_004349235.1). GTDB lineage: Bacteria > Actinomycetota > Actinomycetes > Streptosporangiales > Streptosporangiaceae > Spirillospora > Spirillospora darangshiensis. The sequence goes on along the minus strand of NZ_SMKY01000164.1, from coordinate 13,250 downwards.
AAGCAGATGCTCGGGCAGCACCCCGACCAGGCCAAGAAGGGCACGGAGAAGGCCGGGGACATGTTCGACGAGCGAACCGGCGGCAAGCACGCCGACAGGGTCGACAAGGTCCAGGACCAGGCCGGCAACTACATCGACCGCGAAGACGGCGGCGGCGGCCGGCAGTCCTAGCCCGCGGCCGCGCCCTTTCCGGCCTGGCCGCATGACCAGCTCGCGACGAGGTAGCCGACACCGTACGGCGCCTCGTCGGCCAGGAGCTCGCCTGCGCAGCCGTCTCCGCTGACGGCCCCGGCGAGTACCTGCCATGCCGCGCGTCCGGCCGCCTGGACGTCCCGGGAGAGCCCGGGGTCCAGGTCGGCCAGGGCGGCGGCATCGGCGTGCCCAAGCGCGCGCGCCACGCCCGCGTCGTAGGGGCGCGCGCGCTCATCGAGGTATCCGGGCGCCTTCTCCGACCGGCACGCGGACCCGTCGCCCATGACGAGAAGGGCGACCCGCCCGGCAGACTCGGCGAGTTCGTGCCCGAGCGTCAGGCAGTCCTGTGGTTCGGCGTCGAAAGCGACGGCCTGATACCGCACGTCTAGGCAGGCCTCGGCCCGCTGTAGCAGCCAATGCCCGATCGTGAGGGAGAGCGGCAGCGCCTCAGCGTCGTTCTCAGGCTCGCTGGGGCTCGTCCAGCCGAGACCGTACGGCCGGAGCGTCGCGTACGCGTCCGGTCCGTACGACCGCGTCCCCGACCCGCCGCCCACCACGATCACGACGTCCCCCGCAAGGCGCCGGACGGCCCGGTCGCAGGCGGCGCGGAGCGCGTCCAGCTCCGGCGCCGCCTCCCCCGCCATCTCCGGGACGAGGATCGGCGGATGCGGGCACACCGCAGCCGTTGCGAGCACGCTGCCTCCTAGGGCGGGCCGAGGGGGGTCGACCCGATCATGCCGGAGTTCAGGGGCAGGTGGAGCAGCCCGACACGGGCTCGGCGGGCCGGGCCGGCCGCCCGACCGACGGCATTCCGAGCGAAACGCCCGTCGCCCCGTCGCCCTGCGCCTGGCGCGCCTCCCACGCGTCGCCCGCCCGCGTCCGGCGGACGGCCCGCGCGGGCTTGTCTGCGACCAGGTGGTGCGGCGCGGCGTAGGTGACCTCGACGGTGACCATGTCGCCGGGCCGGACCGGCTCCTCGGGCGCCGCGAAGTGCACCAGGCGGTTGTCGGGCGCGCGGCCGGACAGCCGGCGCGTCGCCGCGTCCTTGCGGCCCTCCCCCTCGGCGACCAGGACCTCCAGCGTCCGGCCGAGCTGCCTCTTGTTCTCCGCCCAGGAGATCTCCTCCTGGAGCGCGATGAGCCGCTCGTACCGCTCCTGGACGACCTCCTTCGGCAGCTGCCCGTCCATGGTCGCGGCCGGGGTGCCGGGCCGCTTGGAGTACTGGAAGGTGAACGCCGACGCGAACCGGGCCTCCCGCACCACGTGCAGGGTCTCCTCGAAGTCGGCGTCCGTCTCGCCGGGGAAGCCCACGATGATGTCGGTGGTGATCGCCGCGTCCGGGATCGCGGCCCGCACCTTCTCGATGATGCCGAGGTAGCGCTCCTGCCGGTACGAGCGCCGCATCGTGCGCAGCACCGCGTCCGACCCGGACTGCAGCGGCATGTGCAGCGACGGCATCACGTTCGGGGTCTCGGCCATGGCGGCGATGACGTCGTCGGTGAAGTCCTTGGGGTGCGGCGAGGTGAACCGGACCCGCTCCAGGCCCTCGACACCGCCGCACGCCCGCAGCAGCCCCGCGAAGGCCGACTGCCCGCCCGCCGTCATGGCGCGCACATCGTCGGGCGCCGCCGACAGGGCACCGAACCCGGAGCCGTAGGCGTTGACGTTCTGCCCCAGCAGGGTGATCTCCAGCGCGCCCTCGGCGACCAGCGCCTCGGCCTCGGCGAGGATCTCCCCGGGGCGGCGGTCCTTCTCCTTGCCGCGCAGGGACGGGACGATGCAGAACGTGCACGTGTTGTTGCACCCCACGGAGATCGACACCCACGCGGCGTACGGGGACTCGCGGCGCGTCGGCAGCGTCGAGGGGAAGGTCACCAGGGACTCTTCGATCTCGACCTGCGCCTCGTCCTGCACACGGGCCCGCTCCAGCAGCGCGGGCAGCGACCCGATGTTGTGGGTGCCGAACACGACGTCCACCCAGGGGGCGCGCTTGACGATGGTGTCGCGGTCCTTCTGCGCGAGGCAGCCGCCGACGGCGATCTGCATGCCGGGATGGCCGTCCTTGACCGGCCGCAGATGGCCGAGGTTGCCGTAGAGCCGGTTGTCGGCGTTCTCCCGCACCGCGCAGGTGTTGAAGACCACCACGTCGGGCTCGGCGTCCCCCGCGCGGACGTACCCGGCCGACTCGAGGAGCCCGGACAGCCGCTCCGAGTCGTGGACGTTCATCTGGCATCCGTAGGTACGGATCTCGTACGTACGGGGAGCCGTCTCCATAGGCGTACTCATGACGGTTACCAAGGGTACGGGCCCCGCGCGGCATGACGGAACGGAATACCGGCCACGCCACCTGCCTCCGATGATCACGCTCCGCCACCGCGGACCCCGTCCGACATGGGGATTCGTGATCGTATCGGTACCGCTCGGCAACTCAGCCGGTGGCGGCGATGACGTAAAGTCCGGGCGCATGACGGACAGCGAAAGCGGGCCCGACCTCACCAAGAACGGGCCGGAGGACTCCGCCCCGGAGCCGGCGACCGCCGGTGACCGGCCTCTCGTCGTGGTCGAGCACGTCAACAAGCACTTCGGCGAGCTGCACGTCCTCAAGGACATCAACCTCACCGTGGACTCCGGTGAGGTCGTCGTCGTGATCGGCCCGTCGGGCGGCGGCAAGTCGACCCTGTGCCGGTCGATCAACCGGCTGGAGCCGATCGACGACGGCACGATCCTCGTCGACGGCAAGGAACTGCCCAAGGAGGGCAAGGACCTCGCGAAACTGCGCGCCGACGTGGGCATGGTGTTCCAGTCGTTCAACCTGTTCGCCCACAAGACGATCCTCGACAACATCACGCTCGGGCCGGTGAAGGTCCGCAAGGCCGGCCGGCAGGACTCGCAGAAGCACGCCATGGAGCTGCTCGACCGGGTCGGCATCGCGAACCAGGCGAACAAGTACCCCGCGCAGCTGTCCGGCGGGCAGCAGCAGCGCGCCGCGATCGCGCGGTCCCTCGCGATGAAGCCCAAGGTGATGCTCTTCGACGAGCCGACCTCGGCACTGGACCCGGAGATGGTCAACGAGGTCCTGGACGTCATGACCGGGCTGGCCCGCGAGGGCATGACGATGATCGTCGTCACGCACGAGATGGGCTTCGCGCGCCGGGCCGCGCAGAAGGTCGTGTTCATGGCCGACGGCCAGATCGTCGAGGAGAACACCCCCGACGAGTTCTTTACCAACGCGCGCACCGAGCGCGCGAAGGACTTCCTTTCCAAGATCCTCACGCACTGAGCCGCGGGGCTCCGGCAAAGAGAGCAGAGGTAGGACGAGAATGCGAGTACGTCGTTTCGGCGCCCTCATCGGGGCGGGGATGGCGCTGTCGCTGGCGCTCAGCGCGTGCGGCAGCGACACCGAGAAGACCAAGGCCAAGACGGTCGTGCAGAAGGCCAAAGAGGACCAGAAGCTGACCATCGGCATCAAGTTCGACCAGCCGGCGCTCGGCCTGAAGAAGCCGGACGGGACCTACGACGGCTTCGACGTCGACGTCGCCAAGTACGTCGCCAAGCAGCTCGGCGTGCCCGAGGGCGGCATCACGTTCAAGGAGACGACGTCGGCCAACCGCGAGTCCTTCCTGGGCGGCGGCCAGGTCGACCTCGTGATCGCCACCTACTCCATCACCGAGGCGCGCAAGCAGCAGGTGACCTTCGGCGGGCCGTACTACGTCGCCCACCAGGACACGATGGTCCAGGCGGACAACAACGACATCAAGAAGGCCACCGACCTGAAGGGCAAGAAGCTCTGCAAGGCGGCCGGGTCGAACTCCTTCCGCCGCATCACCGAGGGCCCGCCGGACGGCAAGCTGAACATCAAGGGCGTCACGCTGGTGGACGCCAGCAGCTACTCCGAGTGCGCGAGCAAGCTGAAGTCCGGCGCGCTGGACGCGGTCAGCACCGACGACCTGATCCTGGCCGGCTTCGCCAACCAGCAGAAGGGCTCGTTCAAGGTCATCAACGACCCCTTCACCGACGAGAAGTACGGCATCGGCATCAAGAAGGGCGACACCGAGACCTGCGAGGCCGTCAACAAGGCCGTCGCCCAGATGTACTCGGACGGCACCGCCAAGGCCTCGCTGGAGAAGCACTTCGCCGGCACCGGGCTGAAGCTCGTCACGACCGCCCCGCAGCCGGAGGGCTGCGCCTGATCCCCGGCCGCGCCTGACGCCCGTCACGCCGGTGCGTCCCCGCGAGCGAGCTTCCGGGGACGCACCGGCATGGCCCGACTCACCGCTGGAACGCCATGAAACAGCTGAGCAATGTTTGACTTCAGCCCGTTCTTCGACAACTTCGACGAGATCATGCAGGGGTTCTGGGCGACCCTGCGCCTGGCGGCGGCCGCCGCGGTGCTCTCCCTGATCATCGGCACGGCGCTGGCGAGCTTCCGCGTCGCCCCGGTGCCCGTGCTGCGGGCCTTCGGCACGGGCTATGTCAACATCGTGCGCAACACGCCGCTCACCCTCGTGCTGCTGATGTGCAGCCTGGGCCTGAACGACATCCTCGCGCTGAAGTTCTCCGACACCTCGTCGACCACCTACTACTGGTGGGCGGTCCTCGGCCTGTCGGCCTACACCGGCGCCTTCGTCTGCGAGACCCTCCGCTCGGGCATCAACACGGTCCCGCTGGGCCAGGCCGAGGCGGCGCGCTCGATCGGGCTCACCTTCACCCAGTCGCTCCGCGTGATCATCCTGCCGCAGGCCTTCCGCGCGATCATCGCCCCGCTGGGCAGCGTCTTCATCGCGATGATCAAGAACACCACGGTGGCGGCCGCGGCCAGCTACGCCGAGGTGGCGCTGGTGACCAAGACCATCGTCGACAAGCCGACCTTCGCCAACGGGGTGATCCCGCTGTTCCTGGGCGTCGCGATCGGCTTCCTGATCCTCACCCTCCCGACCGGTTACTTCTTCGGCTGGCTGGCCAAGCGGATGGCGGTGGCGCGGTGAGCAAGGAAGCAACCGTCCTCTTCGACGTTCCGGGGCCGCGGGCGCGGGCGCGGAACATGCTCCTGACGGCCGTCGTGACCGTCGTGCTCGCCGTGGTCTTCGCCGCCCTGATCTGGCGCCTGTACGACAAGGGCCAGTTCGAGGAGAAGCTGTGGTCGCCGTTCACCGAGTGGACGGTCTGGCGGCACCTGCTCCTGCCCGGCCTGCTCAACACGCTGAAGGCCGCGGCCGTGGCCACCGTCCTGGCCCTGCTGTTCGGCATCGTGTTCGGCCTGGCCCGGCTGTCGGAGCACTGGTGGGTCCGGGTCCCGGCCGGGGTCGTCGTCGAGTTCTTCCGCGGCATCCCGCTGCTGATCCTGATCTTCCTGGCGTTCTTCGTCCCGAACAAGATCAGCCCGGCCATCGCCGAGTCCTCGTTCGGCCAGCTCCAGCGCCTGTCGGTGGACTACTTCTTCTCGATCTTCGGGGTGGAGAGCAACGCCGGGACGGTGACCGTGCCGGCGTTCGCCGCCGTGGTGTTCGGCCTGACGATGTACAACGGCTCGGTGCTCGCCGAGGTGGTCCGCGCCGGGGTGCTGTCGATCCCGAAGGGGCAGTCGGAGGCCGCCTACTCCATCGGCCTGCGCAAGAACGGCGTGATGCGGCTGGTCCTGCTGCCGCAGGCGATCACGGTGATGATGCCGGCGATCGTCAGCCAGATCGTCGTCCTGCTGAAGGACACCGCGCTCGGGTTCATCATCGCCTACGGCGAGTTCCTGCAGGCCGGGTTCAAGCAGGTGCCCGCGAACTACGAGAACAACGTCCTGCAGGCCGGCATCGTCGTCGCGATCATCTACATCGCGATCAACATGTCGCTGAGCCGGGTGGCGACGTGGCTGGAGGCGCGCAGCCGCCGCAGCCGCAAGACCGAGGCCAAGACCATGGGCACGGCCGGTCCGCCGCCCGCGGCCGGGGTCGGGGTCGGCGAGCAGACCGTCCCGACGATCTGACGGTCCGCTCCGCCGAAGGGCGCCGCCGGTCTCCGGCGGCGCCCTTCGCCGTCCGCGGACCGCTTCCCAGCGGTGTTACCGGCGGGTTCACCTGGGGCGGACTTGTATCTTTCCGACGTCAAACGGCCCGTCATGGCCCCAACCGATCCCCGTATGCGGGACGATTCCTGTTATGACCGCTCGTGCGACCCTCCCCTACGGCTCATGGCCTTCACCCATCTCTGCGGCCGATGTCGCCCGCGCCCGGCTGCGCCTCAGTTTCCCTACCGTCGCGGGCGATGACGTGTGGTGGCAGGAGACCCGGCCTGAGGAGGGCGGGCGGACAACGGTCATCCATCTGAAGGGCGGTCACCGCACTGAGCTGCTCCAGGCGCCCTGGGACGCCCGTACGCGCGTCCACGAGTACGGCGGGCGGTCGTACCTGCCGATCCGCACCGGCGAGGGCTGGTCGATCGTCTTCTCCAACTACGACGACCAGCGGCTCCACCGGCTCGACGAGGGCGACCCCAAGCCGTACCCGCTGACGCCCGAGCCGGCCGTCCCGGCGGGGCTGCGGTACGCCGACAGCGTCCTGTCCCCTGACGGGACGGAGATCTGGTGCGTCTGCGAGGGCCACATCGCGGCGCCGGCGGCGGAGGGCGAGGAGGCCGCCGGCGACCAGGGCACCGAGGGCATCCGGCGCGCGATCGTCGCCGTTCCGCTGGACGGCAGCGCCGCCGGTGACGCGGGCGCCATCCGCGAGCTGGTCACCGGTGCGCAGTTCTACGCCAGTCCGGCCCCGTCCCCCGGCGGCGGGCACCTGGCGTGGGTCCAGTGGAACCACCCCCGCATGCCGTGGGACGGCACCGAGCTGCGCGTGGCGGCGATCGAGGACGGCGCCGCGGTCGCGCCCTGGACCGTCAAGGGCGGCCTCACCGAGTCGGCCGTGGCGCCGCTGTGGCGCGACGACGAGTCCCTGTACGTGATCTCCGACTGGCCCGGCTGGTGGAACATCTACCAGGTCGGCCTGCACGGCGAGTCCCCGCAGGCGCTCTACCCGGCGGAGGAGGAGTTCGCGGGGCCGCTGTGGCAGCTCGGCGGGATGCCGTACGCGCTGCTCGGCGACGGGCGGCTCGCCGTCCTGCACGGCGAGGGCGAGATGCGGCTCGGCGTCTACGACACGGAGACGCTCGACCTCATCGACCTCGAGGTCCCCTACGAGCACTGGGCGGCCCAGCTGTCCACGGACGGCACGACGATCGTGGGCATCGCGGGCGGGCCCGACCTGCCGGCCTCGGTCGTGCGGGTCGACACCACGACCGGGCGCGTCGAGGGGCTCCGGCGGGAACTCGCCGAGCTGCCGGACGTCGCGTACCTTTCCAAGCCGCGTGCGGAGCGCCTCGAAGGGCCGTTCGGACGTCCCGTCCACGCCTACGTGTTCCCGCCGACGAACCCGGAGGCGGCCGGGCCGGAAGACGAGCTGCCCCCGTACATCGTGTTCGTCCACGGCGGCCCCACGGGACGGGTCTCCACGGTGCTCGACCTGGAGCGGGCGTACTTCACCAGCCGCGGCATCGGCGTCATCGACGTCAACTACGGCGGGTCCGCCGGCTACGGCCGCGCCTACCGGGAGCGGCTGCGCCGCCAGTGGGGCGTGGTCGACGTCGAGGACGCCACCGCCGCCGCGCAGGCCCTCGTGGACGGCGGCATCGCCGACCCGGCGCGGCTCGCGATCCGCGGCGGCTCCGCCGGCGGCTGGACGACGCTCGCGTCGGTCACGCAGACCGACGTCTTCAAGGCGGCCACGTCCTACTTCGGCATCAGCGACCTGCAGGGCTTCGCCGAGACCACGCACGACTTCGAGTCGCACTACCTGTTCGGCCTCATCGGGCCCCTGCCCGGCTTCGAGCGCGCCTACGAGGAGCGCTCACCGCTCAACCGGGCCGGCGAGACCGCCTGCCCCGTCCTGCTGCTGCAGGGGCTGAGCGACCCGATCGTGCCGCCGGACCAGTCCGAGCGGTTCGCGCAGGCGCTGGCCGAGAAGGAGATGCCGTACGCCTACCTCACGTTCGAGGGCGAGTCGCACGGCTTCCGGAAGGCGTCCACCGTGATCCGCTGCCTGGAGTCGGAGCTGGCGTTCTACGGGCAGACCCTCGGGTTCGAGCCGCGCGGCGTCGAACCAATCAACCTGACCATCGGCTGACGGCTCAGGGGACGATGTAGGAGTAGATGTCGATCAGCGAGTGGTCCGGCCCGAAGAACGACACCGTGTCGCCGGAGGTGTTGTTCAGGAAGCCCACGGTCAGGCCGTTGTAGTACGCGTCGGCGCGGTTCGTCCCGGGGCCGACGTAGACCCGCAGCAGGCTGCCTGGCCGGATCACGTACCCGGGGCCGATCTTCATCAGGTTGCTCGCCTGGTCGCGCAGGTAGGCGCCGCCCACGTCGATCGGGTGTGACGTGGTGTTGCGCAGCACGACGTGCTCGCCGGTCTCCGGCTGGACGTCGTCGCCGCTCGGGTTGGGGAAGACGCTGTCGACCACGACGCCGTTCGCCGCGGGGAACGGCGTCCTGCGGTCCAGGATCCGGCGGGCCGTGGCCGGGAAGTTCGACGTGACCCAGTCGTAGCCCTGGTTCGCGGCCATCGAGACCTCCGCCGGGCTGTCCACAGGGTCGCTGAACACCTTCAGCCCCTTGGCGTGCGCGCGCCCGACGTCGGCGGCGCCGGTCGCCCTCGGGTGCGCGTACACCCCGACCGTCCAGCCCGCGAGGCCGGCCAGTTCGTCGTCGGCGAGCATCTTCCCGCCGGTCAGGTAGGAGAGCTGCACCTTGGGCGCGGACGCGTGGAACTCCTTGAGCGCGGCCTGGTCGCGCGAGTGGACCTGCACCCGGTAGGCGCCGGACCGCAGCGTCGCCCCGTCGGTGAGTCTCGCCGCGTTCAGCTCCTTGGCGAGCAGCGTGGCCACGCCCGGGCTGTTGGCGGGCGACTTGAGCTCCAGGCTGAGGCCGGTCCGCCTGCCCGCGACCGACAGCAGGTCCTTCAGGGCCGGCACCCGCTGGCCCGCGTACCGCGAGCCGAACCACGACCCGGCGTCCAGCCTCTTGATCTCGGCCAGGGTGAACTGGCCGACCCGCCACGGCGACCGGTCGGGGTAGACCTGCTCCACGTCGGTCGTCCTGGCGAGCGTGTCGTCGTGGACGAGCACGATCTGCTTGTCGGACGTGAGCTGCACGTCGCCTTCAAGCACGTCCGTCTTGTCGCGGAGCGCGTTGCGGTAGGAGGCGAGCGTCTCCTCGGGCGCCTGGCCCGGCGAGCCGCGGTGCCCGACGATCACCGCGTGCTTCCGCCCGCCCGCGTGCTCAGGGGCGGCCTGGGCGGTGCTGGTGAGCGCGACGGCGGCGGCCAGCACGGCCCCGCCCCCGACGATGGCGATCTTGTCCACGATGATCCTCCCGCCGACGACTGCCTTGATCATCAGGGCGGAAGGAGGCGGGGACCAGACCCAATCGTGAACGTCCGCCGTTCAGCGGGCGAACTCGATCGCCCGCGACTCGCGGACGACGGTGACGCGGATCTGGCCCGGGTAGGTCAGCTCGTCCTCGACCTGCTTGGCGATGTCGCGGGCGATGACCTGCGCCTGGATGTCGTCGACCGCGTCGGGCTTGACCATCACGCGGATCTCCCGGCCGGCCTGCATCGCGAAGACCTTCTCCACGCCCTCGTGCTTGGCGCGGGCGATCTCCTCCAGCCGTTCGAGGCGCTTGACGTAGGCCTCCAGCGACTCCCTGCGCGCGCCCGGCCGGCTGCCGCTCACGGCGTCCGCCGCCTGGGTGAGGACGGCCTCCACCGTCCGGACCTCGACCTCGTTGTGGTGCGCCTCGATCGCGTGGACGACGTCCTCGTGCTCGCCGTAGCGGCGGGCGATCTCGGCGCCGATCAGCGCGTGGCTGCCCTCCACCTCGTGCGTGAGCGCCTTGCCGATGTCGTGCAGCAGCGTGCACCGCTTGGCGACCTCCACCGGCAGCCGCAGCTCGCTCGCCATGACCCCGGCGATGTGCGCCGACTCGATCAGGTGCTTCAGCACGTTCTGCCCGTAGGACGTCCGGTACCGCAGCTGGCCGAGCAGCGCGATCAGCTCGGGGTGCATGTCGGCGATGCCGACGTCGACGAGAGCGTCCTCACCGGCCCGGACGCACAGCTGCTCCACGTCGCTCTTGCTGCGCTCGTAGATCTCCTCGATGCGCTGCGGGTGGATGCGGCCGTCCAGGACGAGCTTCTCCAGCGTCAGCCGCCCGACCTCCCGGCGCACCGGGTCGAAGCAGCTCAGCAGCACCGCCTCGGGCGTGTCGTCGATGATGAGGTTCACGCCCGTCGTCGTCTCGAACGCGCGGATGTTGCGGCCCTCGCGGCCGATGATGCGGCCCTTCATCTCGTCGCTCGGCAGATGCAGCACCGACACGACCGACTCTGCCGTCTGCTCGCTCGCGACCCGCTGGATCGCCAGCGTCACGATCTTGCGGGCGCGCTTGTCGCCCTCCGCCCGCGCGGTGTTCTCGATCTCCCGGACGATCGGGATGGACTCCCGCTTCGCCTGGTTCTCGACCGCCGCGACCAGCTCGGCCTTGGCCTGCTCGGCGGTGAGCCCCGCCGCCCGCTCCAGCACCTTGCGCCGCTCCTCGGCGACGCCTTCGAGCTCTTCCTTGCGGGTCTCCAGCGCCTGCCTGCTCTCGGCGAGGCGGCCCTGCCACTCCTCCAGGCGGCGGACCTCGCCGTCCAGCCGCTGCTCCCGCTCCGCGAGCCGCGCCTCCCGGCGCTCCAGATCCTCCCGGACGGTGCGGACGTCGTCCCGGAGGGTCCGGCCCTCGGCGTCGAGCTCCGCGCGCGCCGTGGCGGCGATGTGCTGCGCGTCCCGCTCGGCCTGCTCCAGGAGGTCCTTGGCGTCGCGGCCGGCCCTGTTCCTGATCTCGTCGGCCTCGGTCCGCGCCAGCGCCATCTCCGCGGCCGCCTTGCCGGGCAGGCCGGGGCGCCGCAAGATCACGATCACGAGAGCGACCAGGGTCACCAGCAGCGCTGCACCCAGCAGGACGCTCTCCATGAGGCAGATCCTTCCTCGCCGCGGGCCCGTCCGGGGTACGGGCCCTGCCTAGCGAGGACTTACTCGCGCACGGATGCACGACATCGCGGGACCGCGCGCGGCGCGCCCCCGCAACCCGGCCGGATCCGGTCGACGAACGTGTCCTGTATGCCTCTCAGCTGCTGGAACGTGCTCGGTCGTATGGCAATCCGCGAGACGCGGAGTAACTCCTCACTGCCGTAACGGTAAGCGGCATGGAGGTAATGAGCAAGCAAACGGGGGGCATTCCGGACTAACCGAACGTCGGCGTGAGTGCTTCCTTACCGCCTTCCCTGACCACCGGACTCCCCCGCGACCTGCGCCAACGCCCCCGCGTCAGAGTCAGGGGACGGCCTCCCCGGGTTGACCCGCCCCGCAACTCCGGCGTGTCGCCCCGATCGGCGGCCCGAGGGCCCCTGGCGGGGAGGCGCGCCGCCGATGGATGATCGTCTGAGCGGCCCGCAGAGCCACGGGGAGACCGGACCATGCCGGTGCGACGTACGGGGAGGCCAGACCATGCTGGTGCAGCGCAACGACGACCGTCCCGAAATCCACCCGGACGCCTGGGTCGCGCCGACCGCGCACCTCGTCGGCAACGTCACCGTCGGGCCCGGATGCGTCATCGACCACGGCGCGACGATCGTGAGTTCCGGTCCGCCCGTCCACCTGGACTCGGGCGTCGCCGTGATGCCGGGCGCCGTGGTCCGCTCGGTGGGCGGCACGCACCGCCCCGCCTTTCCCGTCCGCATCGGCGCGGACACGCTCGTCGGCCCGCTGGCCGCCCTCGCCGGCTGCACGCTCGGCGCGGCCTGCTACGTGGCGACCGGCGTCATGGTCTTCCAGGGCGCGCTGGTCGGTGACGGCACTCGCCTGAGCGCGGGCAGCATCGTCCACGTCACCACGGCCCTCCCCCCGAACAGCCGCGTCGGCCTGCGCCACTACGCGGTCCCCCGTGGCGACGGCACGCCCGTCATCACAGCCGACCTGGCCGAGGCACGCCGCCTGCTGGCCGCCGCCGGCTTCTTCACCGAGGTCTTCGGCGAAGACGACCCCGATCTCGCCGCCCTCCACCGCACCGCCACGAGAACCCTCCGCGACGAAGCCCTGACTTGGACCGACACCCCCCTCTGACCCTCAACCCGCCCCAACACCGCCCGGACACGCTGATCGCGCCGCAGCACGGCCCGGACACGTTGGTCGCGGTTGGTTGCTGATGCCTCGTCGGATGCGCCGACGGTGGATGAAACTGGATGCGCGCATGCGTCCGCCGACGTCATTTCGCCTTGGGCCGGTCGTGGCCGCGGGTCAATCGAAGGGGTCGGCGGGGTCTGGGACGGCCTCCAGGTCGGCGCCCTCTTCGGCGAGGGCGTCTTTGACGACTCGGTAGGCGAGGCCGGGTGGGTAGCCCTTGCGGGCGAGCATGCCGACCAGGCGGCGCATGCGTTTGGCGGGATCGGCGCCTTGGGTGGCCCGGAGCTTGCGGGTTACCAGGGCGCGGGCGGTTGCCTCTTCTTGGGCGGGGTCGAGGGTCTCCACGGCGTCGTTGACGGTGTCGCCGGCGACGCCGCGGCGGCGGAGTTCGGCGGCGAGGGCCCGCTTGGCCAGGCCGCGGCCGGTGTGCCGGGACTGGACCCATGCCTGGGCGAACGCCTCGTCGTCGATCAGGCCGACGTCGGTGAACCGGCCGAGCACCCGTTCGGCCACGTCGTCGGGGATGTTCCTGCGGCGCAGCGCGTCGGCCAGCTGGGCGCGGGTGCGCGGCGCAGCCGACAGCATGCGCAGGCACGTCTCGCGGGCCTTCGCCTCGGGGTCGGCCGGGGCGTCCTCGTCGCGGCGGTCACCTGGGGTCTTGGTCATCGGCTCCACTCCGCGCGTCCTTCAACGCCCGTATGGCGATGGGACCGCATCGGCGGTGTCTCGATCTCGCTCAGCCGTGGCGAGCCGAACGGGGCGGGCCCGGCGATCGGCCCGGCCGCGTGGTCGCGGGGACGGGC
>NZ_SMKY01000163.1 GCF_004349235.1 Actinomadura darangshiensis | reverse complement strand
GTGCCGGTGCTGCTCGCGCTGCCGGGGGCGGCGGGGGCGGGGTTCGTCCTCGCGGGCCTGCTCGCGTCCGCTTTCACCGCGGCGCTGCCGGCCGCGCTGCGGCGCCGGGACCGCGCACCTTGTCATTGCTTCGGGGGTTCGGCACGTCCGGTCGGCGGCGTGCACCTCGTCCGGAACGTCGTGCTGGCCGCCGCCGCCATCGCTGGGCTGTTCGGGGGCGCGGCGGCGACCGGGACGCCGGAGCCGGCGGGTGCCGTGGCCGCCGTGGTCGCCGGCGCGGTGCTCGCCGCCTTGGCGGTGACCGCCGACGACGTGGCCGAACTGTTCCGCCCGGTCTCCGCCGATGTTCACCATGCCACGAAGGGAATGTCGCGATGATGCCTGTCGTCGCCGTGCTGGCCGCCCTCGCCTTGGCGGTCTGCCTGCTGGATCTGGTTCTCACGCTCGGCGTGATCGGGCGGCTCCGCCGGCACACCGAGCTGATCTCGAACCTGACCTCCGGGGGACGGCCGTACGCGCTGCACCCCGAAGGGGGGACCGCCGGGCCGTTCGAGACCGTCGCCACCACCGGTGAGCCGCTGTCCCGGGACCGGCTGTCCGGCCGGACCCTGGTCGGCGCCTTCGCGCCGCACTGCCCGGCCTGCGAGGAGAAGCTGCCCGCCTTCGTCGAGTACGCCAGGGCCTTCCCCGGCGGACGCGATCAGGTGATCGCCGTCGTGGTGGGGGCGGAGAGCGAGGCCGGGGCCTACCGTGAGCGGCTGGAGCCGGTCGCCCGCGTGGTCATCGAGCAGCCCGTGACCGGTGAGATCGGCACGGCGCTGGCGTTGAACGCCTTTCCCGGGTTCGGTGTCCTGGACCGGTCGGGGACGGTGCTCGACGAGGACGTGGAGCTGACCCGGCCGGCCGCCGCCGCAGGGGTGTGACGGCCGCTCATGCGCGACTCTCTCGGCGGGGTCAGGATCGGGTTCCGGTCCGGTGCCGCCAGGTTCGGGCACGCCCTGGCCTTGGCCTGGCACGCCGGCCGGTACCAGATCCTCGGCTACGGGGCGCTGGAGCTGGCGGCGGCGGTGGTGCCGGTGTCGGTGGCGTGGCTGACCAAGCTCACGCTGGACGCGATAGTAGAGCGGTCCGTCAGCGTCTCCGCGCTGATCTGGATGGGGGGCGGGCTCGCCGCGGCCGGGCTGGCGGCGGTGCTGCCGCACACGTCCCAGTACCTGAAGCAGGAGCTGGAGCGCCGGATCGGCCTGACCGCCCAGGACCGGCTCTTCGCGGCGACCGAGCGGCTGTCCGGCCTGGCCCGGCTGGAGAACCCGGCCTTCCTGGACCGGCTGGCGCTGGCCCAGGGAGCCGGCGGCGGCACACCCGGCGCGCTGGTCTTCGGTGCGATCACCGTCTGCCGCGGCGCGATCACCATCATCGGGTTCCTCGGCGCGCTGCTGGTGGTCAGCCGGTGGATGGTGGCGGCGGTGGCGCTGGCGGCCGTCCCCGCGCTGGCCGCCCAGCTGCGGCTGTCCCGGCTCCGCGCGGCGATGATGTGGCGGATCAGCCCGCTGCAGCGCCGGGAGATCTTCTTCCAGCGGCTGCTGAGCAGCCTGCAGGCCGCAAAGGAGCTGCGCCTGTTCGGCACCGCCGGCCACTTCCGCGAGCTGATGACCGCGCAGCGGCTTGAGGCCGACGCGCAGCGGCGCCGGATGGACCGGCGCGACCTGGCCACCCAGTCCGGCCTGGGAGTGCTGGCCGCCGGCATCGCCGGGGCCGCCCTGCTGTGGGCCCTGTTCACCGCCAGGACCGGCGCCCTCACCGCCGGGGACATCCCCTTGCTCATCGCGTCGGTCGCCGGCGTCCAGGCCGCCGCCGCCTCCCTGATAGGCGAGGTGACGCAGGCCAACCACCAGCTGATGCTGTTCGACCACTACCTCGCCGTCACCACGAGCGAGCCGGACCTGCCGGTGCCCGCCCAGCCGCGGGTGACACCGCCGCTGCGGCGCGGTATCGAGTTCCGCGGGGTGTGGTTCCGCTACTCGCCGGAGCATCCCTGGGCGCTGCGCGAGGTGAACCTCACGATCCCCTCCGGCCGGTCGGTGGGCGTGGTCGGCCGCAACGGCGCCGGGAAGAGCACACTGGTCAAGCTGCTGTGCCGGTTCTACGACCCCGAGCGCGGCGCCGTCCTGTGGGACGGGGTGGATCTGCGCGACATGGATCCGGCCGAACTGCGGTGGCGGATCGGCGCGGTGTTCCAGGACTACATGGAGTACGACCTGTCCGCGGCGGACAACATCGGGCTCGGCGATCTCCAGCACCGGGACCCGGACCATGTGCAGGCCGCGGCACGCAGGGCCGGCGTGCACGACGCCCTGGCCGCGCTGCCCCACGGCTACGACACGCTGCTGTCGCGCGTGTTCTTCTTCGGGACCGACTCCCGCGGCGAAGACGCCGACCCCGAGGCCGGTGTCGTCCTGTCCGGCGGGCAGTGGCAGCGGGTGGCGCTGGCCCGCGCGTTCCTGCGCGACCGGCGGGACCTGCTGATCCTCGACGAACCCAGTTCCGGCCTGGACGCCGAGGCCGAACACGAGATCCACACCCGGTTGCGCGAGCACCGCACCGGCCGGACCAGCGTGCTGATCTCACACCGGCTGGCGGCGGTCCGCGACGCGGACCTGCTCGTCGTCCTCGACCAAGGACGGATCGTGGAACAGGGCACCCACACCGAGCTGATGGCGGCGGACGGCAGGTACGCCCGGCTGTTCACACTGCAGGCGAGCGGCTACCAGCCGAACCCGGCCGCCAACGTCCCGGCGCCATGACCTGGAGCGTCGTCGCCGCCGCGACCCTGCTGCCCCTGCTCGCCGGGACCATCGCGCTCCTCGCCGGGCTGCGCCGGCGCTTCGTCGTGATCAGCGTGAAGGGCCAGAGCATGCGTCCCGCACTGCACGCGGGCGACCGCGTCCTGGTCCGCCGCCGGCCGCTGCGGCACGTCCGGGCCGGCGACATCGTCGTGGTCGAGCGCGGCGCCCGCGGAAGCCGGGGACTGTCCGGCCGCGACTGGGTGATCAAGCGGGCGGCGGCCGTGCCCGGTGACCCGGTGCCCGCATCGGTGGCCACGCCGATGTCGGCGCCGCCGGGCACCCCCGTGCCGGACGGCCGCCTGCTCGTCCTGGGCGACAACACCACCGGAAGCGTCGACTCCCGCCACTACGGCTACCTCCCCGGAGCCGGCGTGCTCGGCGTCGTCGTACGCCGGCTGCCGCCGGCACCCGAGGCCGGTGACCGCTGAAGGCGCGGCCGGACGCCCCGGAACCATGGGCGAAATACGCCGACTCGATTGATCAGCATGTCCGCCGTGGCCAGAATGAACGCCATGGGCGACGGCGACGGCGAGACCACATGCCCGTACCAAGGGCTCGCGCCGTTCCAGAGCGACCGGACCGAGCTGTTCTTCGGACGGGCGCGGGCGACCCGTGACCTGCTCAAGCGGTTAGCGTCCCGCCTGGGCGAGGGCGGTACCGTCCTGCTGGTCTCGGGGGCCTCCGGCGTCGGGAAGTCGTCGCTGCTGCGGGCAGGTCTGATGCCGGCGCTGGCGGACGGCCTGCTGCCGGTCGCCGAGTCCGCGCATTGGCCCAGGCTGCTCGTCACCCCGTCGGCGAATCCGCTGCAGGCCCTCGCCGAACGCTGGTCGGAGACGTTCGGCGCGACGAGCACGACCATCCACGAGCGGCTGCGGGACGATCCGGAGGGGGCCGCGAAGGAGGCCGGCCGGTTCGTCCTGGTGGTCGACCAGTTCGAGGAACTGTTCACCCTGGTCGCCGACGAGCGGGAACGCCAGGCCTACGTGCGGGCACTGCACGCCATGGCCGCGGCCGCGCCCGGCGCCGCGGTGGTCGCCGGCGTCCGGGCGGACTACTGGGACCGGTGCGCGGCGTACCCGCAGTTCGCCGAGGCGATCCAGGACGGCCAGGTCATCGTCGAGCCGATGACGGAGTCGGATCTGCGGCTGGCCGTCACCGGGCCCGCGGCCGTGGCCGGGCTGGAGCTCGAACCCGGGCTCGTGGAGACCATCCTCGGTGACCTGCGCACCGGCCGGGCGGCCGGTGGCGGCTACGAGGCCGGGGCCCTGCCCCTGCTGTCGCAGGCTCTGCTCAACACCTGGGAGCGCCGTGCGGACGGCACGCTGACGGTCCGCGGGTACGAGGAGTCGGGCCGGGTGCGGGAGTCCGTCCAGCGCACGGCCGACGAGGTGCTCGGACGTCTCTCGGCCGAGGACCGCAAGACCGCGCTCCGCATCTTCCGGCGGATGACGCTGATCACCGCGGGCGGCCGCGTCACCCGGCGTACGGCGACCCTCACCGAGCTGCACGCCGCCGCGTCGGCGCTCACGGCGGAGAGCAAGGGACAGGTGGACGCGCTGCTGTCCGCGTTCGCCGGACGGCGCCTGCTCACCCTGCACGAGGACGCCGCCGAGATCTCCCACGACGCGCTGCTGACCGCCTGGCCGGCCCTGCGGCAGTGGCTCGCACCCGACCTGACCGCCCAGGCCGCCTACGATGGGCTCGTCGACGACGCCGAGCAATGGGACGAGAACCACCGCGACGCCGCCTTCCTCTACCGGGGCGCACGGCTGCTGGCGGTCGACGACAGCCGTCCCCGCTGGGAGCGCGACCCCGACAGCTTCCCGCCGCCCGGCCCCGTCGTCGAGGGCTTCGTCGCGGCCTCTGCGCGGGCGGCGCGGCGGGCCGCCCGCCGCCGGCGCCTCGCCACGGCCGGCCTCGCGGTGCTCACGGTCGCCGCCCTCGTGGCGGCGGGCGTCGCCGTCCGGGCGGCCGGCAACGCCGAGCACCAGCGCAGGCTGGCGCTCTCGCGGCAGCTCGCGGCGCAGAGCGAGATCGCCGGGGACCCCGTCCTCGCCGGGCTGCTGGCCGTGGCCGCGTGGCGGACCGCCCCCACCGCGCAGGCCCGCAGGCAGATGCTCGACGCGGCGGCGCAGCCCGGCCGGGGAGAGCTGCGCGGGAACGTCCGGGCGGTGACCCGGCTGCTGTTCGGCGCCGACGGCTCGGTCATCGTCACCGGGAGCGAAGACGGTGTCGTGCGGTTGTACGACGCGGCCTCGCGCCGGCAGCTCGGCGCCCCGATCGCCACCGACGACCCGGGATGCTTCGGCGGCCTCGCGGCGGCCCTCAGCCCCGACGCGAAACTCCTGGCCACCGCGTGCTTCAGGACCGTCCGGTTCTGGGACGTCGCCAGCCACCGGCAGGTGGGCGCCGCGCTGGACACGAAGGAATCCGTGCAGACGATGGCGTTCAGCCCGGACGGCAGGATGCTCGCGACACCCGCCTACGAGGGAACCGTCCGGCTGTGGGACGTGGCCGCCCGCAAGCAGGTCGGCACCCGCATCGGGCGCCCGAACACCGAGGACGGCGGCGACTCGATCAACGCGGCGGCCTTCACCCCCGACGGCAAGCGGCTGGTCACCGCCGGGGCGGACGGAAAGGCGCGGGTCTGGGACACCGCCACGCAGCGGCAGGTCGGGGACCCGTTCACCGGGCACACCGACGACATCGAGCACCTCTCCCTCAGCGCGGACGGGACCACCGCCGTGACCGCTTCCGCGGACGGCACCGCCCGGTTCTGGAGCCTCGCCACGCACGAGCAGATCGGCGCGGCCCTGCGGGACCCCGGTTCCCCCAGCCACTTCACTGCCATCGGCCTGAGTCCGGACGGCAAGCGTCTGGTCACCGCTGGGACCGATGGCTACGTCCGGCTGTGGGACACGGGGGACCGCAGGCAGGTGGGTCCCGTGCTCGGAGACCAGCCGGCGATCGTGAGCAGCATCGCGGTCAGCCCGGACGGTCGGACCGTCGCGGTTGCGGACAACGACGGCGCCGTCCGGCTCTGGGACGCGACGATCCACCGGCAGGTCGGCTCCGCGATGCCCGCGCTGTCCGCCGTCCGGTTCAGCCCGGACGGCAGGACCCTGGCCGCGCCCGGGCCCAGGATCGACGCGGACGCCACCGGCCCCGACCGCGCCGTCCGGCTCTGGGATGTCGCCACTCAGCGCCAGATCGGCCGGCCCCTGCTGCCCCCGGGAAACACTTCGGCCCGCGAGAACGCCGTCTACGGCGTCCGGTTCGGCGCGGGCGGACGGACCGTCATCACGAGGAGCTCCGACGGCACGATCCGGCTGTGGGACGCCGCCCGGCAGCAGCAGATCGGCTCACCCCTCTATGCGGACCGGGACAACTGGCAGGTGGAGTTCGGCCCTGGCGAACGGCTGCTCGCCGTCCAGCGCGACGACGGCTCCATCGGATTCTGGGACGTCGCGCGCCACCGGGAGTCCGGCCCCCGCATCACCGTCCCGGGCGGCACCGGGTCCGTCCGGGACGTGGCGTTCAGCCCCGACGGCGCGGTCCTGGCCGTCGCGAGCCGCGACCGCGCGGTGCGGCTCTTCGACGTCGCCCGGCGCCGCCAGATCGGCGCCCCGCTGCCGGACGCGGTCGACGCCGGCATCGTCGGCGACCTGGCGTTCAGCCCGGACGGCGCCACGCTCGCCACGACGGCGGCCAAGGGCGCCGTCCGGCTCTGGGACGTGGCGAGCCACCGGCAGATCGAGCCGTCCCTGACCGGTCACACCGACCGTGTCACCGTGCTGGCGTTCAGCCCGGACGGCGGGGTCCTGGCGACCGGTTCCACCGACGATACGGCACGGCTGTGGGATCTGCGGACCCACCGGCAGATCGGGCCTCCGCTCATCGCCCACACCGGCGTGGTGACGGGGATCGCCTACAGCCCTTCCGGGAACCTCCTCGCCACCGTCGGCACCGACCGGACCGCGCGGCTGTGGAACGTCTCCGTCCCCGCCGACCCCGCCGCCGCCGTGTGCGCGGCCACGGGCCGTTCACTCACCCGCGCTGAATGGAGGCGGTACGTCCCGGGTGAAGGGTTCCGGCGGATATGCGGGTGATCGCGCGGGCCGGGGCATTCGCCAGGGCGGCGCTGACGGGACGGAGGTAGGACGATTTTTCTGCGAGGTTTCCGGCGGCGGACGGGTATGCCCGTGGCGAAGCTGGTCGCGCTGTTCCGTTCGATCGCCGCCGGAGGGCGGCGGATGCACCCGGTGGCGGGGGACGTCCTCCAGCACTTCATGGACGGCGGCGGCGCGCCCCGGACAATGCCGTCGCGCTGGCTGCGCTCGTTCGAGGTGATCAGGAAGGCCGAGCGCAAGAACCGGCGCAGGTTCGAACGGCAGCTCGCGCGGGAGGCCCGGCGGCTGGAGGACGGCGCCTCCACCTGGCTGAACGACCACTGGGACGCCCGGATCAACGCGTTCATCGGCACGGAGCTGTTCTACGTCAGCAGGATGAGCCAGCTGCGCTCGCAGGGGTCGTTCGTGCTGACGCGCTCGGGCCCGCGGGTCCGGTTGTCCGGCACGGTCAGGCACCACTGGTTCGATCCCTACGACTGGGACCGCGGCCGCTGGGTCTTCATCCCCAAGCACGGGTTCGTTCCGATCGCGGTCGGCCGGGAGCTGGTCGAGGCGGACGAGGCCCGCAACTTCCTGATGGAATCGCGTCATGTCCAGACACTCGAGGGGACGTGCGTGGACGGACGGTGGCCGCGGCGCGGCCGGGCGGAGTTCGAGTGGGTCTCGGTGAAGACGGAGGACCGGTGAGCGACGGCCGTCCGGGCCCGCCCGACCCGACCGGCGCCGCAGGTGCCGCGGACTTCGTCGGGGCCCTCGTGCGGCTCCGGCGGTGGGCGGGCGAGCCGCCGCTGAGCAGGCTCCGCGCGCTGGGCGGCGAGGTCGTGACCCCGGACGGGGACACCGTCGACGCGCTGCCCAAGAGCACGACGTCGCACGTCCTGCGGCAGACCGGCAGGCTGCCCCGATGGGATTTCGTCAAGGCCTTCGTCACCGCGTGCCTCCGGTACGGCGACCACCCGGCCGAGCTGATCCCCGCCGAACTCGAACGCTGGCGGGCCGCCCGCGGCGCCCTGGCCGAGGCGGACGACCCCGCTCCCGCGCCCCCGGAGCCGTCGCCCCACGTGGCGGGCCCCGATGTGGAGAGCCCCGCCCCGGCCCGCCGGGACCCGGCGGTCGAGCTGCTGGCGCGGCGGGTGGCGCGCGAGGAGGACAGGGCCCGCCGGGGGCTGCTCGGCGGCTACAGCATCGCGCCGCTCTCCTTCGAGCCGCTCGCCGGCTCCGGAGCGCGCCAGGAGGCCGACCCCGAGGCGGCGGACGATCTGCGCTCGATCGGCCGGTTCTTCGGCGGCCTGGACCCGCGGCGGCTGCTGGTCGTGGGCGAGTCCGGGGCGGGCAAGACGATGCTCGCCATCGAGCTGGTCCTGCAGCTGGTGGAGCCGCTGATCACCGGGGGCGGGCCGCCCGCCGGCCGGCCGCTGGTGCCGGTGCGCCTGAACGCGGCCCGCTGGACGCCGGGCCGCCCGTTCGAGCGGTGGCTGGCCGAGCAGCTGGTGGACGACTTCGGGCTCGCCGGCCGGGAGGCGGCGCGGCTGGTGGAGGACCGGCTGGTGCTGCCGGTGGTCGACGGGCTGGACGAACTCGACCCCGAGCCCGCCGCGGGCCAGCCCGGCCGGGCGATCGGCCTGCTGAACGAGCTCAACCGCTACAGCGACCTGTCCGGACGGCGGCCGGGAGCGGTCGTCGTCACCTGCCGGGCCGACCGGTACGCCGAGCTGTCGCAGGCGCGGGCCGGGCTGCGGGACGCCGCCCTGATCCGGCTCCGCCACCTGACCGTCGAGCAGATCGGCGCCTACCTGCGGGCGCGCTGGCCGGACGGCCATCCGTGCGGCCAGGACCGCGTCGCCATCGAGAAGGTGCTGTCCGGCCCGCCGGGGACGGCCGTCCACCTGGCGCTGGCCACGCCGTGGCGGCTGCTGCTGGCCGTGACGGCCGTCGAGTCCGGCGCCGACCCGGCCGAGCTGCTCCGCGCGGACCCCGGGGCCGAGGCGGCGGACGCGGCGGCGCGGATGGCGCACAGGATGCTGGAGGCGTACGTTCCCGCGGCGACCGAACTGGCCCCGCGCGCCGGCCACGGCGCCGGCTACCGGCCCGAATCGGTGCGGACATGGCTCGTGCACCTCGCGGACCAGCTGCGCCGGCAGGCCGCGTGGGCCCCGGGCCGCGACCGGCCGCCCGGCCTGACGGCGATCGACATCGTCCCGCACCTGCTGTGGCCGATCGGCGGCGGACGCCTCGTCCGGGCGCTGCACGGCCTGTGCTGCGCGGTCTTCGCGGCCGTCGCCATGCTGGCGTTCTGGGCGGGGTCGGCGGTCGACGGCCCCGGTGACCTGCGGGACGGGCTGGACGCGCAGGAGGGGCTGACCTTGGCGCTCATGGCGGGCTGGGTCGCCATCGCCACCGGGCTGGCCCTGTCGCCGTGGCCGGCCGCCGCCGGCGGGCGCGCCGACGTGCCGCGCCGGCGGCGTCTCGCCGGGGGACTGCTCGGCGCGGCCGCGGGTTGCGCGGCCGGCGTGCTCGGCGGCCTCGCGGGGCTGGCGCTGACGGGCGGCGAGGTCTTCGGGCCCGGCTTCGCCGCGGCCGCGGGAGCGGCCGGCGGGCTCGCCTTCGGGGCGGTCATCGGGCTGACCGCCGCGGGCCGGCGAGGCGCGGGGCGCATGACCGTGTCCGAGGCCGTCCGCGCCGAGCCGGTCACCCTGCTGGGCTTCGGGCTGTGCGGTGCGCTCACCGGCCTCCCGCCGCTGCGGCTGGCGGGGGCCGGACCGATGCCGCTGACCTTGGGCGTCGTGGGCGCCTTCGCCCTGGCCGTCGCCCTCGGCGTCGTCTTCCGGATCGCCACGGGCGGCTGGAGCATGGACGCGGAACTGGCGCACCCGCGCGAAGCCCTGCGCCGCAACCCGCTGATCGGCGTGGCCTTCGGGCTGACCGGCGGGGTCGCCGCGTTCCTGGTGTTCCTCATGAACCGGGGCGTCCCCGGGGCACTGGCGTGCGCGCTCGTCGGCGGGGTGGCGTTCGGCCTCGCGTTCGGCGCGACGGCCTGGTCCCGCGCCATGATCGGCCTGGCCGTCGCGGTGTCGCGCGGGCTGCTGCCGCTGCGGCTGTGGACCTTCCTCGACTGGGCGTGCGAGGCACGGCTGCTGCGCGTCAGCGGAGCCACCTACCAGTTCCGGCACCGCGAGCTCCAGGACTTCCTGACCCCGCCGGAGAACGGCACGGGCGACGCCCGGGACACCGCAGGCCACGCCTGAACGGCTACCGCGCCAGCAACTCGAAATACGTCCGCTGCAAAGCCGGATCCGGATCCACGCCCAGTTCGCCGGAGAGCCGGACACGGATCGTCTCATATCGCGCCAGCGCATCGGCGCGGCGTCCGGCCCGGCCGAGGGCGACGAGCAGCCGCGTCCACAGGGGCTCCCGCAGCGGATGGCGCGAGACCAGTTCGCTCAGCTCCCCGATCAGCTCCCCGTGCAGGCCGGCGGCCAGATCCAGGTCGAACCGCCGCTCGAGAGCGGTGAGGTAGCGTTCGAGCAGCCAGGGCGCCTCCGATTCCCGGAGCCGGGCGGACGGCACCCCCTCAAGGGGGTCTCCGCGCCAGAGCCCGATCGCCTCGGTGAGCCACCTGCGCTCCGCGTCCGCGGTGGAGGCCGCAGCGGCTTTGCTCAGCATGCCGGCGAACCGGAGTGAGTCCACGTTCCCGGGCTCGGTGCGCAGGACGTAGCCGTCGGGGGTCGAGCCGATCACCTCCGCGCCGAGATGGCCTCGCAACCGGGCGATGTAGGTCTGCACGCTGCGCCGCACGTTGTGCGGTCGCTCCTCTTCCCCCCACGCCGCCGCCGTCAGGCGGTCGACCGTCACCGCCTGGCCCGCCGACAGCGCCAGGACGGCCAGGAGAACGCGCAGTCTGCCGGCCGTCGGCGACATGTGCCGTCCGTCCACCGACACGAAGAACGGACCCAGCAGACCAACGGAGATGACTTTGGGGGCGCCATTGCTTCCGCCCGAACTCGTGGACTCGGCCATAGTGGCATCGAAGACGCGTCCCACCTGCTCAGGCAACAGGCCGAACGATTTCGGACGGGATCGGACGGCCCGCGACCCGAAAGGCCCACGAAGCGCTGGGGGAGGCCGTCCGGCAGAGGCGCCGCGAAGCCGGCGTGAAGCCGATCCGGCGCCGATCTGAAGCCGGTGGCTGATTGGCTCGCTCCATGTCTACTGCAAAGGTGCGTGCGGCGCTCAGCGCGGCACTGATGGGCGCGACCATGGGCGTTGTCGGATTGAGCGGTGCGGGTACCGCCGCGGCCGCCGCCCCCTGCTGGTACAGCGGGGGCCACTGGTGGTGCAACAACGTCTCGGGCGCGGCCGTCTACGACTACAACAGGGACACCGCCCGCGCCTACCCCGATCCGGCCCACATCGCCGGGCGCATGTACAGCAACCCGAGCTGGTTCGACTGCCGCATCGAGAACGTTTCCACCGGTGGAGGCGGTCCGCACCCCAACCGCTGGATATGGACGAAGGCCGACAACGGCGCATGGGGCTGGATGAAGGACTCCGCGATCTACAGCGAGACGAACTCGCTGCCGGCCTGCTGGTAACCGAGACGGGAAAGGGAAGCACGTGCGAACCTCACACATCGCCCGCGCGCTGGCCGCGGTCTGCCTGGCCGGGAGCGGAGTTGTCGGGCTGGCCTCCGCTCCGGCGTACGCGGCGACGCCGTGCCGCGTCATCAACTTCGACCGGTACGAGTGTCACAACACCTACAACGCGCCGATCTACCAGCTGTCCTGGGTGAACGGCGACTACCAGGTGATCCGGGTGAACGCCCGGATGCTCACCACGACGAGCTGGTTCAGCTGCCGCATCGACGACGGCCCGTACGTCGGCGGCCCCCATCCCAACCGATGGCTGTGGACGCAGGGCGACGTCCGCGAACCGGGTTCGACGACGTCCTACGGCTACATGAAGGACACCTCCATCTCCAGCGAGACCAACTCGGTCCGTACCTGCTGAGCCCCGCTGCGAAGAACCCCTGCCGCCAGTACGCCCGGCCCACGGGCGTACTGGCCGCCACACGGGCGACGCGGGGCTGCGCTGTCACCGCGACCCGATCGCGGGCCGGCACGCCGCAGGCGTCCGCAAGCAGCTTGATGCCCGTACCGGTCGGGCGATGGGTTAAGCCGGGATGACCTTCTCGTCCCCCTTCCGGCTGAACCCGGACGGGCTGTAGTACCGCGTGACGTGTCCGTTCTCGTCCACCGTATGGCGGTAGTGGCGCATGAACTCCCAGAGCATCGGCGTCTCCTCGGGGATGTTGTTGTGGGACCGGTACAGGTTCTTGGTCACCTTCACCATCGGTGCCGGAGCGCCCCGCCTGCGCCAGGTCCAGGTCCGGAAGCGGTTGTACCAGCCGCCGGGCCGCCCCTCGCGCCGGTCCACGTCCTTCAGCGCGAGCCCGTTGGCCCCGAGGTGGTAAGCGGCCCAGGCGTCGAGGTCGTTCTCGACGTCGTCCCAAAGATCACCCTTGAGGAACGCCAGGTCGCCGTAGCCGTACATCAGGTAGGTGGGGATCGGCCGCCTCGCCGCCGGGTACCTGGCCCCCTCGAAGGCGATGTTCCCCGAAGGATCGGGAGCGGGAGCGAACGAGGTCGAGGCGACGGCTGCGAAGTACTCCGGCTTGGCCGCCGCGAAGAACTGGGTGACCCCGCTGCCGGCGGACTGTCCGGTGCAGTAGAACCGTGTGGCGTCGACGTCGTATTTCCTCGTCACCAGCTCGCGCAATTGACGGAAGAACACGTCGGAGTCCTTGTGGCTCACCGAGATCGGCGAGCTGCTGTACTGCTCGCAGATCACCACCAGGACGCAGCCTTCCCTCTGGGCGACCTGCCACCACTGGGCTGAGTCGAAGAACACCTTGTCGGTCTGGGTGTTGCCCGGCCATACGAATACCACCGGCGCTTGGCGCTTCCAGAGTCGGCGTGCGGATTCCGGGACGTGGACGAGGAACTCCCGGACCCGGCCCTCGACGGTCATGGTCTGGACGTCGACGCCGAGGCGGCGGTAGTCGGCGCGCCGGACGAGCTGGTTGCCGTAGGCGAAGAAGTTCTCGTACCGCGAGTAGGACGTGAGGAAAGCCAGAACGTCCCGGGTGGTACGCCGGTCCCCATGGTCGGCCGGCCGTTCCCGCACTGCCACCTTGGAGATGGGTCCCGAGAAGGACGTCATCCAGCGCCGCGAGTTCCGGCGCTGGCGATACACCGTGCCCAAGAGTCCGTCATGGACGCCGGCGGTGCCAGCGTCGTTGGCGCGGCGCCAGTAGGCGAGGCTGCTGGAGGCGCTACCACGGGGATCGAGGTACCAGGTCGGCACCACCACCTCGTCGTACCGGATCAGGTCGAAGCCTTCAGGAAAGATCACGTCGGTGTAGTCGCCCTGGGTGGTGCCGTCGAACTCCTGGGATCCGACGCCGCGGAGGTACTCGGCGGGCAGCCCAGGGGAGTCGAGGTAGGCCTGGCCGATCACCCGCAGCGGGAACGCCGCCGCCCATGCCTCGAGAGCCGGAGCGCCGGGTCCGTACCCCACCAGATACTCCAGGCCGAAGACCGAGAAGTAGGGGTTGGCCTGGTAGAAGGCCATCGCGGCGTCCACGTAGGACCGCTCGGCGGCCGCCGCACCCCAGCCCGGCTCGCCCGGTTCGAGGACGAACAGTCCCTCTCCGCGTTCGTCGGCGATGTCACGCCATCCCGTCCGGCGCAGGAACTCGCCGGTCTCGACGCCGTCGGGGACGGCCAGCACCGTGTAATAGGAGCGGATCGGCGTTTCGGCCGAGATGTAGACCTTGGCCGTGCGCTGCGTGCCGTCCAGATCGAAGCGCTTCTCCCAGTACCCGGTCATCTCCCGGGGCAGCTTGTTCGCGCGGCTGTAGTCGTACCCGGGCGCAGGGCGCCCGTCGAGGGGCTTGGCCGTGCCGAGCTTGGACGGGTTCGCGGCCGGGACCGCCCTGGCTGGAGCCTGGGTCGCGGCCTGGCCGACGACGGTTCCGAGCGCGGTGGCGGCGGCGCCGCGAAGGACCGCGCGACGAGGAAGGGGGGTCATGGGCGTCTCGCCTTCTGTCTTGGGTCCACCTAGTGGACCTATGAGCCCGTTCTAGGTGGAACTTGACCTTCCCATGCCATGTCGAGATCGACAAGACCCGCCGCGACGCTCACTCCAGACGCTTCCTGCCTCGCGCTAAAACCGGTATCTAGTCACCCTTGTCAGCTTCGGCCTTGCGCCTTATGTTGACGGGGAGTCCGTGTGACGGCACCGCAAGACCGACAGACAGTCCGAGGAGAGTCGATGCTGGAAGCAGGAGCGTCATGATCCGCGTGATCGACCCGTGCGCCCAGGCGCGACCGCTGTGGCTCGGCCTGGCGAACTGACGAGCACCTGAGCCGCATCCTCACTCCATTCCGACATGGGCGGCCCCTCGCCATCGGCGGCCCGTATCCGTACTGAAAGGTCACCGCAGAACTGATGCATGTCGGTGTTGTGAATGGACCCAATCTGAACCGCCTCGGCCGGCGGCGCCGTGACCGCTACGGCCGTCACACCCTGGCGGACATCGTGGCCGCCCTCGACGCGCTCATCGTCAATCCCGCCGGCCTGACGCCCTACGGCAAGCCGCTGTACGACGCGCTCTCCGACACCGGACTGCCCGTGGCCGTCGTACACATCACACAGCTTTACCGATACGAGGGAGCGGACGCCCAAGACCTTTTTCGCGGTATCGCCACGTCCTACATTGCCGGGTTCGGTTGGCGCGGCTACAGCATCGCTCTGGAGAATCTGCACGTGCGGCGAAGCGAGGGGCCCGCCTCGGCATGACGCCCTTTCCTTCGCTCGCCGCACCCTTGAAACTGGGCCAGGTCACCCTTGCCAACCGCATCGTCAGCGCCCCGATGGAACGCAACTACTGCACACCCGATGGAGTGCTGACCGACGCCTACATCGGCTATCTGGAGGAACGTGCGGCCGGCGGCGCGGCCCTGGTGTTCAGCGAAGCGGCTTACGTCCGCGCGGACGGGAAGGGCCGCGTGCGACAGATGGGCCTGACCGAGGATCGCCATATCCCGGGCATGGCCGCCCTGGCGGAAACGATCCATCGCCACGGGAGCCGAGCGGGCGTCGAGCTCAACCACGGTGGCCGCACGGTGCAGAGCAAGGTCAGCGGGACGCCTCCGGTGGCCCCGTCCGCCGTCCCGTGCCTGCCCGCCGGCGGAGACATGCCGACCGTTCTCGGAAGCCAGGACGTCCACGACCTCGTCGACGCCTACGGCGCCGCGGCGCGACGCTGCCGCGAAGCCGGCGTCGACGTGCTGTCCATCCATGCCGCCCACGGCTACCTCGTCCACCAGTTCCTCTCTCCGCTCACCAACCTGCGCACGGACGAGTTCGCCGACCCGACCCGTTTCCTGGACCTGGTCGTGCAGGCCGTCCGGCAGGCCGCACCCGACCTCTGCGTCGGCATCAGGATCTCGGCGTTCGAAGGAGTGCCGGACGGCCTGGACGCCGCGCGGACCCTCCAGCTGATCGGATCCGCCAGGCTGGATCTGCTCGACTTCATCGACGTCTCCGCCGGAAACTACGAGGCGGCCGAATGGATGGTGCAGCCCGGCGAGCAGCCGCCGGGAGTCCTGGCGCCGTCCGCGGAGCCCTACCGGTCGTTCGGCCTTCCCGTCGGCGTCGCCGGAAGGATCGCCGTGCCGCGCACGGCAGAGGCCGTCATCGCCGGAGGACAAGCCGACTTCGTCAGCATGGCTCGCGCCCTGCACGCCGATCCCCGATGGCCGAACCGCGTCCTGGCCGGGGAGCCGTTCCGTCCGTGCATCGCCTGCAACCTGTGCATCGACCGGCTGCACAGCGGTGCGCCGGTGCCGTGCACCGTCAACCCGGAGGCGGGCACGCCCTCCACTCGCCGCGCCGCGGCTTCCCATGCGCCGCCTCCCGGACGCAGCCTGGTGATCGTCGGTGCAGGTCCGGCGGGCTTGGAGATGGCGCGCCGTGTGGCCGGCCGGGGCGTCCGCGTCCACATTCTCGAGCAAGAGGACCGAGCCGGGGGAGAACTGGCGCTGGCCGCGCGACTCCACTGCTTCCCGCGCTACCAAGCCATCCTCGACTGGTACACCGACGAGATGGACCGGCTGGGAGTCGTTCTCCACACCGGCACCCGGGCCGACCACGACGTCGTCACGGCGTTGCGCCCTTCTGCGCTGGTCATCGCCACGGGCGGCCGGGTCCACGCCGCGGACGTGGAGGGCACTGACCTGCCACACGTCATCGAGGTGCGCGAGTGGCTTCGACGCGGCGATGCTCCCCCGGAGCGGTGCACGGTCTGGGGATTCGACCGGGCGGCCATGGCCGTCGCCGACCACCTCGCCGTCCACGGCTGTGAGGTGCAGATCGTCGGAGCCGGGACGACTCTGGCCCCAGAGGCAGGCCCGCGGGCAAGGAACCCGTCCGCGGCACGCCTCAGGGGGAATCCCAAGGTCAGTATCCACCTGGGGTATCGCGTGCGAGCGATCCGGAACGACCACCTCGTGGTGGACGGCCCCGACGGACGGACGACCATCCCGACACGGGGACCGGTGATCGCCTCCCACGGCGTCAAACCGGCCGCGCCCGGGATCGGACCGGTGGAGAGACTCGGGATACCCGTCCACTTGACCGGAGGAGCCGCCGGATACGGATCCTCCATGCACGACGCGCTCCAACACGCCGTTTCAACCGCTGCCGACCTCCTGCAAACGCCCCGCTGACCCTCGCCGCCGGATGCGATGCAGCCCCCACCCACCACGGCAGCCAGGAGGCGAGCGGTCTGACCAACCATTCCGACATCCGCCCACCATCTCGGACACCCAACCCCGGTTGCCTCTCGTGGCGTTGCGGCGGATGCGGTTGCTGGTACGGCCGGACACGGTGCTGCGCTGGCACCGCGACCTGGTCGCCGGGCGCCACGCTGCGCGCTCGCCGTCCAGGCGTCCGCCCCGGGCCGCAGCTGGCTCCCCGCGGCCTCGACCAGGTGCCTGGACGCTCGCTGACCTCGCCGGCAGCACCGCGCCGAGCCACGGGGCTCGGGGGGCCGGGTGAAGTCGCGGGCGCCGAGTCCGGGACGGGGCGGCGGAGCCTGGCCAGCACCCGGGTCCCGGTCTGCTCCTCACAGGTGCGTCGCTTGGCGCAGCAGGCGGTCGATGTTCTCGCGGCTGCGCCTGTCGGTGGGGGTGTGGACGACGAGGCGGACGCCGGGGTGGCCGGTCAGTTCCATGCCGGTGGCACGCAGGCTCACTTCGCCGATTCCCGTGACGTCATAGCGCTTGTCGCACAGGTGCGGTGGAGCGACGTCGTGCGTGGCCCAGAGCCGGGAGAACAACGGGCTGGCGGCGCACAGACGGGCGACGAAGTCCTGCCATCGCGGGTCGCCCACGTTCTGGCTGTAGCGATAGCGGAACCCTGCCACGGCCTCGGGCGCCTGCTCGTCGCGGTTGACGATGTGGTGCTGCCCCTCCGGTGCCGCGAAGAGGTGCCAGAGGGTGTTGCGCTCGCCGGGCGGAGCACTGACCAGAGCGGGGTGCAGGGCCGCGTATGCACGGTTCCAGCGCAGCACGTCGGTGCGGGCGTCGACCAGCATGGCGGGCAACGGGTCCAGGGCTTCCAGGACGGTGTCGAGGTGGCCGGGGAGTTCGGACGGCGGATCGCTGGAGACCGGAGGCTGGGGCACCTCGGCCAGCCGGTAGAGGTGGTCGCGCTCGGCGGCATCCAGAGACAGCGTGCGGGCCACCGCGTCGAGCACCTGGGAGCTGACGTTGATCGGCCGCCCCTGCTCCAGCCACGTGTACCAGGTGATGCCGACACCGGCTAGCTGGGCGACCTCCTCGCGGCGCAGTCCGGGGGTGCGCCGCCGGACTCCCGGGAGGATGCCGACGTCCTCGGGTGAGACCCGCGCGCGTCGTGAGCGCAGGAACTCCCGCAGTTCGGTCCGGTTCGTGGTCGTCGGCACCTGTCCACTGTGCCAGAGCCGGGAGGCGTCGGCCTGGTGCTGCCAGTACCAGTATCAGCGGACTCTTGGCACCGGTGTCCGCGCAGGGCGCAGGCTCGTACCGCCTGTGTTCCCCAGGACGTTTCCTTCGGAACGGCTACCCAGATGAACGGACGACGAGTTCCATGAGCAACGCGTTTCACAACAAGGTCGCGGTCGTGACGGGCGGGAGTGCCGGGATCGGCCACGTCACCGCGCGGAAGATCGCCGAAGGGGGCGGCACCGTCTACATCACGGGCCGGGACCAGGACGCCCTGACGGCGGCGGCCGCGGATCTACCGGGTGATGTCGTCGGGGTGCGGGCCGACTCGCGCTCGGCCGACGACCTCGACCGGCTCTTCGCGCAGGTGGAGCGGCGCAGCGGCCGGCTGGACGTGCTGGTCGTCAACGCGGCGGCGATCGCGACCGCACCGCTGGGAACCATCACCGAGGACGTCATCAGGTCGGTCTTCGACGTCAACATCACCGGCACGATCATGACCGTCCAGAAGGCACTGCCGCTGCTGGCGGACGGTGGCGTCATCGTCCTCACCGGCTCGATGGCCGCGCACAAGGCGTCGCGCGGGCGGAGTCTCTACGCGGCTTCCAAGGCCGGGGTCCGCGCCCTCGCCCGTACCTGGGCCCTTGAGCTGACCCCACGCGGGATCCGAGTGAACGTGGTGAGCCCGGGCCCGACGGACACGCCCGGTATCGCACAGCTGGCCGCCACCGCCGAGGAACGCGCGGCGCTCATCGCCACGATGGGCACCGGGACCCCGATGACCCGGGCCGGTACCGCGGAAGAGGTCGCCGCCGTCATCGCCTTCGTCGCCTCGGACGCGGCCTCCCACGTCAACGGCGCCGACTACCAGGTCGACGGCGGTTACGGCCAGGTCTGACACCCTCACGGGGCCGTCACGGACTACCTGGACACGGCCGAATGTCCTCGATCACGGCCTCGGGGGAATCGGTACGGCAGTTGGCGGTGTGAACGATCACGCTCCGGACGGCGCGAGCGTGCTGACCCGGCTCTCGTACTCGCGGCGGTTGGACGACGTCGGCGAGGACCGAGAGCATGGCCGCCAGGACGTCGAGGTCGCCGACGTAGTGGACGCGGTCGGCATAAGAGCTCCGCGCTGCGGCCGCTTTCGTACTGGGCACCAGCACGACCACGTTGCCCGGTTCTGCATCGGCAACCCCGTCACGGTCGCGGTCTCCGTCGGCGAACTGCCGGGCCAAACCCGCACGGCCACGAGAAAGCCCAGGTCGGCGTCTATGGCCTGACCTGGGCTTATTTGGTGGGCGATACTGGGATTGAACCAGTGGCCTCTACCGTGTCAAGGTAGCGCTCTCCCACTGAGCTAATCGCCCTTGCGTGCTACGAGGTGGAGACGGGATTTGAACCCGTGTACACGGCTTTGCAGGCCGTTGCCTCGCCTCTCGGCCACTCCACCAGAGCGAGGCCTGACGGGGCCTCTCAGAGCGGACGACGGGATTCGAACCCGCGACCCTCACCTTGGCAAGGTGATGCTCTACCAACTGAGCCACGTCCGCGTGCCGGTCCGGAGGTCGCCCTCCGGGCTCGCACCTCAACTCTAGCGGAATCCTGGAGTGCTCGCGTACGGGGCGGCTTCGGAGTCGGTGAGCTCGGCGTGCAGGGTGTTCCAGAAGTCGAGTTCCTTGTCCTCTTCGAGGTGGGCGATGCGGCCCCAGAACTCGCGGTCCTCGGCCTCGTGGGCGGCGGCGAGGGAGAGCGCGGGCATCATCGTGGTGCCGGCGTCGGCCGCGTCGAGGTCGGCCGGGGTGACGTCGGCCGGGAGGGCGA
>NZ_SMKY01000162.1 GCF_004349235.1 Actinomadura darangshiensis | reverse complement strand
CCCCTACGTCGTCGCCCTCATCACCCTCGACGGCGAGGTCGGTGGTGTCGATGCCGTGGGCGGCGGCCCAGACGGGGGCGACCTCGCCGTCGAGGGTGATGAGGGCGACGACGTAGGGGCGGCGGTCGCCGAAGGCGAGGGCCTGGCCGACGAGGGGGTGCTCCTTGAGGTGGTTCTCGACCAGGGACGGGGCGATGTTCTCGCCGCCGGCGGTGATGATCAGTTCCTTCTTGCGGTCGACGACGGTGAGGAAGCCGTCGGGGTCCAGGCGGCCGACGTCGCCGGTGCGGACCCAGCCGTCGGCGTCGATCAGGTCGGCGGTCGCGTCGGGGCGGTCCAGGTAGCCGGGGGTGCAGGTCGCGCCGCGGACGAGGATCTCGCCGTCGTCGGCCAGCCGCAGCTCGACGCCGGGGAAGGGGCGGCCGACGGTGCCGAGCTTGAAGGAGTCGGCGAGGTTGGCGGTGATGGCGCCGGTCGTCTCCGTCATGCCGTAGGCGTCGAAGATCTTCAGGCCGAGGCCGGCGAAGAACCGGGCGACCTCGACGGGCAGCGGCGCGGCGGCGCTGGAGGCCTGGCGGACGCGGTCCAGGCCGAGGAGGGCGCGCATGGGGGTGAGGACCGCCCGGTCGGCCTGCTCGAAGGCGGCGGTGATCTCCGGGGTGGGGGTGTTGCCGTACTCCTGGGCGGTCACGTAGGCGCGGCCGGCGCTGAGGGCTCCGGCGACGGCCTGCTTCTTGGCGGTGTCCTGCTCGGCGGAGAGGACGGCCTGGATGCCGGCCATGATCTTCTCCCAGACGCGGGGGACGCCGAAGAAGGAGTGCGGGCGGACCTCGCCCAGGACCGTGGTGAGCTGGGCCGGGTCCGGGCAGAAGTGGATGTGGGCGGCCAGCCGGATCGGCAGGTAGTAGCTGAGGACGCGGTCGGCGATGTGCGCGAACGGCAGGTAGGAGATGCCGGACGGCTGCTCGGGCAGGACGGACGTCCGCTGCACCATCTCCGCCTCGTGCAGCACCATCGAGTGCGTGATGAGGACGCCCTTGGGGTCGCCCGTGGTGCCGGAGGTGTAGAGGAGGGTGACGGTGTCATCGGGCTTGACCGCCTGCCAGCGCCGGTCGACGGCGGCGGGGCCGGCCGCCAGCTCGCGGCGGCCGAGGTCGGTGAAGTCGGCCCAGGTGAGGTAGCGGTCGCCGGGCGGGCAGGCGTCCGCGTCCACGACGATGATCCTGCGCAGGTCGGGAAGGCGGTCGAGGACCGGCAGCCAGCGGTCGAGCTGGTCCTTGCCGTCCAGGACGGCGTACTTGGCGGAGCAGTGCCGGGCGACGAACGCGACCTGGTCGGGCGCGAGGGTCGCGTAGACGGTGGCGGGGACGCCGCCGGCGTGGACGGCGCCGAGGTCGGCCAGGACGTGCTCGGAGCGGTTCGGCATCATCAGCGCGACGACGTCGCCCTGCTCCAGGCCGAGGGCGGCGAACCCGGCGGCGGTCTCCAGCGCGCGGGTGCGGGTGTCCGCCCAGGTGAGGGTCCGCCACTCGCCGTCGACGCGGTCGGAGTAGGCGGCCAGCGCGCCGTGCCGGTCGGCGGTCGCCGCGAGCGCGCTGCAGATCGTCTGTTCCTGGATCCCCATGTCGCCCCTTGTAGTAAGTGATGACTTGCAGGAGGGAATCGCATCATGCCGAACGACGTTCGGACAAGGGTTCGGCCGATTTCGGTGCTGGTCGCGCCGGTGGCCCGGTCCCCGGTCGGCCCTCGGTGATCGCCCCCGTACTGTCCGTTTGTTGATCATTTGAGAAAGTTGTGCGTTTAATCTCGTGGGTGACCCGACTCGCCCCCGCCGCCCGCCTGACGCAGTACGCGCACGGCGGCGGCGGCGCCTGCAAGATCCCGCCCGGGGAGCTGGAGCGGGTCGTGGCCGGCCTCACCGGCGGAGACGACTCCCTCCTCGTCGGCGGACCGGACGGCGACGACGCGGCCGTGCTGCGGATCGAGGGCGGCCGGGCCGTGGTGTCCACCGCCGACTTCTTCACGCCCGTCGTCGACGACGCCTACGACTGGGGCCGCATCGCCGCCGCCAGCGCCCTCTCCGACGTGTACGCGGTCGGCGGCGAGCCGCTCATGGCGCTCAACCTGCTGGGCTGGCCCGCCGACGCGCTGCCGGTGGAGCTGGCACGCGAGGTGCTGCGCGGGGGCCGGGACACCGCGGCGCTCGCCGGCTGCGCGATCGCGGGCGGGCACAGCATCGACGACCCCGAGCCGAAGTACGGCCTGGCGGTGACCGGCGTCGCCGACCCGGGCCGGCTGCTGCGGCTGGACGCGGGCCGTCCCGGCGTCCCGCTGACGCTGACCAAGCCGCTCGGCACCGGCGTCCTCAACGCCCGGCACAAGGCGACCGGCGAGGTGTTCGCGCACGCGGTCGCGGCCATGACGGAGCTGAACGGGGCCGCGAGCCTGGCCGCCCTCGAACGCGGCGCCGCCTGCGCCACCGACGTCGGCGGGTTCGGGCTGCTCGGCCACCTGTACAAGCTGGCGCGCGCGAGCGGCGTCACCGCCGTCGTGGACGCCTCCGCCGTCCCGTACCTGGACGGCGCGCGCGCCGCGGTCCGGGACGGGTTCGTGCCCGGCGGCACCCGCCGCAACCTGTCGTGGGTGTCCCCGCACACCGACTTCCGCCGCATCGCCGAGGAGGAGCGGCTGCTGCTCGCCGACGCGCAGACGTCCGGGGGGCTGCTGGTCGCGGGCGAGATCCCGGGCGCCCCCGTCGTCGGCGAGCTGACCGGCCGCGGGCGGCACACCCTCGTCATCCGCTGACCGCGCCCCCTGCGCGGCAGCGCTCGTGTCGCGGCTCGGGGTCCCGGGTAGGGCTCCGGTGACCGGCCGGACCGGGCGGGGGAGCGAGGGAGCGCGGATGACCATCGGGGGGCTCGCGGCCGCCGTCGTGCTCGGCGCGGTCATCGGGGCCCTGGGCCGGCTCGTCGTGCCGGGCCGGCCGACCATGCCCGCGTGGGCGCTGATGGCGGTCGGCGTCGTCGCGGCGTTCGCCGGGACGGGCCTGGTCCACGTGTTCGAGCTCGGGGACGGCGGCTGGAGCCTGTGGGAGGCGCTGTTCCAGGTCGGCCTGGCGGTGGTGGGCGTCCTCCTGGCGGCGGCGTTCTGGCCCAAGCAGATCCGCCGCCCCCACTAGCCGCGCGGCCCTAGCCGCGGCGCAGGACGGGGCGCAGCCCGTCCAGGACGTCCGGGTCCTCGATCGTGGACGGCACGGACACCTCCTGCCCGTCGGCGATGCCCCGCATCACTCCGCGCAGGATCTTGCCCGACCGCGTCTTCGGCAGCGCCGGCACGACCGAGATCCGCTTGAGCGCCGCGACGGGCCCGACCTCGTCCCGCACCATCGCCACCAGCTCCGCGCAGACCTCGCCCGGCTCGGCGAGCACGCCGCTCTTCAGCACGACGAGCCCGCGCGGCACCTGCCCCTTGAGCGGGTCGTGGACGCCGATGACGGCGCATTCGGCGACGGCCGGGTGGGCGGAGATGACCTCCTCCATCGTCCCGGTGGACAGCCGGTGCCCGGCCACGTTGATCACGTCGTCGGTGCGGCCCATCACCCACACGTAGCCGTCCTCGTCGATGTGGCCGCCGTCGCCGGTGAGGTAGTGGCCGGGGAACCGCGTCAGGTACGACTCGACGAACCGCTCGTCGTCCTGCCAGAGCGTGGGCAGCGTGCCGGGCGGCAGCGGCAGCCGGATCGCGATGTCGCCGTCCGCGCCCGGCGGGACGGCCGAGCCGTCCGGCCCGAGGACCCGCACGTCGTACCCCGGCACCGGCACCGACGGGGAGCCCGCCTTGACCGGCATCGGCTCCAGCCCGCGCAGGTTCGCCACGATCGGCCAGCCCGTCTCGGTCTGCCACCAGTGGTCGATGACCGGGCGGTCCAGGATGCGCGCGGCCCACCGGTAGGTGTCGGGGTCGAGCCGCTCCCCGGCGAGGAACAGCGTGTCCAGCGCCGACAGGTCGTGCCCGCCGAGCAGCGCCCCCTCCGGGTCCTCCTTCTTGATCGCCCGGATCGCGGTCGGCGCGGCGAACAGCACCTTCACCCGGTGCCGCGCGGCGACCCGCCAGAACGCGCCCGCGTCCGGCGTCCCGACCGGCTTGCCCTCGTACAGGACGGTCGTGCAGCCGGTGAGCAGCGGCGCGTACACGATGTAGGAGTGCCCGACGACCCAGCCGACGTCGGACGCGGCCCAGAACACGTCGCCGGGCCCGACGCCGAACACGTTCTCCATCGACCAGCGCAGCGCCACCGCGTGCCCGCCGTTGTCGCGGACGACGCCCTTCGGCCGCCCGGTCGTCCCGGAGGTGTACAGGATGTAGAGCGGGTCGGTGGCGGCGACGGGCACGCACTCGGCGGGCTCGGCGGCGGCGACCGCCTCGTCCCACTCCACGTCCCGCGGCCGGACGAGGTCGGCGTGCAGCTGCTCGCGCTGCCGGATCACGCACCGCTCGACCTTGTGCCGGGCCAGTTCGAGGGCCTGGTCCAGCAGCGGCTTGTAGGCGACGACCCGGCCCGCCTCGATGCCGCACGACGCCGACACGACCGCCTTCGGGCGGGCGTCGTCGATGCGGACGGCCAGCTCCCGCGCCGCGAACCCGCCGAACACCACCGAGTGCACCGCGCCGAGCCGCGCGCACGCCAGCATCGCGATGACCGCCTCGGGCACCATCGGCAGGTAGATGACCACGCGGTCGCCGCGGTCGACGCCCTGCGCGCGCAGCGCCCCGGCGAACCGCGCGACGAGCCCGGTCAGCTCCCGGAAGGTGTAGGTGCGCACCGTCCCGGTGACGGGGCTGTCGTAGATCAGCGCGGCCTGGTCGCCGCGGCCCTCCTCGACGTGCCGGTCCAGGGCGTTGTCGCAGGTGTTCAGCTCGCCGCCGGTGAACCAGCGGTAGAACGGCGGCGCCCCGTCGTCCAGCACCCGGTCCGGCGGGACGAGCCAGCGCACGTCCCGCGCCGCCAGCCCCCAGAAGCGGGTCGGATCGGCGATGCTGCGTTCGTACGCCGCCGCGTAGGCGCCCATTCGTCCTCCCGGTGACGGTCCTGGCCCGAGCCTGCCCTGAGGCCCGGATCGGCGCATCCGCGATTCGGGCCGCACACCTATAGGGCATGGTGCGGGGCTGATTCGTCAAGGGCCCGCGCCGCCGGGCGGGCCCTAGTCGGGGTGGCGCAGGGCGTGCCCGACGGCGATGAGCGCGGCCAGGACGGCGCCGCCGGCGACGATCCAGAAGCACAGCTCGTACGCGCCGAGGGAGGGGACGTCGGTGCCGGCGATCACCTGCCCGGCCAGGATCGACGCGGTGACGGCGCCCGCGACGCTGCCGCCGGTGGTGCGGACGAGGGAGTTGATCCCGCTGGCGATGCCGCTCTGGTCCATCGGGACGTGCTGGACGGCCAGCGTGCCGAGCGCCGCGTAGGCGATCCCGAACCCGATGCCCTGGATGGCGCTGAACGCGAGCATGTCGTACACGTGCGAGTTGGACACCGCGAGCCACGCGTAGCACAGCCCGGCGAACGCCGACCCGACCGCGAGCGTGTAGGCGGGGCCGATCCGGGCCGCGACCGGCCCGGCCATCGCCGAGAACAGCAGCATCGTGACCGTGCTCGGCAGCATGTACAGGCCGACGTCCAGCACCGTGCCGTCCAGCCCGTACCCGACCTTCGCCGACGGCGCCTGCACGAACCCGGCGATCAGCGTGAACGCGGCGAACATCGAGAAGCCGAGCAGCGCCGAGACGACGTTCGCCGACAGCGACCGCGGGCCGGCCAGCAGGCTCAGGCGCACCAGCGGCGCACGGACCCGCAGCTCGACCACCACCCACACCGCGCACAGGGCGGCGGCGGCACCGGCCAGGCCGAGGACCCCGCCGGACGTCCAGCCCCACGCGTTGCCCTCGCTGATGGCGAGCAGCAGGCAGACCAGCCAGGCGGCGAGCAGCGCCGCGCCCGGCAGGTCGGGCCGCCCGCCGGCGCGGACGCCGACGTCGCGGGCCGTCACCGCGACCAGCACCAGCACCGCCGCGGCCAGCGCCGCGGCGATCCAGAACACCGGGTGGTGGCTGGAGGTGTGCGCGGCGATCAGCCCGGTGACGATCATGCCGGCGCTGCCGCCGACGCCCATGGTGGCGCTGACGATCCCGATGGCCGTGGTGACGCGGTCGCGCGGGAACGCGTCCCTGATCATGCCGATCGCGAGCGGGATCAGCGCGGACGAGACGCCCTGCAGGGCCCGTCCCGCGATCAGCACGGGCAGCGAGGCCGACACCGCGCAGACCACCGAGCCGGCCAGCAGCAGGCCGAGCGCGAGCAGGACCATCCGCTTCTTGCCGTACATGTCGCCGAACCGCGTCAGCAGCGGGGTGGCGACCGCGCCTGCCAGCAGCGACGCGGTGAACACCCACGTCACGTCGGTGATGGGGGCGTCGAAGCGGTGCATGAGCTGCGGCAGCAGCGGCAGCACCAGGGTCTGCTGCACCGACACGACCATCCCGGCCGCCGCCAGCGCGAGCAGGGTGAGGCCGGTTGGACCGGCGTCCGCGGGCTGCCGTCCGGTCGTCTCACGCGCCGTGGCCGGTACGGCGGTCATGCGAACCTCCCCCGTGGCCGGTCGCCGGTGCCCGGCAATGCGGCCTTTTTCTTACTTAGCGTAAGTAAGTGTAGAGCGCCCGGGAACGGCGCACACCCGCGGGCGTGCCGCGGCGGCGCGCCGCGCGTCCGGGTTTGGCGCGGGGCCCCCGCCTCCATAGGGTTGCCTTCCGTGGACCTTCGTCTGCACAACCCCCGCACCACATCCTCCCGCTCGGCCCGTCCCCGCGCGGCCTCCGGCGTCACGGCCTGGAAAGGACGCTGATGCAGGTCGTCACCACCGCCGGTCACGGTGGGCACGGCAAGTCGGCGCTCGTGCGCGCCCTCACCGGCAAGGAGCCGGGCGAGCCGGCCGCCTGGACGGAGCTGCCCTCGGGGCGGCGCGTCGCGTTCGTGGACGTCCCCGGCGACGAGCGGTCGGTCCCGGCCATGCTCGCCGCCGCCGCGCCCGCCCCCGCCGCGCTGCTCGCCGTCGCCGCCGACGAGGGCTGGATGCCGCAGACGCGCGAGCACCTGGACGCCCTCGGCGCGCTCGGCGTCCGGTCCGGCGTCCTCGCCGTCACCAAGGCCGACGCCGCCGACGGCAGGCTCGCGCTGCGGCTGATCCGCGAGCGGCTCGCCGGCACCGCGCTGCAGGGGGCGGAGGCCGTCGCCGTCAGCGCCGCCACCGGCGCCGGCATGGCCGAGCTCGCCGCCGCCCTCGACCGCCTCGCCGGCCGGCTGCCCGTCCCCGACCCGGCCGCGCCCGTGCGGCTGTGGGTGGACCGCGCGTTCACCGCCGGGCGCCAGAGCGTCGTCACCGGCACCCTCGCCGCCGGGACGGTCGCCGTGGGCGACGAGCTGCTGCTGATGCCCGGGGGCGGCGGCGTCCGGGTCCGGACGATCGGCTGCGCCGGCGAGCCCCGCGACTCGGTCGGCGGCGTGTCCCGCGTCGTGCTGACCCTGCGGGACGCCGGGCGGGTGGACGCCGGCATGGCGCTCGTCACCCCCGGCGCCTGGACCCACACCACGTCCGTCGACGTGCGCACCCGGTTCGGGGAGGCGTCCGGACGACTCGCGCGGGCGCTGACCCTGCACCTCGGGGCCGCCGCCGTCCCGGTCCGGCTGCGCCCCCTCGGCCCCGACACCGCCCGCCTGACCCTCAACACGCGGCTCGCCCTGCACCTCGGGGACACCGGCGTCCTGCGCGACCCCGAGCGCCGCTCGATCGCCGGGGTGAGCGTCCTGGACGTCCGGCCGCCGACCCTCGTGCGCCGCGGCGCCGGCGCGGCCCGCGCCCGGGAGCTGGCGTCCTGGCCGGACCGCCCGGACGGCACCATCGTGCTCCGCCGGCACGGCGTCCTGCGCCGGACGGAGCTGTCGCTGATGGGCTGCGCGCCGCCGCCGGACGCCGTCGCGCTGAACGGCGAGTGGGTCGCCGACCCGGCGCACTGGCGGTCGCTGTTCGAGCGGCTCGCCGAGGAGACGGCCCGGCACGCCGCGCAGAGCCCGCACGCCCCCGGGATCCCGCTGGAGACCGTCCGGCTGCGGCTCGGCCTCCCCGCCCGGCAGCTCGTCGCCGCGCTCGTCCGCCCGCCGCTGCGGGTGGACGCCGGACGCGTCTACGGCCCCGCCGCCGAGGACGCGGCACCCCCGGAACCGCCCGCGGAACCGCCACCGCCGCCTTGGACGGCGGCCGTGGAACGCCTCCGGGCCGACCTCGCCGCCGCCCCGTTCGAGCCGCCCGCCGCCGAGCGCCTCGAAGCGCTGGGCCTGACGGGCGACGTCCTCGACGGCGCGGAGCGCGCGGGCGCCGTGCTGCGCATCCGCGACGGCGGCGGTGACGGGGGCGGCGACATCGTGCTGCTGCCGGGCGCCGACCGGGAGGCGCTGCGGGTCCTGTCCGGCCTGCCGCAGCCGTTCACGCCCGCCGACGCGGGTAGGGCCCTGTCGACGAACCGCGATGTCGCAATCGCCTTGCTCCGCCATCTCGACGGCCTCGGCCTCACCGAACGCCGCCGCTCCTGACCGCGCGGGGCGAAAACCTGTTGAACCGGGACGGGTGACTCTGGCGTCATAGATCGCGGTCCGGTTCCGTCGATCAAGGAGTGGCATGCCGTACCAGACCCTGAAGGGCGGCCGCGTCCCGATCCGGATGTGGACCGACCCCGACACCGTCGAGGACCTCGCCCTCGACCAGCTCCGCAACGTCTCCGCCCTGCCGTGGGTGGAGGGCCTCGCGGTGATGCCCGACGTCCACTACGGCAAGGGCGCCACCGTCGGCTCGGTGATCGCGATGAAGGACGCGGTGTCCCCGGCGGCCGTCGGCGTCGACATCGGCTGCGGGATGACCGCGGTCAGGTCGTCCCTCACGGCCGAGGACATGCCGGACGACCTCGCCGGCCTCCGGCACGCCCTGGAGAAGGCGATCCCCGTCGGGCGCGGCTCGCACAGGCAGGCCGTCGACCCGTCCGGGCTCCCCAACCTGAAGGAGCGCGGCTGGTACGACTTCTGGAAGGGGTTCGACGACCTGCACCGGGCGGTGCAGTCCCGCCTCGGCCGCGCCCGCCAGCAGATGGGCACGCTCGGCGGCGGCAACCACTTCCTGGAGCTGTGCGCGGACGACGACGGCGCGATCTGGCTCGTCCTGCACTCGGGGTCGCGCAACATCGGCAACGAGCTGGCCGAGCAGCACATCGAGGCCGCCCGCAAGCTCCCGCACAACCAGGACCTGCCGGACAACGACCTCGCGGTGTTCCTCAGCGGGACCGCCAAGATGGACGCCTACCGGCACGACCTGTTCTGGGCGCAGGAGTACGCGCGCCGCAACCGCGCCGTCATGACCGCGCTCGCGCAGAACGTCGTGACCAAGCGGTTCGGCGAGCAGCGCTGCAGGTGGGACGACGTCATCTCCTGCCACCACAACTACGTGGCGGAGGAGGAGTACGGCGGCGTCGAGCTGCTCGTGACCCGCAAGGGCGCGATCCGCGCGGGCGGCGGCGACCTCGGGATCATCCCGGGCTCCATGGCGACCGGCACCTACATCGTCCGCGGCCTCGGCAACGAGACGGCGTACAACTCCGCGTCCCACGGCGCGGGCCGCAGGATGAGCCGCAACAAGGCCCGCAAGAACTTCACCGTGGACGACCTGATCGAGCAGACCAGGGGCGTGGAGTGCCGCAAGGACGGCGGCGTGGTCGACGAGATCCCGGGCGCCTACAAGGACCTGGAGACCGTCATCGCCGCCCAGTCCGACCTGGTGGAGGTCGTGGCCCACCTGCGCCAGCTCATCTGCGTGAAGGGCTGACGGCGATGCGGGCGGTGCAGCGGGCGGCCAGCGCGCGGTACACGGGCGACGGCATGAAGCTGCACCGCCGGACGCTGCGGCTCGCCGGCCGCGACCACACGGTCGTCGGGCTGCGGCCCGGCACGCGGGTCCGGTTCAGCACGAACTTCTTCCACGGTACGTGGCACGTGCTGTCCGACGCGCGCGGCGCGAGCGTCCTGGGCCGGCTGCTGTGGGGCCTGTCCTACCAGTCGAGGCCCGGGACGCTGGTGGTGGTCGACCGGCCGTTCCTCGTCCCCACGCCGTTCGACGCCGACCCCGCCGACCCGATCGTCCTCGTCCCCGCCTGGGACACGCCGTTCACCGGGAAGACCGCGCGCGAGCTGGCGCGCCGGCTCCCGCTCCGCCGCCCGCCGGAGGGGACCGTCCGCTGGCGGACGCACGGGCTGGACGGCGCACTCGCGGATTGGCGGGGATGGTTCCGCGCCCAGGGGTGGCGGGACCGCCGCGACGGCCGGGTCAAGCGGCTGCACGGGCTGGTCGCGCTCATGCCCCGCACCCCGCTCGAGATGCGCGAATGGGCGGTGCTCGCCGGCGGCCTGGACCCGTCCGGGACGCACGGGACGGACTACGCCGACCTCGGGTCGTGGGAGGACGGCTACGAGGGGGAGGTCCAGGTCTTCCGCGACTTCCACCGCGACGTGAGCGTGGCCCGGCGGGCGCGCAGCGACGTGCTCGCCCGCCCGGGCGCGCCGGCGGACCCGGGCGAGCTGCGGCCGCTGATCTGGAGCCGGCACGGCGTGGTCAAGCGGGGCCGGGCGGCGGTCAGCGCAGGACGCGGTCGATGAAGGCGGTGACGTCGGCGA
This sequence comes from Actinomadura darangshiensis, assembly GCF_004349235.1. GTDB lineage: Bacteria > Actinomycetota > Actinomycetes > Streptosporangiales > Streptosporangiaceae > Spirillospora > Spirillospora darangshiensis. The sequence continues at coordinate 9,259 of NZ_SMKY01000162.1, read as the reverse complement.
GGACCTCGTCGCGGTTGGTCTCGTTGAACACCTCGTGGCGGGCGCCGGGGTAGAGGCGTTCGGTGAAGTCCTCGCCGCGGACCGCCTCTATGCCGGTGCGCGTGTCTTCGGGGCGGACGAGTTCGTCGGCCTCCCCGTGGACGTAGAAGGTGGGGAGCGCCCCCAGGGAGCCGTGCTCGTTGATGCGGCGCAGGACGGTGTCGAGCGCTTCGATCGTGGGCTTCCTGAACGGGCCGTGCCAGATGAGCGGGTCCTCGGTGTACGCCTTGCCGACGGCGGGGTCGCGCGACAGCGTGGACGTGTCGATGGGCTCGTCGGGCATGTCGTCCAAGGGCAGCAGCTCCTCGACCACGTGCCAGCGGCCGAGGACGGGCCCGGACAGCACCAGGGCCGCGAGGACGCCGCCGTGCGCCTGCGCGTAGCGGGCCGCGAGCAGGCCGCCCATCGAGTGGCCGATCATGACGACGGGCAGGCCGGGGTGGTCGCCGCGGGCGGCCTCGACGACCGTGTGCAGGTCGGCGACGACGTCCTCGTAGTCCTCGATCAGGACGCGGTCGCCGGCGGAGCGGCCGTGGCCCATGTGGTCGGGGCCGCACACGACGGCGCCGTGCCGGACGAGGACGTCCGCGACGTGGCCGTAGCGGCCGAGGTGCTCGCCGTAGCCGTGCACGAGGACCGCGGCGTAGCGCGGGTCGCCGGCCGCCCAGATCCGGGCGGTGATCGCGCCCCGCGTGCCCGCGAACTCCCACTCCCGCGACGTCGTCACTCCGGCCTCCTGATCGTTCGACGGAACGTAACCGTCTCCCGCGATGGGACGAATCGTCAAACACCGCAATAGGCTGGGGTGTCCGACCGCAATCCCCGGCGGCCCGCGCCGGGCCGCCGGCCAGCAGGAAGGAGCGCCCGTGCTGGTCGACACGTTCGGCCGAACCGCGACGGACCTGCGGGTCTCGCTCACCGACCGGTGCAATCTGCGCTGCTCCTACTGCATGCCGCCCGAGGGCCTGGACTGGCTGCCGAAGCCGGAGCTGCTCACCGACGACGAGGTGGCCCGGCTGGTCGGCCTCGCCGTCCGCGACCTGGGCGTCACCGAGGTCCGCTACACCGGCGGCGAGCCGCTGCTGCGGCGCGGCCTGCCCGGGATCGTGCGGCACACGGCGGAGCTACCGCCGCGCCCGCAGATCTCGCTGACCACCAACGGGATCGGCCTCGACCGGCTGGCCGGGCCGCTGGCCGAGGCCGGCCTGGACCGGGTGAACGTGTCCCTGGACACCCTCGACCGCGGCACGTTCAAGCGCCTCGCGCACCGCGACCGGCTGGACGACGTCCTGAAGGGGCTGGCCGCCGCGCGTGCGGCGGGGCTGGAACCGGTCAAGATCAACGCGGTGCTGATGCGCGGGATCAACGACCACGAGGCCGTCCCGCTGCTGCGGTACTGCCTGGAGCACGGCTACCGGCTGCGGTTCATCGAGCAGATGCCGCTGGACGCCCAGCACGGCTGGACCCGCGAGAACATGATCACCGCGGACGAGATCCTGGACCGGCTGTCCGCCGAGTTCGACCTGGCGCCCGACGCCGGGCACGACCGGGGCAGCGCCCCCGCCGAGTCGTTCCTGATCGGCGGCGGACCGGAGACGGTCGGCGTGATCGGGTCGGTGACCCGGCCGTTCTGCGGCGCCTGCGACCGGGTGCGGCTGACCGCCGACGGGCAGGTCCGCAACTGCCTGTTCGCGACCGAGGAGTCCAACCTGCGGGACGCGCTGCGGGCCGGCGCCACCGACACCGAGCTGGCCGACCGCTGGCGCAAGGCGGTGTGGGCCAAGCGCGCCGGGCACGGCATCGACGACCCGTCCTTCCTGCAGCCGGCCCGGCCCATGTCGGCGATCGGCGGCTGACCTTGGCGGGGACCGGCGGCTTCGACGCCGTGGGGTTCGACGCCGTCCTGCTCGCGGGCGGGCGGGCCCGGCGGTTCGGGGCCGACAAGCCCGCGGCGCCGGTGGGCGGGCGGACGCTGGTCGAATGGGCGGCCGCCGCCGTCGCCGGCGCGTCCCGGCTGATCGTGGTGGGCCCGCGGCGGGACGTCCTGCCGGACGCCGTCGTCGTCCGCGAGGATCCGCCGGGCGCCGGGCCGGTGCCCGCACTGCGCGCGGGCCTCGCCGAGGTGCGGGCGGGCACGGTGGTGCTGCTGGCCGCCGACCTGCCGTTCCTGCGCCCCGCCCACGTCGCCTCGCTGCTGCACGCGGTGGGCGAGCGGCCCGGCGCGGTCCTGGTCGACGAGGACGGCCGCGAGCAATGGCTCGCCGGCTGCTGGCGCACCGCCGTCCTGCGGGCGGCGCTCGACGGCTACCCGGGCGAGTCGCTGCGCGGGCTCCTCGGCCCGCTGGACCCCGTCACCGTCGCGCCGCCGCCCGGCGCCCGTCCGGCCTGGTACGACTGCGACACCCCCGAGCAGCTGGCCGCCGCCGAGCGCCTGCTTTGAACGTGCGAGAGTGGGCAGGTCACCCAGACCATGCGCGAAGGGGGAGCCCATGCCGGTGCTTGAGGACTGGATCACCGCGGCCTGCCGCGAACTCGGCCTGGAACGCGGCGACGTCGACCAGGGCCTGGTGCTGGACCTCGCCCGCGACGTCGCCCACGGCGTCGCCCGGCCCGGCGCGCCCCTGACGGCCTACCTGCTCGGCCTCGCGGTCGGGCGCGGCACGCCCGCGCGGGACGCCGCCGCGCGGCTGACCGAGATGGCCGAGGGCTGGCAGGCCGAGGTGCCCGGACCGGCGGGCGAGCCCGTCCTGGACGAGGCCTAGCTCCCGCCGGAGGGCGCGTCCCGGTCGGCGATCGGCACGACGTCCTTCAGGAAGTCGCGGCGCGACAGGAACGCCGACAGGCTCTCGCGGTGCTCGTCGCAGGCCGGCCAGATCTTCCGCCGCTCCGGCGTGTGGATCTTCGGGTTGTTCCAGCGCAGCGCCCACACGGCGTCGGCGCGGCAGCCCTTGGCGGAGCACCGCGGCTCCTCGGAGACGGTCCCCGGGGCGGAATCGGTCATCCGGCAACTCTGGCACAGCCCGGCCGGGCCGGCCGCGCCCGGCCCGCGTTTCACCCCATGATCTCCGGAGAGGACCCTGCCCGTGGGGACGGCGGCCGCGCACCGCGGCGAACAGGGGCGGCGCAACTGGCAGGCGCTCTCGGTCTGCCTCGTGGCGGCGTTCATGACGCTGCTGGACGTCAGCATCGTCAACGTGGCGCTGCCCTCCATCCGGTCGGGCCTGCACGCGTCCGAGGCGGAGCTGCAGTGGATCCTGTGGGGGTACGCGCTGACGTTCGGGCTGGTCCTCGTCCCGTCCGGGCGGCTCGGCGACGCCCGCAGCCGCCGCGCCGTGTTCATGTCCGGGCTCGCGCTGTTCACGGTGGCGAGCGCGGCGGCCGGCATCGCCCCGACGATCCTGTTCCTCGTCCTCGCGCGGCTCGTGCAGGGCGTCGCGGGCGGCATCCTCAACCCGCAGGTCGCGGGCCTCATCCAGCAGCTGTTCCGCGGCGCCGACCGGGGGCGGGCGTTCGGCGCGCTCGGCGCCGTCATCGGGGTCGCCACCGCCGTGGGCCCGCTGCTCGGCGGCGGCCTGATCGCGCTGGCCGGCGCCGAGGAGGGCTGGCGGTGGGTGTTCTACGTCAACGTCCCGGTCGGGGTGGTCGCGCTGTTCCTGGCGTGGCGGCTGCTGCCCGCCCCGGTCTACGGGGACCGGCAGGGCCTCGACCCGCCCGGCGTCCTGCTGCTGGGCGCGGGCGTCGTCTGCGTGCTGCTGCCGCTCGTCCAGGAGCAGCAGTGGCATGGCGCCCTCAAGTGGCTGCTGGTCCTCGCGGGCGCCGCCCTGATCGCGGTGTTCGCGGCATGGGAGCGCAGGGCGCGGGCGCCGATGATCGACCTCGCGCTGTTCCGGCTCCGCTCCTACACGCTGGGCGTGGCGATCGCGCTGCTGTTCTTCGCCGGGTTCACCGCGATCTTCTTCATCTTCACCCTCTACCTGCAGAACGGCCTCGGCTACAGCGCGCTGGGCGCGGGCCTGGCGATCACGCCGTTCGCGCTCGGATCGGGTTCGGCGTCCGCGATCGGCGGCCGGATCGTGTCGCGCTACGGCCGCCCGCTCGTCGCCGCCGGGCTGTGCCTGGTCCTGGTCGGGCTCGGCGCCGCCTGGGTCGCGGTCGAGCTGGAACCGGGCCGCGGCGTCGCGTGGGCGACCGCCGCGCCGCTGCTGGTGGCCGGGCTCGGCACCGGTTTCGTCATCTCCCCGAACCAGACCCTGACGCTGTCGGAGGTCGACTACACCGAGGGCGGCAGCGCGGCGGGCGTCCTGCAGACCGGGCAGCGGGTCGGCACCGCGATGGGCATCGCCGCCGTCGGGTCGGTGTTCTTCGCCGCCCTCGGCGGGACGGGCGGCGACTGGGCGGCGGCGTTCCGCCGCGGCCTGATCGTCGTCCTGGCGTTCGTGCTGGCGGCGCTGGCGGCGGCCGTCGCCGACCTGGCCGCCGGCCGGCGCCGGCGCCGCCGGGCCCCGCTAGCGGCGGCGCCGCAGCAGGGCGCGCACGCCCAGGCCGAGGACGGCCGCGGAGCCGAGGACGGCCCCGGCTAGCGCCCGGTTCTGCCGCCTGATCCGGGCCGGGATCTCCGCGTACGGCATCGTCGAGAACGACACCAGCTCGTAGCGGGAGACGTACCGGCCGGCCAGGCGCCGCTCCAGCGCGTGCGCCGCCGCCTGCTTCGCCCGGTACACCGGCGACGACACCCGGTCGCGCATCTCGACGAAGTTGTCGAGCGCCATCTCGGCGATCACGTCGGTGTTGGCCTTGCGGCGCTCCTGGTAGAGCGTCAGCGCGCGGCCCCAGTCGCCGCCGGTCTCGGCCAGGCACCGGTCGATCTCGATGCAGTCCTCGAACGCGCAGTTCGCGCCCTGCCCGAAGAACGGGACGATCGCGTGCGCGGCGTCCCCCAGCAGCGCCACCTTCGCGCCCGGCCCGTACCGCGTCCACGGCCGGCAGCGGACGGTGACCAGCGACCCGATCGGGTTGAGCTCGTAGTCGTCGGCCAGGTCCGGCATCAGGCCGGCGACGTCGGGATAGTGCCGCTCGAAGTGGGCGGTGACCTTCGCCGGCGTGTCGAGGGCGCCGAAGTCGCCCTTCGGCCAGAACAGCGTGCAGGTGAACGACCGGTCCAGGTTCGGCAGCGCGATCATCATGGCGGTGCCGCGCGGCCAGATGTGCAGCGCGTCCGGGTCGAGCGCGAACTCGCCGTCCCGCGGCGGGACGGTCAGCTCCTTGTAGCCGTGCTCCAGGAAGTCGGCGTCCTCGTCCAGCTCCATGGACCGGCGGACGGCGCTGTAGGCCCCGTCCCCGGCCAGGACGACGCCGGCGGGCTCGGCGCCGGCGTCCTCCAGCAGGATCGCGCCGGCCTCGGTGTCGACGCCGGTGACGCGCTGGGAGAAGCGCAGCGTGACGCCGGGCGTCGCCTCGGCGGTGTCCAGCAGCGACCGGTTCAGCTCGGCGCGGCTGATCGAGTTGATGGCGCGCTCGCCGTCCGCGCTGTAGGGCTGGAAGTTCTGCGCGCCCGGAAGTGGGTGCACCATCCGCCCGTGCATCGGCAGCGCCTGCTTGAGGGACTGGTCGCGCAGCCCGACCTGCTCCAGCGCGGCCAGGCCGCGGGCCGAGATCGCCAGGTTGATGGAGCGGCCGCGCTCGGCGCCCGCGATCCGCGGGTCGGGGCGGCGCTCGTACACGGTCACCGGGATGCCGCGGCGGCCGAGCAGCACCGCGAGCAGGCAGCCCGCCAGGCCCGCGCCGACGATCGCGACCCGTTCGCCGTCAGCCGCCATGGACCGGGATCTCCCCCGTGCCGGTCGACTCGGTCTGGGAGCGGACCTCCCACAGGTCGGGGAACGCGGGGGCGAACAGGGTGCGGCGCAGGTAGTCGGCGCCCGCCGAGCCGCCCGTGCCGATCTTCGCGCCGATCGTCCGCTCGACCATCTTCAGGTGCCGGTACCGCCATTCCTGGATGCCCTCGTCGACGTCGACGAGGCCCTCGCAGACCTGGGCGGCCGGCCCGGACTCGTCCGCGTAGACGGCGAGGAGGACCTTCTGGACGCCGGCGTCCGGCTCCCACGGCCGGGAGGTGTCGCGGTCCAGGGCCTCCCGCGGGACGGGGTGGCCGCGGCCGGCGAGGTAGCGCAGCAGCGAGTCGAACACCGACGGGCGGGCGACGGCCGCCTGGAGCCGCTCGTCGCCGCGCAGGTCGGAGGCGGGGAACGAGCGCCGCCCGAGGACGGCCTCGATCTCCCGGAACTGCTCGCTCTGGAAGCCGCTGGAGTTGCCCAGCGCGTCGCGGAACGCGGCGAACTGCCGGGGCGTCATCGTCTCCAGCACGTCCAGCTGCCCGACCACCGTCTTCAAGATCTTGGCGATGCGGCGGGCGGTGTGCAGCGACCCGGCGCTGTTGCCCTCCTCCAGCCGGCGCTGCAGCAGCTCGGCCTCGTGCAGGATCTGCTTGAACCACAGCTCGTAGACCTGGTGGATGACCACGAAGAGCAGCTCGTCGTGGGCCCCGGTCTTCGGCTCCTGGCAGGCCAGGAGATCGTCGAGCCTCAGGTAGCCGCCGTACGTCATCGTCGGCGAATCCGCCATCACGCCTCCTTGCGACACAACGGATGTGACCCGCAGGATATGGGATCGTTCCGGAAGGGGGCCGCATGGGTGAGGTCGTCAGGGAGTTCGTGGGGCTGCCATCGCCCCTGGTCGGCAGGGCGGGCGCGGGCGGCCACCCGTGCCAGGGCGTCTACCACCGCCCCGCGGGGGCGCCGCCGCGGACCGCGTTCATCGCGACGCACTACAACGTCGACTTCTCCGAGCACTACCTCGCCGAGCACCTGGCCGCGCGCGGGTACGGGTTCCTCGGCTGGAACACGAGCTTCCGCGGAAACGAGGCGTACTTCCTGCTCGACCACGCCCTGGCCGAGATCGGCGCCGGCGTCCGCTGGCTCCGGGAGAAGGCCGGTGCGGAGCGGGTCGTCCTGCTGGGCAACTCCGGTGGCGGATCGCTGATGGCCGCGTACCAGTCGCAGGCCGTCGAGCCGAACGTCGCGCCGGTCGCCGGGATGCGCCCCGTCCCCGCCATCGAGGACCTGCCGGCCGGTGACCTGTTCGTCGCCCTTGCCGCCCACTCCGGCCGTCCCGAGGTCCTCACCGCCTGGATGGACCCCTCGGTGACCGACGAGACCGACGTCCTGTCCGCCGACCCGTCGCTCGATCCGTTCAACCCCGAGAACGGCCCGCCCTACAGCGCCGGGTTCCAGGCCCGCTACCGCGCCGCCCAGCGCGCCCGCAACGAGCGCATCACCGACCGGGTCCTCGGGCGGCTGGACGCGCTGAAGGGGACCCGCGCCCGCGACGCCCTGTTCAACGTGCACCGAACCTGGGCCGACCTCCGCATGATCGACCCGGGCATCGAGCCGTCCGACCGCGAGCCCAACCGCTGCTATCTGGGCGAGCCGGTCAAGGCCAACTACGGCGTCTTCGGCATCGGGGCGCTCTGCACGCTGCGCTCATGGCTGTCGATGTGGAGCCTGCGCACCTCGCAGTGCACCGCGGCACCGCACCTCGCGCGGATCACCGTCCCGTCGCTGGTCGTCCACGCGACCGCGGACGAGGGCGTCTACGACAGCGACGCGCGCGCGATCCATGCCGCCCTGGCGGCGTCCGACAAGACGCTCGACTTCGTCAGGGACACCCACTACCTGCCGGAGTCCCGGCCCGAGGCCGCCGACCTCATCGACGCGTGGGTGCGCGCCCGCTGACGCTCACCAAAGCCGCAGCGAGCGCTTGAAGATCTCGGCCACGGCGTCCTCGTCCACCGGGCGCGGCGACGTCGCCAGCAGGCGCTGCTGCTTCATCGTCCCCTCCACCAGGCCGGGGATGTCCCCCTCGCCGTAGCCGACGCCCCCGATCCCGTCCGGGATGCCGATGTCGCGCATCAGCCGCAGCACGGCGCGCGGCAGATGCTCGGCCGGGTCGTTCGGGCGGTCCATGCGCGGGTCGAGGAGCTCGGCGGCCCGCACATGCCGTTCGGGACGCGCCTGGTAGGTGAACCGGAACGCCTCCGGCGCGGTCAGCGACACCGACATCCCGTGCGGGACCATCGCCTCCTCGTCCGGGTAGCCGTCGGGCCGGAAGTCCTTCACCTGCCCGGCGATCGGGTACGCGTTCGCGTGGGGGATGTGCACCCCGGCGTTGCCGAACCCGAGCCCCGCGAACGTCGCCGCGAGCGCCATGTCGTGGCGGGCCTGCCGGTCCTCCCCGTCCTGGACGGCCCTGCGGAACGACAGCGACAGCAGGCTCAGCGACTTCTCCGCCCACATGTCCGACACCGGGTTGGCGCCGCAGTACGGTACCCGCTGCTCGGGCTTCTTGCGCTCGTACCCGTCGTACGGCCGGGCGGTGTAGCTCTCCAGGGCGTGGCAGAGGATGTCCATCCCCGACGACGCGGTCACCCCGGACGGCTGCGACATCGTCAGCTCCGGGTCCACCACGGCCAGCGTCGGCCGCATCCGCGGATGGCTGATGCCCGTCTTGACCCGCAGGTCCAGGACGTCCATGACGCATACCGTCGTGCTCTCCGCGCCGGTCCCGGTGGTCGTGGGGACGGCGACCAGCGGCAGCAGCGGCCGCTCCGGCGCCCTCCCCGCCCCCACCGGCGGGTTCAGGTACTCGGCCAGGTCGCCGTCGTTGGTCGTCAGCAGGTTGACCGCCTTCGCGGTGTCGATGCTCGACCCGCCCCCGACGGCCACGTACGCGTCGTAGGGCCCGCTCTCGCGCGCGTACTCGACCGCCTCCCGCATGCTCGCGTCCGTCGGCTCGATGCGGACGCGGTCGAACACGGCGGCCTCGATCCCGTACGCCTTCATCGCGTCCGCGATCCGCTCCGGCCCGCCCGTCGCCGCGACCCGGGGGTCGGTGACCACCAGCACCCGCCGCGCCCCGAACTGCGCCAGGTCGAACCCGACCTCGTCCGCCGCGCCGTCCCCGAACTTCAGCTGCGGCGCCCCATACGTGAAGACCGACTCGTTAGCCATGCCCCCACGGTGTCACACGTCGCCCGAGTCCAGATCGCCGGTGGACAGGCGGACCTGGCGGAGGGCGGTGGTGATGCCGGCGGCCTGGGCGGCGGGGAGGCCGGCGATGCCGAAGGCGGACTCGTTGAGGGCGAGGGTGGCCTCCTCGGCGAGGT
>NZ_SMKY01000161.1 GCF_004349235.1 Actinomadura darangshiensis | reverse complement strand
GGGCGCCGTCCGTGCCGGTCTCGCCGGCGGCGGTCTCGATCGTCCGGATCAGGTCGGAGCGGGGGAAGCGGAGCCGTCCGAACTGGGACTTGGTGTGGCTCCACGTCAGCGGCTGGGACATCGTGTCGACGAGTGCGATCGCGGCCGGCTCGCCGCCGGTGCCGGCGAGGTCGGGGCTGATCGATGACAGGCCCATCTCGCCCGCCAGGCGCTTCAGCTCCTCCAGGTGCTCGCCCGGGTCGTCCTGGTCGCCGGCCGGTTCCAGGACGATCACCGGGTACGGGCGGGAGTCGAGCCGCCACGGCAGCCGGGTCATCCAGTCGAAGAGCGCGAAGAGCCCGCGCCCGGACTCGGCGGGTCGGGGGTTGCCCACGGGCGGCCTTCCCTGGGGGCGGGGAACCGGATCTTGCTGGGAAGGGTAGGCCCGCGGACGGTGCGACGCCATGGCGTGACGGCCGAATCACCCCGTGGCGCCGCGTCCGATTTCGGCCGTTCAGTCCGCGCCGGTGATGGTGTTGAGGCGCTCCACGGCGGTGGCGAAGTCGTCGACCATGTCGTAGACGACCTGGCGGGCGGGCTTCACGCTGTTCATGAGGCCGACGCACTGGCCGACGAAGTAGTTGGCGAGGGCGCGGGCGCCCGGGTTGCCGGACTCGGCCACCTTGGTGATCTGCCGCATCGCGCCCTCGGCGACGATCATCTGCAGCGGCATGCCGAGCGGGCCGGGGCTCGCGGGGCCCTCCCACTCCTGCGTCCAGGCGGAGCGGAGCTGGCGGGCGGGCTTGCCGGTGCGCGACCGCGACCGGATCGTGTCGCGGGACGTGGCGGCGAGCATCTTGTCCTTCACCGCCGGGGACGTCTCCGCCTCCTCGGTGGTGAGCCACACCGAGCCGCACCAGACGCCGGACGCGCCGAGCGCGAGCGCGGCGGCCATCTGGCGTCCGGTGGCGATGCCGCCCGCGGCGAGGACGGGCACCGGCGCGACCGTGTCGACGACCTCGGGCACGAGGACCATCGTGGAGATCTCGCCGGTGTGGCCGCCCGCCTCGCCGCCCTGCGCGATGATCAGGTCGACGTCCGCGGCGACCTGCCGGCGGGCGTGCTCGGGCGTCCCGACGAGCGCGGCGACGGGGATCCCGGCCGCCTTGGCCTTCTCGGTCATGAGCGGGGGAGGGGTGCCGAGGGCGCTGGCGATGAGGCCGATCGGGTGGGCGAGGGACACGTCGATCAGCTCGGTCGCGCCCTCCTTGGTGACCTGCGCGCCGCCGCGCGCGTTGGACCGCTTGGCGCTCTCGAAGTCGGGCAGCGGGACGTCGTACTTGGCGAACAGGCCGGTGAGGAACGTCCAGTGCTCGTCGGGGACGGCGGCGAGCATGGCGTCGAGGCCGCCGCCGCCCTCCGCCGACTTGTCGATCTTGCCGGGGACCAGGACGTCGACGCCGTAGGGGCGGCCGTTCACCTGGCCGTCGATCCAGCGCAGTTCCTCTTCGAGCCGGTCGGGGGTGTACGCGACGGCCCCGAGGACGCCGAAGCCGCCGGCGCCCGTGACGGCGGCGACGACGTCGCGGCAGTGGCTGAAGGCGAACAGCGGGAACTCGATGCCGAACCGTGCGCAGACCTCGGTGTTCATGCCGTGCACGCTAACGGACCGAATCGCGTTCGGTCTAGGGGCGGAACAGGACGTACGACTCGCCCTCGTCCGGGTGCTCGAACGCCGCGCGCAGCGGCAGCCCCTCGCGCAGGTCCGCGCGGGACGCACCGTCCAGGCGGGCGTGCAGCCACGGGCCCTCGGCCAGCTCGACCAGCGCCAGGAAGGCGGGCGGCTCCTTGGGCAGGATCGTCCAGGTCACCAGGGTCGCGGCGCCGCTCGCCTCGGCCCAGGCGAGGTCCTCCTCCCCGCAGCCGGGGCAGCCGGACGCGTCCGGCGCGAACCACCGGTCGCACGCCTCGCAGCGCCGGATGACCAGCCGGTCGGCCGCGGTGCCGTCGAAGAACGGGTCGGTGCGGCCGTCCCGCCGCAGAACGCCGATGTCCATGGCTAGGCCCCCTTCGCGTGCGGGCTGACGATCAGCGTCGCGTGGTGGTCGAGGATCCCGCCGTTCCCGCTGACGAGGATCACGTCGTTGGACGGCGCCTGCCGCTCCCCGCCGTCCCCGCGCGCCTGGATCACGGCCTCCGACAGCGGCGTCATGCCCCACATGTAGTACCCCGACAACTGCCCGCCGCCGGTGTTGGTCGGCAGTGCCCCGCCCGGCCCGAGCGCCCCGGACGCGGCGAACGCGCCGCCCTCGCCCTTGCCGCAGAACCCGTAGTCCTCCAATGTCACCAGGACGGTGTAGGTGTAGCAGTCGTACAGCTCGCAGACGTCCACGTCCGACACGGTGACCCCGGCCATCTTCATCGCCGTCGCGCCGGACGCGGCCGCCCCGGTCGTCAGGCCGAAGTCGCTGCCGCGCTCCTTGCGGTGCCCGGGGTGCCCCTGCCCCCAGCCCAGCAGGTGGACGGGCGGGCGGGCCAGGTCGCGGGCGCGGTCGTCGCTCGTCACGATGACGGCGACGGCGCCGTTGGAGACCAGGCAGCAGTCCAGCAGATGCAGCGGCTCGGACACCCAGCGGGAGTCCTGGTGGTCCTCGACCGTGATCGGCTCCCGCATCTGCGCGAGCGGGTTGCCCGCCGCCCAGGCGCGGGTCGACACGGCGATCGCGCCGAGCTGCTCGCTCGTCGTCCCGTACCGGGCCATGTGCCGCTGGGCGGTCAGCGCGTAGAACGAGTTGACGCTGCGCAGGCCGAGCGCGGCCGTCATCCCGCCGAACCCGTACCATTCGCGGGCGTCCCGGTTGTAGGCCGAGCCCGCCGACTGCTTCGGCTTCAGCGGCGCGTCCGCGAAGACGCACGCGACCGTCGTCGCCGACCCGTTCAGCACCGACATCGCCGCGTACGACACCATCGCTCCGGCCGTGGCGCCGTAGGAGTTGATCAGCGACAGCAGCCGCAGGTCGCGCAGCCCGAGCGTGTCCGCCAGCTCGATGCCGGGGGAGCCGCCCATGCCATGGCTGACCAGCAGGCCGTCCAGGTCGCCGAGCTCCAGCCCCGCGTCGGCCGCGGCCAGCCGTACCGCGTCGGCGGCGAGCCGCCGCGGGCTCCGCCCGTACACCCTGCCGAGCTCGGTCATCCCGAGCCCCACGATCGAAGTGCCCGTCGTCAAGACTCCGCCTCGCTCTCCTCGTCCGTAAGCGCCACGGTACAGAATGACGTTCGGTAGGGCACCGGCCGGGGTGATCAGCGGGCCCGGAACGCGCTCCGGTAGGCCAGCGGGGACGCGCCGACGCGCCGGGCGAAATGGGCCCGCAGCGTCACCGGCGAGCCGAACCCGGCCTCCGCCGCGACCCGCTCGACCGGCAGGTCCGTGCTCTCCAGGAGCTGCTGCGCCCGGTGCACGCGGGCGCGCGACAGCCACCGCTGCGGTGTCGTCCCCGCCTGCTCGCGGAACCGCCGCGTCAGCGTCCGCACGCTGACGGACGCGTGCCGCGCGATGTCGTCCAGCGTCAGCGGGCGGTGCAGGTTCGCCTCCAGCCAGGCCAGCGTCGGCTGGAGGGCGGCCTCCCCGTCCGGCGGGTCCTCGTGCCGGATGAACTGGGCCTGGCCGCCGTCCCGCTGCGGCGGCATGATGATCCGCCGTGCGGTCCGCGCGGCCGTCGCGGAGCCGTGGTCGCGGCGGACCATGTGCAGGCACAGGTCGATGCCCGCGGCCACGCCGGCGGACGTGAGGACCTGGCCGCCGTCGACGTACAGCACCGACGGGTCGAGGTCGACCTCGGGGAACCGCCGGGCCATCGCGCCCGCGTACCGCCAGTGCGTGGTGGCCTGGCGGCCGTCCAGCAGCCCGGCGGCGGCGAGGACGAACGCGCCGACGCAGATCGACGCGATCCGGGTCCCGCGGGACGCCGCGCCGCGCAGTGCGTCCAGGACCTCGGCCGGCGGCTCGGACCGGACGTCCTCGTGGCCCGGCACGACGATCGTGTCGGCCGCGGCCAGCGCGTCCAGCCCGAACGGCGCCTGCATCCGCATCCGGCCGACCATGGCGGACGTCTCCACCCCGCCCGGCGCCGCGCACACGCGCGTCTCGTACAGCGGGACGCCCTCCGGCGTCGTCGTCACGCCGAACACCTGGCCGGGGACGGCCAGGTCGAACGCGACCACACCGTCCAGCGCCAGGACCGCGACCACATGCATGGCCAGAACGTAGCGCACATCGGCAGTCCGGACACTGTCCGCCTCCGGCCCCCGCATCGGACGATCAGAACCGACCCACTGAGCGAGGAGCCTTGATGACCGACCCCTTCGCCGCGTTCTCCATCCCCGACACCGACCTGACCCGCAAGGCCTGCGACCTGGTGTTCGCCACGGGAACGGCGGCGCTCGCCCACCACAGCGTCCGCACCTACCTGTTCGGCCGCGCGCTGGGCGAGGCCCGGGGCCTGCGACCGGGCCTGAGCTACGACGACGAGGTGCTGTTCCTGGGGAGCGTCCTGCACGACCTCGGCCTGACCGAGCAGGGCAACGGCCGCCAGCGCTTCGAGGTGGACGGCGCCGACCTCGCCGCCCAGTTCGTGAGCGAGAACGGCCTGGACGACGAGCGGACCCGCATCGTCTGGGAGGCGATCGCCCTGCACACCAGCCGCGGCATCGCGCACCGGATGCGCCCCGAGATCGCCCTCACCCACGCCGGAACCAGCATCGACATGACCGGCCTGGGCGCCGACGCCTTCCCCGAGGGCCTCGCCGAACGCGCCCACACCGCGTTCCCCCGCCTGGAGGAGGGCTGCGGCCTCACCAAGCTGATCCTCGACCAGATAGCGGCGAACCCCGCCAAGGCCCCGATGGGCACCCTCCCCGCCGAAATAGCCCGCCAGCACGGCGTAGGCCCGCCAGCCCCGAGCTGGGCCGCCCTGACCGCCGCCGCCTGGCCCACGACACGTTGAAAACGAGAGTCGCCCGCGTCCCCGGGGCGACGGGGGCGCGGGCGACGCGCGGGACACGGGGTCCCTGTTCAGGGGTCCTGGTCAGGAGGCCAGGACGGCCTGCAGGAAGTCCCGGGTGCGCTGCTCGGAAGGCTCACCGAAGATCTGGTCCGGCGGGCCCTCCTCGACGATCTGGCCCTGGTCGAACATCAGGACCCGGTTGGAGATGTCCTTGGCGAAGGTCATCTCGTGGGTGACGCACAGCATCGTCAGGTCGCTCTGCCTGGCGATGTCGCGCAGGAGGTCCTGGACGCCGACGACGAGCTCGGGGTCCAGGGCGGAGGTGACCTCGTCCAGCAGCAGGACGCGCGGCTGCATGGCCAGCGACCGGGCGATCGCCACCCGCTGCTGCTGGCCGCCCGACAGCTGCGTCGGGTGCGCGTTCTCCTTGTCGGCCAGGCCGACAAGGTCGAGCAGCCCCTTGGCGCGCTCGACGGCCTCGTCCTTCGGCACCCCCAGCACGCGCACCGGCCCCTCGGTGAGGTTGCGCAGCACGTTCATGTTGGGGAACAGGTTGAACTGCTGGAACACCATGCCGACCTGCTTGCGCATCTCGTGCAGGTGCTTCTGGTTCGCCGGGACGCGCTTGCCGCCGCGGTCCATGTGCCACAGCGTCTCGTCGCCGATCCAGATGAGGCCCTCGTCGAGGGTCTCCAGGGTCATCAGCAGCCGCAGGATGGTGGTCTTGCCCGACCCGCTCGGCCCGATGAGCGTCACGCGCTCGCCGGGCGCCACGGTGAAGTCGAGCTCGCGGAGCACGACGTTCGAGCCGAAGCGCTTGACCACCTTCTCGAAGCGGATGCCGGGCGCCTCACCGTGCGGCAGCTCCGCGGCCGGCTCGTCCTCGGGCGTGCCGCCCTTCTGCGTGGAGACGCCCTTCTCGGTGGCGACGTCCTTCCCGGCGGCGGCGTCCGCGGGCGTGGCGCCGCCCTCGGAGTCCTTGGGCGCCGGGTTTTCCGGTGTGGTGTCAGTTGGTGGCATAACGCCTCTCCAGGCGGCGGACGAGTATCGAGGATATGACGCTGACCACGACGAACAACAGGCCGACGATCGTGATCGGCTCCAGGAACTGCAGGGACTTGGACCCCACCTGGTACGCGGTGAACAGCAGCTCCGCGACGTTGATCGCCAGCAGCATCGGCGAGTCCTTGAACATCGCGATCAGGTAGTTGCCGAGCGTCGGGATCACCCGCCGGATCGCCTGCGGCAGGATCACGTCCAGCCACACCCGCGACCGAGGCAGGTTCAGCGCGGTGCACGCCTCCCACTGCCCCTTCGGGACGTCGGCGATCCCGGCCCGGTACACCTCGGCCGTGTAGGTCGAGTAGTGGATTCCGAGCGTGATGATGCCCGCGGTGAGCGAGCCGATGGTGATGCCCCACGCGGGCAGGACGAAGAACACGAAGTACAGCTGCGGGATCAGTGGCGTGGACCGGATGAACTCGGTGATCCACCGGATCACCTGGTTGAAGGCCCGGCTCGGGGTGCGGCGCAGCAGCGTCCACACCAGCCCGAGGATCAGCGCGATCACATAGCCGACCAGCGTCGCGATGACCGTGTAGCGCAACCCGTCCAGCAGGTCGGGGAGAATGTCGCCGGAGTACTGCCAGTCCCAGTTCATCAGCTGCTCACCCCCGCCCCGGGCGCGCCGGCCGCGATCGTCCCGAGGGACGGTTCACTGGGCAGCCTGCGACCCAGCATGCGGTCCACGCGCCGCTCGGCGTAGCGGACGAACAGCTGCAGAATCTGCGCGACGATGAAGTACAGGACGAGGACGACCGAGAACGCCGCGACGGTCTCGCCGGTGCTGCCCTGGATGTTCTTCGAGACGCGGGTCAGGTCGACCAGCCCGACCAGGGACACGATGGCCGTACCCTTCATCAGCTCGATGACCAGATTGCCGAACGGGGGCAGCATCAGCGCGAGCGCCTGCGGCAGCAGGACGCGCCGCATCCGCTGGTACGGCGTGAAGTTGAGCGCCACCGTCGCCTCGAACTGCGCCTTCGGGACGGCGTTGATCGAGCCGCGGACCACCTCGGCGCCGTAGGCGCCGACGTTCAGGCCGAGGGCCAGCACGGCCGCGAACGTCGTACTGAAGCGGAGGCCGATGAGGGGCAGCGCGTAGAAGAACCAGAACAGCAGCACCAGCGTGGCGTTGCCGCGGAAGAACTCCACGTACACCCGGTTCAGGACTCGCACCCCCGGGAAGCGGGACGTGCCCGCCATCCCGAAGATCAGGGCGAGCACCAGCGCCAGCGCGCCGCCGAGGAGGGTGAGCCTGACCGTGACCCACGCCCCGTCCAGCCACTGGGGATAGCTGTCGAGGACATCGGACACGGGTCAGCCCTGGCAGAACTTGGCGGCGGTGTCGTCCGCGGCGGGCATCTCCGCCTGGGTGAAGCCGAACGGCTGGAGGATCGGCAGCAGCTTCTTGGACTGCTTCAGCTTGTCGAGCTCGCCGTTCCAGGCGGTCACCAGGTCGTTGTCGGCCTTGCGGAACGCGAACGCGCCGGCGCCGAACTGCTCCTTGCCGTCGATGACCGGGGTGAACGGGTCGGTCACCTCGAAGCCCTCGCCCTTGTGCTTGGTCAGCAGGTCGGCCAGCGAGATGCGGGTCAGCCAGATGCAGTCGATGCGCCCCGCCTTCAGGCCCTCGAAGGCGCTCGCCTGGTCGGCGAACGTCTTGATGTCGCCCTTCTTGACCCCGGTCTTCTCGGCGTAGCCGGCCTCGACCGCGCCGGTGAGCACGCCGACCTTGACGCCCTTCTTGCCCGGGTCCTCGGCGGCCTTCAGGCCCTTCGGGTTGCCCTCCTTGACCATGAAGGCGCTCTTGGCGACGTACTCGGGGTTGGCGAACGCGGCCGAGGCGCACCGCTCCGGCGTGATGAACATGCCGGCGGCGATCGCGTCGAACCGCTTGGCGTTGAGCCCGGCGATCAGGCCGCCGAAGTCGACCTGGACGCCCTTGATGTCGTTGATGCCGAGGTTCTTGAAGATGGCGCGGGCGAGCTCGGGGGCCTCGCCCGTGAGCTTCCCGGACTTGTCGGTGTAGCCGTAGGGCGCCTCGTTGGCGAACCCGACCGTGATGGTGCCCGCGCTCTTGGCCTTCTCCAGCGTGCCGCCGCCCGCTTTCTCCTTCTCCGGATCCGTCGTGGAGCAGCCCGCCGCGGCCAGCGGAACCGCGGCGGACAGCAGCACGGCGGTGCGGAGGAAGTCGCGTCTCGAAGAAGTCATCGTTGAACTCCTGGATGGGTGCGCTCCGCGCCCGCGGGGAGCCTGGACGGCCCCCGCGGGCGCGGAGCTGGTGGGTCGGGGTTATCGAATTGTTGTGTTCATTCAGCCCCCCACGGGGGTGAAGTCGCGGGCGCCGATGAACGTGGGACGGGGCGCGGGCGCCGAGAACGGCTCGGTGCACGTGTTCTCCACGCTGTTGAACACGATGAACACGTTAGAGCGCGGGAACGGGGTGATGTTCCCGTTCGAGCCGTGCATGCAGTTGCAGTCGAACATGGTGGCCGAGCCCGCCGGCCCCGTGAACAGCTCGATCCCGTGTTTGTCGGCCAGGATCGACAGGCTGCCCGGGTCAGGCGTACCGATCTCCTGTCCGCGCAGGGACTCCTTGTAGTGGTCGTCCGGGGTCTCCCCGACACAGGCCACGAAGGTCTTGTGCGAGCCAGGCATGATCATTAGCCCGCCATTGTGCACGAAATTCTCCGTGAGCGCGATGGATATGCTCACCGCGCGCATCCGGGGCATGCCGTCCTCCGCGTGCCAGGTCTCGAAGTCCGAGTGCCAGTAGAAGTCCTTGCCAGTGAACCCTGGCTTGTAGTTCACCCGGCTCTGGTGGACGTAAACCTCCGAGCCGAGGATCTGCCGGGCCCGGCCGACCACGCGGGGGTCGCGGACGAGCGACCCGAACACCTCGCTGATCTTGTGCACCTCGAAGATGGACCGCACCTCGTGCGAGCCGCGCTCGGTGACCGTCCGCTCGTCGGCCAGCACCTGCGGGTCGGCCGACAGCCGGCGCAGCTCGGCACGGTAGTCCTCGACCTCCTCCGGCGCGAGCAGCTGGTCGACCGACAGGAAGCCGTTGGCCTCGAAGGAGTCCAGGGTCGCCTCGTCGACCGGCCCGTCCTGCGGATCGCCGTGCACCACCGGGTCCTGCCGGTACAGCAGCGCGACCTCGGAGGCCTTGCGGGTCGGATAGGCGTCGTCGATGGTCGGATGCGACTCGATGATGCTCATGCGTCCTCCTCGGTCAGCAGCGGATAGACCCCGTTCTCGTCGTGGACCTCCTGGCCGGTGCAGGGCGGGTTGAAGACGCAGACGGTCCGCACGTCCGTGTCGGCGCGCAGGGTGTGGTGCTCGTGGCCGTCGAGCAGGTACATCACGCCAGGCTCGACCTTGTGCTTCTCGCCCGTCTCGTCGTTGGTGAGCTCGCCCCGCCCCTCGACGCAGTAGACGGCCTCGATGTGGTTGGCGTACCACATCTTCGTCTCGGTCCCCGCGTACAGGATCGTCTCGTGCAGCGAGAAACCGACGCCCTCCTTGGCCAGCACGAAGCGGCGGCTGCACCAGGTCGGCGCCTGCACGTCGCGCTCCGTGCCGATGATCTCCCCAAGGGAACGAACGATCATGAAATCTCCTTCTTCGGTGTTTCCGGGGGGCGGCTCAGACGGTGACCTTCTGGCGGACGGCCTCCACCGAGTCCGCGATGATCTGCAGCCCCTGGCCGAGTTCGGCCTCGGTGGTGGTGAGCGGCGGGAGCAGCTTGACGACCTCGCCCTCCGGGCCGGACGTCTCCATCAGCAGCCCGCGGGCGAACGCCTCGCCGCACACCTTCGACGCCATCTCGGGGTCGTTCATCACCAGGCCCCAGGCCAGGCCCCGGCCGCGCACGGAGTCGATCGCGCCGGCGTGCGCGAGCGCGATCTCGTCGAGCGCGGCGTGGACCTGCTGGCCCTTGGCCAGGGTCTGCTTCTCGAAGTCGTCGCCGGTCCAGTAGTCCTCCAGGGCGGCGACGGCGGTGACGAACGCGGGGTTGAAGCCGCGGAAGGTGCCGTTGTGCTCTCCCGGGTCCCACACGTCGAGGTCGCGCTTCATCAGCGTGATCGCGAACGGCAGCCCGTAGCCGCTGAGGGACTTGGACAGGCAGACGATGTCCGGGGTGATCCCGGCCTCTTCGAAGCTGAAGAACGGCCCGGTGCGCCCGCAGCCCATCTGCACGTCGTCGACGATGAGGAGGATGTCGTGCCGGTGGCACAGGTCCTGCAGTCCGCGCAGCCACTCGGCGGTCGCGACGTTGATGCCGCCCTCGCCCTGCACGGTCTCCACGATCACGGCGGCGGGCTTGTCCAGGCCGCTGCCGCTGTCGTCCAGCATCGTGTCGAACAGCAGGAAGTCGGGCGTCCGGCCGTCCAGGTAGTTGTCGTAGGGCATCGCGACGCCGTGCCCGAGCGGTACTCCGGCGCCGGTCCGCTTCATCGAGTTGCCGGTGACGGCGAGCGCGCCGAGCGTCATGCCGTGGAAGGCGTTGGTGAAGCTGACGACCGTCTCGCGGCCGGTGTACTTGCGCGCGAGTTTCAGCGCGGCCTCGACGGAGTTGTTCCCCGCGGGGCCGGGGAACTGCACCTTGTAGTCGAGGCCGCGCGGCTCCAGGACGTACTCGTTGAACCGTTCCAGGAAGTCGCGTTTCGCCGCGGTGTACATGTCGAGGCTGTGCACGATCGCATCGCTCGCGAGATAGTCCAGCAGCCGGCGTTTCAGCTGCGGGTTGTTGTGCCCGTAGTTCAGCGTTCCGGCGCCGGCGAAGAAATCGAGGTAGGTCTTACCGTTCTCGTCGGTCATGTGGCTGCCCTGCGCGGTGGTGAACACCGTGGGCCAGCCTCGGCAGTAGCCGCGGACTTCCGATTCCAGGCGGGCGAAAACGTCCATGTCTGCCTCCAGGCAGGTTGCGGTGGGGAGCGGGTGGGGGCGTGGCTTCGGGTCAGTTCGCGCCGGCGATCGGGCCGATCCTGAAGAGCACCTCGGGCTCGTGTCCCCCCTCGGGGAAGTGCTCCGCGCCGAACAGCGGGCTGCGGACGAGCTCGCATCCGCGGCTCCGGGCGAACGATTCGAACATCGCGGTGGAAGCGGAGTTGTCCGGGGTCACCGTCGCCTCCATGTACCGGTGCCCGCGGGGCGCGAGCCGGTCGGCGAGGTGGTCGAGCATGCGGCGGGCGAGGCCCTGGCCGCGATGGTCGTGGTCGACGGCGACCTGCCACACGAAGAACGTGTCCGGACGGGCCGGGCGGACGTAGCCGGTGATGAAACCGCACGGCTCGGCGCCGTCGCGCGCCACCACCGAGGAGTCCGGGAAATCACGGCACCAGAGCGTGTAGCTGTAGGGCGAGTTGACGTCCAGGACGCGTGAGTCGCGGGCGAGCCGCCAGATTCCGGGGCCGTCGGTGAGGCTCGGCTCCTGGAGTTGCACGTCCGCGTTCGTCTCGTTCGCATCGGGGCGTCGGGTCGGTGATTCCAGGGGTTGCGCTGCCATGTCCAGGCAACTTACCGAATCTCGCACCGTGATCGCAGATGAATGTTATCCGCGTGATGTTTAGCCGCCCATGGCGGTGGGTATGGTTAAAGGCTTTACCGATTTGGGTGCAATTCCGGCGCGACTCGCGCGGGCGCCGGCGGGCCATTCCGGGTGATACGCAGGAGGTACTGCCGGATGCGCCGCGGAAACGTCCGGGACGTTTCCTGAATGTCACCTTAATGTTTCGCCGCCGGGCCCGGAGGGCTTTTTGGTATCGGTTGTGTGAGGTAAGTCACTCGGATTCGCTGTCAACGGCGGCGGTGCGGCGGGCGTCACGTCCCATCGCGCGAGGTCGTCCGCCCGCGAGCGTGCTGGGACGGGTGTGGGGCAAGGCGTTGGCACGGGCCACCGGGGTCCTGTCCGCTGTCCTTCAAGGGCCAGATGCCCTAACGGCGGGGTAAGAAACAGGTTGCGGACAGGTAAGAAATCGTGGGTTTCGGGCCGTATCCGAGCCGACCGGGGCCGGGCACCAAAGCCCCACCCCGGCCGGATTCCGGGCCTACGACCGGTCGTATTGGCGTGCGGCCGAAACCAGAGGCCCGCCCGGTGGTCCCGGCCGCCGGTCTCGGCCGGGACCGAACAAATTAGGCTTTTCCGGCGAAACGGTCGGTCGCCTCGATCAGCCGGTGCAGGATTCCCGGTTCGCTGTAGGCGTGGCCCGCGTCGTCGACGATGTGGAAGTCCGCCTCGGGCCATGCCCGGTGCAGATCCCACGCCGTGGCGACCGGCGTGCACACGTCGTAGCGGCCCTGCACGATCACCGCCGGGATGTGGCGGATCTTGTCCACGTCCCGGATCAGCTGGTCCTCCTCGAACCACCCGTCGTTGACGAAGTAGTGGTTCTCGATCCGGGCGAACGCCACCGCGTAGTCCGGCTCACCGAACCCGCCCGCCAGCTCCCGGTCCGGCCGCAGCGTGATCGTCGAGCCCTCCCACGTCGCCCACGCCTTCGCCGCCTCCTCCCGCACCTCCCGGTCGGGGGAGTCGAGCCGCTCGCGGAACGCCGACATGAGGTCCTCGCGCTCGTCCTCCGGGATCGGCTCGACGTACTTCTCCCACAGGTCGGGGTACAGCAGCGACGCCCCCTCCTGGTAGAACCAGTACAGCTCGAACGGCCGCAGCGTGAAGATGCCGCGCAGCACCAGCTCGGTCACCCGGTCCGGATGCGTCTGCGCGTACGCCAGCGACAGCGCGCTGCCCCAGCTCCCGCCGAACACCAGCCACCGCTCGATGCCCAGGTGCTCGCGGAGCCGCTCCATGTCGGCGACCAGGTGCCAGGTGGTGTTCGCCTCCAGCGACACCTCCGGGTCCTTCGCGTGCGGCAGGCTCCGCCCGCAGTTTCGCTGGTCGAACAGGACGATCCGGTACGCCTCCGGGTCGAACTGGCCGCGGTGCGCCGGGCTGCACCCGCCGCCCGGCCCGCCGTGCAGCATGACCGCCGGCTTGCCGTCCGGATTCCCGCAGACCTCCCAGTAGATACGGTTTCCATCGCCGACGTCGAGCAGCCCGGAGTCGTACGGCTCGATCGGCGGATACAGGGTGCGAAGCTCCATGAGGCGCGATTGTCCCACCCGTCCCGGTCCCCTCGCCGGATGTGACCCGTGGCACCGTCGCGGCGGGCCGCGCGGGCCCCGAACAGGGGTCCTGCGTGCGCGAACGCCCCCCGCGAGTCAAGAAAGTAAACCCCAAACTGGGCAAACGCTCCGCTGGTCGGGACTAGAGTGCCTCTAGTGAGCGAAGCGAGGAGCCACAGGGCCGGCTGCGGAGCGAACGAGATGTGCACAACGACCCCCGCGAACGCGGCCGCGCGCCGCCGGGCGAGGAGACACGTGAGCGAAGTGACGAGCCGTCGGGCGCGGGACGCCGGGAGGCGAGGAGACCGGTGAGCGAGCTGAACGGATCGGGCGGTCCCCGCGGAGTCCCGGACGCGGCGACCCCCTGGGCGGCCATGGGCCGCGACCCGGGTACGCCGCCGGCACTGCCGGCCGCCCAGCAGCCGATCCAGATGTCCAAGCCCGGACAGCCGGCCCAGCACGGGCAGCCGGGCCAACCCGGCCAGCACGGGCAGCCCCCGCAGCACGGCCTGCCCGGCGGGCCCGCCCAGCACGGGCCGCACGGCCAGACGGGGGAGATCGTGCGCCCGGAGATCGAGCAGCCCGAGGCCCAGCCCTGGGACATCGTCGAACGGCTCCGCCAGATGGCCGACCTCATCGGCGACGCGCTCGCCGCGGGCGAGCGCAAGGTCAACGAGGCGCAGACCGAGACGGCCTCGCAGGTCGCGGTCGTCCAGCAGGAGAGGGAGTCCGCGCAGCGCGACGCGGCCGCCGCCTGGGGCGAGGTGCAGCGTGCCCGCGGCCAGGCCGAGCAGGCCGACCGCCGCGCCGTCGAGGCCGAGCGCCGCGTCGCCGACTCCCAGAACGAGACCGCCTCGCAGGTCGCGGTCGTCCAGCAGGAGAAGGAGTCCGCGCAGCGCGACGCGGCCGCCGCCTGGGGCGAGGTGCAGCGCGCCCGCGGCCAGGCCGAGCAGGCCGACCGCCGCGCCGTGGACGCCGAGCGCCAGGCCGCCGAGGTCCAGAACGAGGCGGTCACGCAGATCGCCGCGCTCCAGACCGAGAAGGAGAACGCGCAGCGCGACGCGGCCGCCGCCTGGAACCAGGCGCAGCAGGGACGCGTCCAGGCCGACCAGATCCGCGCCCAGGCCGACCAGGCGCGAGCGCAGCTGGAGCAGGTGCAGGCCCAGGTCGAGCAGGCCGAACGCCGTGTCGGCGAGGCCGAGGCCACCGTCCGGCAGGCGATCCAGCAGCGCGACGCCATGAGCGAGGCCCGCGACGACGCCCTGCGCGCCGTCGAGGACGCCGTCGGCGGGCGCCGCTCCGCCGAGTCCGAGCGCGACCGCGTCGCCGAGCAGGCCGCGGAGCTGTCCCGCGCGCTGGAGACCGCGCACGCCGAGCTGTCCCAGTTGCGCGCCAAGGTCACCGACGCCGAGATGGCCGCGCAGAACCTGCAGCACGCCATCGTCGCCGCAGGCAAGGAGAGCGACGAGTCCCGGCGCCGCGCCGAGGTCGCCGAACGCCGCGCCCAGGAGAACGAGCGCCGCGCGCAGGAGGCCGAACGCCGCGCCCAGGACGCCGAGCGCCGCATCCAGGACGCGGCCGGACGCGCCGACGCCGCCGAGGCCGAGCGCCAGCAGGCCCTCGACACCGCCGCGCAGTCCCTCGAAGCGGCCAAGAAGACCGAGCGGGAGAGCGAGGCCAACGCCAAGGCCCGCGAGGCCGCCGAGCGGACCCGCGAGGGCGCCGTCCAGGCCCAGGCCCGCGCCGAGTCCGAGCTCACGCTCGCCCGCGGCCGCGCCGACCAGGCCGGCCGCGAGCGCGACAAGACGGTCGCCGCGATGCGGCAACTCGCCGCCGAGCGCGACGCCGTCGCCGAGAAGCTCGCCGAGCGCGACCAGTGGGTCGACCAGCTCGCCCAGGCCGTCACCGAGCAGCGCGCCCAGATCGCCGAACTCTCCCAGGAGCGCGACGCCGCCCGCCAGGCGGCCGACCAGGCCCGCTCCCTGATCGACGAACTGACCCGGCAACTCCGCACGATCATGCCCACGGCCGCCACGCCCCGTCTATAGGGGGGACGACCCCCCTCGCCCCCCGTCACGGGCGGAAGACCATTCCCGATCCGCTCCGCGTCTCGGGAACGGCCTCCCGCCCGGCGGGTCGGGCGACCTCCGGGCGCTGGGGCGCCCTCCGGCCGCCCGACCCGTGACCGCTGGCCGAGGTCCGCACCAAGACTGAGGTCCAGTCCAAGAGGGTGTTGATCGTCCTCGTCCACGAGAGTGTGAAACGGGCTCGTCCAAGACGGGTTGAATCGTCCTCGTCCGGGAGGGTTTGAATCGTCCTTGGGTGGGGGCGGTCCCGGGGGTGAGCAGGGCTGTTATTCTGGTGCTCCGTGGATAGTGCGGTATTTCCGCCTCGCAGCGACCACGGGAGCGACTTCTTGCCATCGGCAGCCAGTGGTAGGTCACGTCCTACCAAGCATCTCTTCGTCACCGGCGGTGTCGCCTCCAGCCTCGGCAAGGGACTGACGGCGTCCAGCCTCGGGCGGCTTCTCGCCCTCCGCGGCCTCCGGGTCACCATGCAGAAGCTCGACCCCTACCTCAACGTCGACCCCGGGACGATGAACCCGTTCCAGCACGGGGAGGTCTTCGTCACCGACGACGGCGCCGAGACCGACCTGGACATCGGCCACTACGAGCGGTTCCTGGACACCGAGCTGCACGGGTCGGCGAACGTCACCACCGGGCAGGTCTACTCGAACGTGATCGCCAAGGAGCGGCGCGGGGAGTACCTCGGCGACACCGTCCAGGTGATCCCGCACATCACCAACGAGATCAAGGACCGGATCCGCGGGATGGCGGACGACGGCGACGTCGACATCGTCATCACCGAGGTGGGCGGCACGGTCGGCGACATCGAGTCGCTGCCGTTCCTGGAGTCGGTCCGCCAGATCCGGCACGAGATCGGCCGGGAGAACTGCTTCTTCCTGCACGTGTCGCTGCTGCCCTACATCGGCCCGTCGGGGGAGCTGAAGACCAAGCCGACCCAGCACTCGGTGGCGGCGCTGCGCTCCATCGGCATCCAGCCCGACGCGATCGTGTGCCGCTCCGACCGGCCGATCACCGACGGGCTCAAGCACAAGATCAGCCTGATGTGCGACGTGGACCGCGAGGCCGTCGTGTCGGCCGTGGACGCGGCGTCCATCTACGACATCCCGAAGGTGCTGCACTCCGAGGGCCTGGACGCCTACGTGGTGCGCAGGCTCGACCTGCCGTTCCGCGACGTCGACTGGGGCGCGTGGGACGAACTGCTCCGCCGCGTCCACAAGCCCGCCCGCGAGGTCACGATCGCGATGGTCGGCAAGTACATCGACCTGCCCGACGCGTACCTGTCGGTCACCGAGGCGCTGCGGCACGGCGGGTTCGGCAACGACGCCAAGGTGCACATCCGGTGGGTCAAGAGCGACGACTGCGAGACGCCCGAGGGCGCCAAGCGGGAGCTCGACCGCGCCGACGGCGTGCTCATCCCCGGCGGGTTCGGGGTCCGCGGCATCGAGGGCAAGCTCGGCGCCGTCCGGCATGCCCGGGAGAACCAGGTCCCGCTGCTCGGCATCTGCCTCGGCCTGCAGTGCATGGTCATCGAGGCGGCGCGGACGCTCGGCGGGCTCGCCGACGCCGGCAGCGCCGAGTTCGACGCCACCACCGCGCACCCCGTCGTCGCGACGATGGCCGACCAGCTCGACGTCGTCGCGGGGGAGCGCGACATGGGCGGGACGATGCGGCTCGGCCTCTACCCGGCCGACCTGGCCGAGGGGTCGGTCGTGCGGGAGCTGTACGGGGAGGCGAAGGTGTCCGAGCGGCACCGGCACCGCTACGAGGTCAACAACTCCTACCGCGACCGGCTGGAGCAGGCCGGGCTGCGGTTCTCGGGCCTGTCGCCGGACGGGCGCCTCGTCGAGTACGTCGAGCTGCCCCGCGAGCGGCACCCGTTCTTCGTCGGCACGCAGGCGCACCCGGAGTTCCGGTCCCGCCCGACGCGCCCGCACCCGCTGTTCACCGGCCTCGTCGCCGCCGCGCTCGACTACGCCGAGACGCGCGGGGGAGAGGGCGAGCACGGCGCCGTGACCGCGTCATGAGCGAGTCGTTCGGCCCGGACGACGTCCGCGACCGTCCCGAGCGCTGGACGGTCGCGGACTCCGCCGCCCCCTTCCAGGGGCACGTGTTCGGCGTGCGCAGCGACCGGGTCGAGATGCCGCGCGGCGCCGGCACCGAGATCGTCGGCCGCGACGTCATCGAGCACATCGGCTCCGTCGGCGTCATCGCCGTCGACGACGATGACCGGGTGCTCCTGCTGCGGCAGTACCGGCACCCGGTGTCGCGGCTGCTGTGGGAGGCGCCCGCGGGATTGCGGGACGTGGACGGCGAACCCCTGCACAAGCTCGCCGAGCGGGAGCTGCTGGAGGAGGCCGGGTACCGCGCCGAACGCTGGGACACCCTCCTCGACGTGTTCCCATCGCCAGGCATGACCGACGAACGCGTCCGCATCTTCCTGGCGCGGGGCCTCACCGAAGTGCCCGCCGACCAGATCGACTTCGAGCGCGTCCACGAGGAAGCCGACATGCCGGTCGTGTGGGTGCCGCTGGACGAGGCGGTCCGCAAGGTGTTCGCCGGCGAGCTGCACAACATGATGGCCTGCATCGGGGTCCTGGCGGTGCGCGCGGCCCGCGACTCCGGGTTCGCGCACCTGCGTCCCGTCGACGCGCCGGAGGACTGACCCGGCGGAGTCCCCGCCCGGCCGCCGGAGGGGGCATGATGGGCGGGTCCCCGGAGCCCACGGCCGGAACGAGGTGCCGCACTGTCCCCGAGCCCGTCCCCCCGGAGCGCGGCGCCCGGCACCGTCCAGGGCTCCGCGCTCGACTCGGCCGTGCGCACCTACCTCGGGCACCTGGCCGTCGAGCGGGGCCTCGCCGCCAACACGCTCAGCTCCTACCGCCGCGACCTGCGCCGGTACGCGTCGGTGCAGGACGGGCGGGGCCGCACGGCGATCGGCGAGATCACCGAGGACGACGTCCGCGCGTTCCTGGTGGGCCTGCGCGAGGGCGACGCCGACCATCCGCCGCTGTCGGCGGGCTCGGCGGCCCGCGCGCTCGTCGCCGTCCGGGGGCTGCACCGGTTCGCGCTGCGCGAGGGGCTCGCCGCCGCCGACCCCGCGCACGACGTCAAGCCGCCGACGCCGCCGCGCCGGCTGCCGAAGGCCATCTCCCTCGCCGACGTCGAGCGGCTGCTCGCCGCGGCGGCCGGGCCGGCCGGCACCGCCCGCGGGCTGCGCGACCGCGCCCTGCTGGAACTCCTCTACGGCTCGGGTGCGCGCATCTCCGAGGCCGTCGGCCTGGACGTCGACGACCTCGACCTGCGGGACGGCTTCGCGCGTGTCGCCGGGAAGGGCGGCAAGGCCCGGGTCGTGCCGATCGGCGACTACGCGCGCGAGGCCGTCGACGCCTACCTGGTGCGGGCCCGTCCCGAGCTCGCCGGAGCCGGGCGGGGCGGCCCCGCGCTGTTCCTGAACGCGCGCGGCGGGCGGCTGTCGCGGCAGGGCGCCTGGATGGTGCTGCGCGCCGCGGCCGACCGGGCGCAGCTGTCGGAGGTGTCCCCGCACACGCTGCGGCACTCGTTCGCCACGCACCTGCTGGACGGGGGAGCCGACGTCCGCGTCGTGCAGGAACTGCTCGGGCACGCCTCCGTCACGACCACGCAGGTGTACACGCTCGTCACCGTCCAGTTGCTGCGCGAGGTGTACGCGACCTCGCATCCGCGCGCCCGGACCTGACCGCCGGGACATGCGAGGATGGACGAATCGGGCCGTCAGGCCCGGTGACAAATCGCGACGTTCGGCGCGCGTCGGCTTGAGCGAGCGGATGGACGGGCCTAGAGTCCCGGTTCTGGATGGCATTTCCTGGCCGCCGGGGAGGGATCGAGTGACCAGCACTGACGGTGCGGGAGGAGTCCTCTCCTCCGCCACTATTGAAACCGATCCGAGCCGGGCCCACGGGCCTACCGGACGACCCGTGCCGGTGTTCCCGGAGCCGGAGCAGCCGGCCGAGCCCGGTCCCGCACGGATCGTGGCCGTCTGCAACCAGAAGGGCGGCGTCGGCAAGACCACCACGACGATCAACCTGGGCGCCGCGCTCGCCGAGTACGGCCGCCGCGTCCTGCTCGTGGACTTCGACCCGCAGGGAGCGCTGTCGGTCGGCCTCGGCAAGGGCGACCCGCGCCAGCTCGACTTGACGGTCCACAACATGCTGCTCGAACGCGACACCGAGTGGGAGGACATCGTCATCGAGACCGGCGTCGACGGGATGGAGTTGCTGCCCAGCAACATCGACCTGTCCGGCGCCGAGGTCCAGCTCGTCCACGAGGTCGGCCGCGAGTACATCCTGCAGGGCGCGCTGAAGTCGGCCGTCGACCACTACGACTACATCCTCATCGACTGCCAGCCGTCGCTCGGGCTGCTCACCATCAACGCGCTGGCCGCGAGCGAGGGCGTGCTGATCCCGCTGGAGTGCGAGTACTTCGCGATGCGCGGTGTCGCGCTGCTGATGGAGACCATCGAGAAGGTGCAGGGCCGGATCAACCCGGACCTGGTCATCGACGGGGTCCTCGGCACCATGTACGACTCCCGGACGCTGCACACCCGCGAGGTCCTCGGGCGCATCGTGGAGGCTTTCGGCGACAAGGTGTTCCACACCGTGATCAACCGCACGGTGCGGTTCCCCGACGCGACCGTCGCCGGGGAGCCGATCACGTTCTTCGACTCGGGCTCGATGGGCGCGAACGCCTACCGCAGCCTGGCCAGAGAGGTCGTCATCAGATGGGACGGCGCCGCGTGAGCCCGTCCGGCGCCGCCTGACCCCCGACGGAGCGCACACATGGGTCACCCC
>NZ_SMKY01000160.1 GCF_004349235.1 Actinomadura darangshiensis | reverse complement strand
GGGCAGTGTCGGGGAAGGGGCCGGCACGCGGGTCATCGCGTCGCCCGTCCGGGGAAGACACCTTGGTAGATGTCGTTGATGTTCCAGTGCCCGGGTGTCGGCACCGGCTCGTTGACCATGGGCACGTCCAGCACGGCGGGTCGCCGCCGGTCCGCCGCCGCCCGCAGCGCCGGGAGCAGGTCGCCCGGCGCGGCGATGTCGTATCCGTCGGCTCCGCACGCCCTGGCGTAGGCGGCGAAGTCGGGGCTGTAGGGGCGCCCGTCCGGGTCGCGGAACTCGCATCCGTAGCTCGCGCCGAAGCCGGCCGCCTGGAGGTCGGCGATGGTCCCGTGCGCGCGGTTGTTCATCACCACGAAGATCACCGGGAGGCCGCGCTCGACCGCCATCGGGACGGCGGGCAGCTGGGCGCTCATGCCGCCGTCGCCGACGAGCGCGACGACGACGCGGCCCGGCTGCGCGATCTGGACGCCGGCCGCGGCGGCGGGACCGAAGCCCATCGTCGAGGCGCCGCCGGGGGTGATGAAGCGGCCCTCGGCGGGCAGCTCGTAGCACTGGGCGACGCCGTTCTTGTTCCATCCGACGTCGGTGACCAGCACGGCGTCGGCGGGCAGGGCGTCGCGCAGGTCGGCGAGGATGCGTTCCGGCCGGAGCGGGAACGCGTCGCTGCGGCCCCGTTCGCGGCTGCCGGCGAACAGGTCGGTGCGGACGGTGCGGATCCGTTCGCGCAGGGCCGGGCGGTCGACCGGCCGGGCGCGCGCGACCTCGCCGGCGATGGCCTGCACGGCGAGGGCCACGTCGGCGACGGCGCCGATCTCCACCGGGTAGTTGCGGCCGATCTCGGCGGCGTCGACGTCGATCTGGATCAGCCGGCCGGCGCCTTCGCCGCCCAGGTTCCAGGTGTAGCGGTCGTCCCACGAGCTGGCGTCGGTCTCGGCGAACCGGGTCGCCAGCGCGAGGACGACGTCGGCGTCGCGGGCGTAGTCGTTGGTGGCCTCCAGCCCCCAGAAGCCCGGCATGCCGAGCAGGAGCGGATGGCCGTCGGGCACCGCGCCCTTGCCCATCAGCGAGTGCACGATCGGGACGTCCAGGTGCTCGGCGATGGCGAGGAGCGCGTCGCGTCCCGCTCCTTCGCGGAGTCCTCCGCCGAGGTAGATCAAGGGCCGGTCGGCTCCCGCGAGCATGTCCGCGATGCGTGCGGCGACCGGCGCAGGCAGGCCGGGGGGCGCCGCGCTCGCCGGCAGCGGGTGGTCCTCCGGGACCACGGTCCGGGAGAACAGGTCCATCGGGACGTTGAGCAGGACGGCTCCGGGGCGTCCGGACGTGGCGGTCCAGAAGGCGCGCTCGGTGAACCGCAGCAGGTCCTCGACGCGCTGCACGTGCCAGGCGCGCTTGACGAACGGCCGGTAGATGGCGGTCTGGTCCGCGTCCGCGTGGAGGTTGACCTCCTGGTGCGGGTGGCGGCCGTAGTAGTAGGACGGGACGTCGCCGGAGATCGCGATGAGCGGGACCGAGTCCAGCGCGGCGGTCGCCACCCCGGTGACGGCGTTCATCATGCCCGGCCCGACGTGCAGCAGCAGGACGCCGGGACGGCCGGAGGCGCGGGCGTACCCGTCGGCGGCGTGCGCGGCGGCCTGCTCGTGCCGCGCGATGACGAACTCGATGGGGCTGCGGCCGAGCGCGTCCAGCAGCGCGATGTTGGTGTGCCCGCAGGTGCCGAAGACGTACTCGACGCCGTAGGACTCCAGGCGGCGGACGAGCGCCTCGGCGGCGGAGACCGGCGCGGCCGCGTCCGCGGTTCCGCCGGTGCGGGGCTGGGCGTCCACGGTCATGAGGTCGTCTCCTCTGCTCGGGGCAGGCTGATCCAGGTCTTGCCGGCGATGTCGGCGGCGCGGGCGAACGCGTCCGGCGCCTGCGCGAACTCGAAGCGCTCGCGCAGCACCCGGCCCGGCCGCAGGTCGTCGTGCTCGCGGAGCGTCGCGATCGTGTGGGCGAAGCCCGCGGGGTGGTCGTAGATGAGGCAGCCGCGCAGGGTCAGCCGCCGCTGCACGAGCGCGAAGGTGGGCAGGCGGGCGGGACGGGTGCTCTGGCCGACCGCGATGAGCGTCCCGCCGTCGGCGGTGCGCTCCACGGCCCGCTCGAACGCCTCGGGGACGCCGGAGGACTCGATGACGACGGGGAACGTCGTCGCGTCCGGGAGCGCGGAGGCGTCCTGGGCCCCCATCCGGAGGGCGAGCGTCCTGCGGCCGGGGTGGGGTTCGGTCACGAACGGAACGCCGCCGGCGTGCAGGACGGCGAGGGAGACGAGGAGGCCCTGCGAGCCGGCGCCGACGATGAGGCACCGGTCGCCGGGGTTCAGCCCGCTCATGCGGACGGCGTTGAGCGCGACGGTGAAGGGCTCGACGCAGACGACGTCGGCGTCCTCCCACAGGTCGGGGACGGGCCAGGTGAAGCGGGCGGGCACGGCGGCCCGCTCGGCCAGCAGGCCGGGTTCGGAGATGCCGACGACCCGCCGGTTCCGGCAGCCGGCGGTGGCGCCGGAGCGGCAGGGCTCGCAGGCCAGGCACGCGTAGTTGGGCTCGACGACCACCCGCTGGCCCGGGACGCGGTCGGTGACGGCGGCGCCGGCCGCGAGGACGACGCCGAACGCCTCGTGCCCGAGCACCCAGGGCAGCGCCGGCACCTTGCGGCGCCCCGAGACGACCGCCATGTCGGAGCCGCACAGGCCGACGCCGTGCACCGCGACGAGGACGTCGCCGGGGCCGCAGGACGGCTCGGGCCAGTCGTCCACGACCGCGACCGTGTCCTGCGCGAGGAGCGTGACGGCCCTCATCCGCGGTCTCCCCACAGCGAGGTGCCGCGCAGCGTCATCGTCTTGACGACGGTGTAGTCGTCGATCATGCAGCGGGGGGACTCGCGTCCGAAGCCGGAGTCCTTCACGCCGCCGAACGGCACGTGGTCGAGGCGGAAGTTGGAGGAGCCGTTGACGACGAGGCCGCCGACCTCCAGGTCCCGCCAGGCGGTGAAGGCCCGGTCGAGGTCGCGGGTGAAGATGCCGGCCTGCAGCCCGTAGCGGCTCTGGTTGCAGCGCTCGATCACCTCGGCGAGGTCGTCGAACGGCATGACCGCGACGAGCGCCCCGAAGACCTCCTCGGTCACGAGCGAGGCGCCGGCGGGCGGGTCGGCGACGATGGTCGGCGCCGCGGTCGCGCCGTCCCGGGTCCCGCCGAGGACCACGCGTCCGCCGCCCGCCGCCGCCTCCGCGCTCCAGCGCACGACCCGCTCGGCGGCGTCCTCGTCGACCATGGAGCCGACGTCCGTTCCCGGGTCGAGCGGGTCGCCGACGTTGAGCTTGCCGACCTGTGCGGTGAGCGCGTCCAGGAACTCGGAGTAGCGGGACCGGTCGACGTAGACGCGCTGGACGGAGATGCAGCTCTGGCCCGAGTTGCTGTAGCCGGTGCGGGCGCAGACGCGGGCCGCTTCGGCGATGTCGGCGTCGTCGCACACGATGGTGGCCGCGTTGCCGCCGAGCTCCAGGACGAGGCGTTTCGCGCCGGCGGCCCGGGCCACGGCCGCCCCGGTGGCGGCGCTGCCGGTGAAGCTGATGACGGCGACCTCCGGCGCCGCGCACAGCGCCGCCCCGACGGAGCCGTCCCCGTGGAGCAGCTGGACGGCCTCGTACGGCATCCCGGCCTCGATCAGCAGCGCCACGATGGCGGTGGAGGCGGCGGGGGCCTGCGGCGGCGCCTTGACGATCGTGGTGTTCCCGGCCGCGAACGAGGCGCCCAGCTTGTGGGCGAGGAGGTTGGCCGGGGCGTTGAACGGCGTGATGGCGAGGGCGACGCCCGCCGGGGCGCGGTAGGTGAAGGCGGTGTTGCCGATGCCGCGGGCCCATCCGGCGACCGGGAGCGTCTCGCCGCCGATCTGCCGCGCCTCGGCGGCGCAGACGGCGAAGGTGTCGGCCACGCGGTCGATCTCGCCGCGTCCGTCCTTGAGTGGCTTGCCCAGTTCGAGGGCGAGGAGGCGGGCCAGTTCGTCGCGGTTGCCGGCGGCGACGGCGGCGGCCCGCTCCAGGACGTCCGCCCGGACGGCGGGGGCGAGGCGTCCCACCGTCCGCGCATACGCGCGGGCATGGGCGCGGACGGCCTCGACGTCGGCCGGGGCCGCCGTCGGAGCCCGGCTCACCGGCTGCCGCAAATATGGTCCGATTCGTTCACTCTGCGGACCATCTGTGATCCACTGGCCACCCCTGAGCGCCGCCGCCTGTACCGGCGCACCCTCGGACGTGGACGTGAGCAGAGCTTCCAGCATCGAACCCTCCAGGACCGTTAGACGGTCTGAACATTCCATTGAGCGGACTGTGGGTCAACGTACGGGGCGCGCCGGGCCGCTGACAAGGGGCCGATCCCGGACTCTAATGTTCGAACCAGTGAGTTAGTTATAGGCGACCGGACCCGGCAGGGGAAGAGGCCGGGCCGAATTTCCGGTCGCGGGCGCCGACAGACCGACTGACGGTCCAACTAGACCACTGTATGGACTGCGTGTAACGTACGGACCGCAGCCGTCCGAGCACGAGACCGGAGAGAGCGAGTACCAGTGAGTCCAGCGAAGCGGCCCGGAGCCGACGCTCCCGAGGGCCCCTCGTCCGGCGACGGCGGGGGCGTGCGCAGCGTCCAGCGGGCCATCGAGATCATGTCCCTGCTGAGCGAGGAGCGCCCCGTCGTCTCCATCCGCGACATCGTCGAGGCCACCGGCCTGGCGAAGACGACGGTCATCCGGCTCGTCCAGACGCTGGAGCAGAACGGCCTGCTGTGGGCCGCGCCCAACGGCTACCTGCCCGGGCCCGGCCTCTGGCGCTGGGCGCACCTGGCGCGCAGCAGCTGGGAGCTGCCCCCCGAGACCCGCAAGTTCATGCGGGACCTCGGCGCCCGGCGCCGCGAGACGGTCAACCTCTACATGCTCCGCGACATCTACCGGGTCTGCGTCGCCCAGCAGGAGAGCCCCCAGCCGCTCCGCCACGTCGTGCACGTCGGCGACGAGCTCCCCCTCTGGGCCGGCGCGTCGTCCAAGGCCCTGCTGCGGGACGCGCCCGACGCGCTGCTGCGGCGCGTCGCCCTCAGCTCCCCCTACGGCGAAGGCCACGTCAAGCGGCTCAGGGAGTGGATCGACGAGGCCGCCCACCAGGGCTGGGCGGTCAGCCACGGCGAGCGCGAGGACGGCCTGTCCGCCGTCGCCGTCCCCGTCATCGGCCGCTCGGGGACCGTCGTCGCGGCGCTGTCGCTCAGCGGCCCCACCGTCCGCTTCCCCGACGGCCTCGTCCGCGAGCTCGCCGACGACCTGCGGAAGGTGGCCGGGGAGATGTCCGAACGCGGCTTCGACCACCCGCTCAGCCCCACGCACTGACCACGCGCCCGGCCGCCCGCGCGGCCGGGCGGAAGGAGACGCGCATGCAGGAGCGACCGCTCGGCGGCATCCGGGTCCTCGACCTGACCAACGTCCTGGCCGGCCCGTACTGCAGCTACCAGCTGATGCTGCTGGGGGCGGAGGTCGTCAAGATCGAGGTGCCCGGCCAGGGCGACCTCGCCCGGCAGCTCGGCCCGGACCCCGAGCTGAACCGCGGCGGCCTCGGCGCCTCGTTCCTCGCCCAGAACGCGGGCAAGAAGTCCGTCGAGCTGGACCTCAAGGACGCCGCCGGCCGCGCCGCCTTCGAGTCCATGGTCCAGGGCGCGGACGTCCTGCTGGAGAACTTCCGGGCCGGCGTGCTCGACCGGCTCGGCTTCGGATGGCCGCGGCTGCGGGAGCTCAACCCGCGGCTCGTCTACTGCGCGATCTCCGGGTTCGGGCAGACCGGCCCGATGAGCCAGGCACCCGCCTACGACCAGATCATCCAGGGGCTGTCCGGGATGATGAGCGTCACCGGGACGAAGGAGACGGCGCCGCTGCGCGTGGGCTTCCCCGTCTGCGACACGGTGGGCGGCCTCGCCGCCGCGCTGCACATCTGCGCGGCGCTGGCCGGCCGGTCCCGCACCGGCGAGGGGACGTTCCTGGACGTGTCCATGCTGGAGGCGGCCGTGTCCGCGATGGGCTGGGCGGTCTCCAACTACCTGGTCAGCGGGGTCGCGCCCGAGCCGATGGGCACCCAGAACGCCACCGCCGCGCCGTCCGGCACCTTCGAGGCCGCCGACGGCCCGCTGAACATCGCCGCGAACCGGCAGCAGCAGTTCGAGACGCTGTGCGGCCTGCTCGACCGGCCCGACCTCGTCGGCGACGACCGGTTCGCCGACCGCGAGCGGCGCAAGCTCCACCGCGACGAGCTGACGCACGAGCTGAACCTGGCGCTGCGCCGCCGGACGGCCGGGGAGTGGGAGGACGTCCTCGGCGCCGCCGGGGTGCCCGCCGCCCGGGTCACCGACGTCCCGCAGGCCGTGCGGCTCGACCAGCTCGAACACCGCGGCTTCTTCACCGACCTCCCCTTTCCGGACGGCTCCGGCCGCACCCTCCGGGTCGCGGGCAACGGCGTCCTGCACGACGGCGAAGCCCTGCGGCCGACCGCCCCTCCCCCGCTGCTCGGCCAGCAGAACGCC
This sequence comes from Actinomadura darangshiensis, assembly GCF_004349235.1. Taxonomy (GTDB): domain Bacteria; phylum Actinomycetota; class Actinomycetes; order Streptosporangiales; family Streptosporangiaceae; genus Spirillospora; species Spirillospora darangshiensis. The sequence continues at coordinate 13,674 of NZ_SMKY01000160.1, read as the reverse complement.
GAACGGGAGGATCTCGCGGCCCGCTGGAACGGGCGCGAAGAGGACACCGTCATGACGCGCCGGGAGGCCCCGTGAGCGAGGTCGACCCCACGGGGGCCGTCGGCGACTGGTGGGCCACCGGCATCACCCGCATGGAGCCCGGCGTCATCGAGCTGCGGGGCCGCCCCGTCCAGGAGATCATCGGCAGCACGGGCCTGACCTCGATGATCTGGCTGATGCTGCGCGGCGACCTGCCCGGCCCCCGGCAGGCGGCGCTGCTGGACGCGGCGCTCGTCGCCGCCGTCGACCACGGCCCGCAGGCGCCCTCGATCGCCATCGCCCGGATGGCGGCGACCTGCGGCGTCGGCCTCAACGGCGCCGTCGCCAGCGCCGTGAACACCTTGGGCGACACCCACGGCGGCGCCGGGGAGCAGTGCGTCCGGCTGCTGGACGAGATCCTCGAACGGGAGGCCGCCGGCGCGGACCTGGCACCGGCGGCCGCGGAGGTCATCGCGGCCTGGCCCCGCTACCTGCCGGGGTTCGGGCACCGGTTCCACCCGGTGGACCCGCGCCGCGACCCGCTGCTGTCCCTGGTGGAGGCGGCCGCCCGGGACGGTGTCGTCCCGGGCGACCATCTGCGCGCCGGACTCGCGGTGGAGGCGCACCTGGCGGAGGGGCGCGAGCGGCCTGTGCCGATGAACATCGACGGGGCGACCGCCATCATCTACGCCGAACTCGGATTCCCCGCCCCGCTGGCCCGCGGCCTGTTCGTGCTGAGCCGCAGCATCGGCATCCTCGCGCACGCCTGGGAGGAGACGCAGAGCGGCCAGCGGAACAAGGGCCCGATGCCGCGCTCGGTGCTCCCCGCCTACCGCCCGCCGACCTGACCCGCTCTTCAGATCCGCCCGTGGGGGGGCGCCCCCCCACACCCCCCGGTTCGCTCCCGCTCTTCAGATGCCCCGCACTGCGGCAATGGTGAACGGGATCTGCGGGGTGCCGTCGCCGAGCGGTCCGCCCTTGTCGAACTGCGAGCGGACCACGTAGAGGACCCCGTGCCGGCGGACGAGGGTCGTCGGCACCTGGAGGGACGGGTCCGCCAGCGTGCGCTCGCGGCGGGCCCACGTTCCGTCGCGCGCGACACGCCAGCGGGTGACGACGTTGTCGACGTTGCCGGCCGTCCAGAGGCGTCCGCCCTGGAGTTCGAGCCCGTCGGCGTTGTGCATGTCGCCTCCGCGCAACGCGACCTTGCGGATGGCGCCGGTCCTGATGTCCAGCCGGTAGAGGTCGCCGCCGAGCATGTCGTCGGTCAGCAGGAAGCGGCCCGTAGGGTCGGCGACGATCCCGTTCAGGGTGAAGTCCGCGGGCTTGTGCGGTTCGAGGACGCCGGCCATGTCGAAACGGGGTGACAGCGCCGCGCGCCCGCCCCTGGCTTCGGCCAGGTCCTGGGGCGTGACCTGGTAGACGACGGCACGGGAGCTGTCGGTCAGGTAGGCGCTGCCGTCCGGGGCGATGGCGAGGTCGTTGACGAACCGGGCGCCGTCGCCGGGGACGTCGAACTGGGCCAGCAGGCGGCGGCTCCGCGTGTCGTAGACCGAGACGCCGGTCGAGGAGTCGATCACCCACAGCCGTCCCGCGCCGTCGGCCTTGAGGCCGTTGGCGGTATGGCGGCCGTCCGCCCCCGGCGGAAGGAACACCTCGGCCATGCGGTGGCCCGGCCGCATCCGGTAGACGGTGCCGTCCTTGAAGGACGCGGCGTACATCGTGCCGGTGCGCGGGTCCGCGGCGATGCCCTCGGGGTACACGCGGTCGCCCGGCAGGACGTACGCCGTGGAGATCCGCGCGTGGTGCGCCCGCGCGGTGGCGCCCGCGGGCGGGGCGAGCGCCACGGAGGCGGGTGCCGCCGCGACGGCGAGAGCGGCGGCCGCCGCGGCGGTGGAGCGCTGGAAGCGCGACATGAACGTCTCCGTTCGGAGTCGATGATTAGAGTGCGTGCATACGATAGTAAGTACTCTAATATTCGTCAATGTACTCAACCGATGGCCCGATAGCATGCGGAAATGACCTCGATGCCCGTCCCGGAGCGCCTCGGCTCCCACCTCAAGCGCGCCGTGCAGGCGCTCGACGGGGCCAAGCAGGCGGCGGTGAAACCGAGCGGGCTCACGGTCCCGCAGTACTCCGTGCTCCTGCACCTCGCCGACAACCCGGGCATGTCGGCCGCCGCGCTGGCGCGGGCGTGCGCGGTCACCCCGCCGACGATGAACACGCTGCTGAAGAACCTCCAGGAGCACGGGCTGATCGAGCGCACCCCGCACGAATGGCACCGCAACATCCTGGAGACCCGGCTGACCGCCGCGGGCGAGGCGGCACTGGAGACCGCCGACGTCCGCGCCGTCGAGGTCGAGCGGGGGCTCGGCGCCGAGTTCACCGACGCCGAGCGGGAGACGCTGATCGAACTGCTCGGGCGGTGCGCCGGCTTCCTGGAAGCGGCGCGGTCCACCCGCGGCGGCTGAGAGACTTCCCTACGAAACCGGACGACCGCGCACAGGAGGAGCCATGGGCGACGAGATCGAACACGACAGGTCGAGCCAGCTCAAGCAGATCGAGAGCGGGCTGCTGCCCGGCGAGCAGATCATCGCCGTCTACGACGCCGTCGGCACCGGCACCGGGTTCATCGGCCTCACCGACCGGCGGGTGATCGTCCAGGACAAGAGCTTCGCCGGCAAGCGGTACGCGATCACCAGCGTCCCCTACTCCAAGATCACCTCGGTCAGCGTGGTCAGCAACAAGTCGTGGGCCGGGTCCTACTTCTCCACCGGGTCGATCGCGATCAACGTCGGCACGCACACCTACGAGGTCGAGTTCCGCGGCGCCGACAAGAGCCACCACGTGCACAACGTGATCCTGCAGTACATCTCCGGCTGATCCCCGGCAGGCCGATGAGTTCCGGCCTCCCGTCCGGTACGTACGGGTGAGGGTCTTCCGCCCTCACACCTGCGAACGGCCGGGAGGCCATGATGCGCACGATCTCCGCCGAGGGCCGCGTGCTCGCCCTCACATCGGCGGCCGCCTTGACGATCATGCTGGACATGCTGGTGGTGACCACCGCCCTCGGCACCATCAGAACCGACCTCGGCGCCTCCATCGAGACGCTCGAATGGACGGTCAACGCCTTCACGCTCGCGTTCGCCGTCCTACTCATGCCCGCGTCCGCGCTCGGCGACCGGCACGGGCGCCGCCGGGTCCTCACCGCCGGGCTCGCCGTCTTCACGCTCGCCTCGGTCGCCTGCGCGCTCGCCCCCGGCACCGGCCTGCTCATCGCGGCGCGGGCGGTGCAGGGCGCCGGCTCGGCGATGGTCATGCCGCACGCGATGGCGCTGCTCAGCGCGGCCTATCCGGCGCAGCGCCGCGCTCGCGCCCTCGGGACCTTCAGCGGCGTGACCGGCCTCGCCACCCTCGGCGGCCCGCTCGTCGGCGGCGCGATCGTGGACGGGCTGGCCTGGCAGTGGATCTTCTGGCTGAACGTGCCGCTCGGGCTGGCGCTGATCCCGCTGGTCCGCGCGTTCGTCCCGGAGAGCCGGGGCGCCGCGCGGCGGACGGACCCCGGCGGCGTCCTGCTGGTGACGGGCGGCGCGCTCGGGCTCGTGTGGGGGCTCGTCCGCGGGAACGCCGCCGGCTGGAACAGCCCGGAGGTGCTCGGCGCGCTGATCGCCGGCGCGGTCCTCGGCGCGGCGTTCGTCCTGTGGGAGCGGCGCGCCGCCGAGCCGATGCTGCCGATGCGCTACTTCCGGGTGCCCGCCTTCGCCGCCGGGAACGCGGCCGGGTTCCTGCTGTACGGCGCGATCTTCGGCGCGGCGTTCTTCTTCGCGCAGTTCCTGCAGATCGGGCTCGGTCACGACCCGCTCGGCACCGGGCTGCGGCTCGCGCCCTGGACCGTCACCCTGTTCCTGATCGCGCCGCTCGCCGGCGGGCTCGTCGCCCGCTTCGGGGAGCGCCCCCTCATCGCCGGGGGGATGCTGCTGGAGGCGGCCGGGTTCGGCTGGATCGCGCTCATCGCGTCCCCGGACATGCACTACGCCGCGATGGTCCCGCCGCTGGTGCTGGCGGGGATCGGGGTCTCGCTGGCCATGCCCGCCGCGCAGAACGCCGTCATCGGCGCGATCCCGGCGGTCGGCGTCGCGTCCGGCACGTTCAACACGCTGCGCCAGCTCGGCGGGACGTTCGGGATCGCCGTGGCCGCCGCCGTGTTCGCCTCGTCCGGCGGCTACGGCTCGCCGCGCGCGTTCGCCGACGGGTTCACCGCCGCCACCGGCGTGCTCGCGCTGCTCGCCCTCGCCGCGGCGCTCGCGGGCCTCGGCACGTCCGGCCGCCGCGTCCCCGCCCCGCGGGCGGCGGCGCCCGCGCCCGCACCGGAGATGCCGGTCAGACGATGACCTCGGCGGTGGAGCCGGCGCGGTCCTTGGTGATGCGGAGCTGCGCCGGGATGCGGGCGCGCAGCTCCGCGACGTGGCTGACGATGCCGACCGCCCGGCCGCCGTCGCGCAGGCCGTCCAGGACGTCCATGACCTCGTCGAGGGTCTCCTCGTCGAGCGTGCCGAAGCCCTCGTCGACGAACAGGGTGCCGATCTCGGTGCCGCCCGCCTCGGCGGTGACGACGTCGGCGAGCCCCAGGGCGAGGGACAGCGAGGTGATGAACGACTCGCCGCCGGACAGGGTCACCGGGTCGCGTTCGAGGCCCGTCCAGGAGTCGGCGACGCGCAGGCCGAGGCCGCCGGCACCCTTCGTCCGGTCGCCGGCCGCCTTGTCGGTGGTGTGGACGAGCGCGTACCGGCCGCCGGACATGCGGTGCAGCCGCTCGTTCGCGGCGGCGACGACCTGTTCGAGGCGGGCGGCCAGCACGTACGCGGACAGCGACATCGCGTGCCGGTTCGCGGCGTGCTTGCCGGACGCCAGGCCCGCGAGCCGCTCGGCGACCTCGTGCCGTTCGGCGGCGGGACGCCACGCGCGGACCGCCTCGTCCAGCTCGCCGCGCAGCTCGGCGAGGCGCGCGCAACGGTGCCTTGCCCGGTCGGCGGCGCTGGCGGCCTCGGTGTGCACCGCCTCCGCCGCGGTCACGGCCGCTTCGAGATCGGCCAGGGCGGGAGCCGGTTCGGCGGCCGCCGCGACCAGCGCCGGGTCGTTCAGCAGTGCGCGCACCTCGGCCTCTTCGTCGTCGAGCCGGCGAACCCGGTCGCGCAGACCGCCCTGCTCCTCGTCGGGCAGCGCGGCTTCGAGCACTTCTTCGGGCGTGCGGAACCCCTGCTCCTCGGCGTCCTGCTTCGCCCTCGCCCGCGCGGCCGTCAGCTCCCCGTCGGCGCGCTCGTACGCGCGCAGCGCCTCCACGGCTTCCCCGAGCGCGTCGGCCTCCCCGCCCAGCCGCGCGATGCGCGCCTCCAGCGTCGGGTCGTCGCCGCGCGCCGCGTCCAGCTCGGCGGCGAGCCTGCCCTCCTCGGCCGCGAGCTCCTTCTCCTGGGTGCGGTTCTCGGTGAGAGCGCGGGCCATGTCGTCGCGCTCGTCGCGGACCCTCTCGAGTTCCTGCTCGTGCTGGTGGAGGACCGCCTCCAGCCGCTCGGCCTCCGCCGCGCGCGCCTTCGCCGTGCCCAGTTCCTGCTCGGCCCCGGTGAGCTCGGCGGCGAAGACCTCGGCCTCCGTCTCCCCGGCGATCTCCATGAGCTTGTCGCGCTCGGTGCGCAGCTCCCCGGCCCTCGTCCCGGCGTGCTCCCGGACGTCCTGCGCCTCGTCGGCGTCCGCCTGCGCCGCCTCCACCTGCTCCTCGGTGGGGATCAGCGCGAGCGAGGTGACGGGCGACGGATGCTCGGTCGATCCGCAGACCCGGCAGGGCTCGCCGTCCGCCAGCTCCCCGGCGAGGACGGCCGCCATCCCGTCCAGCCGCGCCTGCCGCAGATCGAGGACCCGCTGCCGGGCGTCCTGCGCCCCGTCGACCGCCGTGCGGTACGCCGCCTCCGCCTCGGCGAGCCCCTGCTCCACCTGGTCACGGCGCTGTGCCGCGGCAAGCCGCCGCTCCGCCTCCTGGACGGCGGACTCGGCTCCCCGCCGGCCCGCCGCCGCGAGATTCGCCTCCTCCAACTCGGCACGGCGCGCCTCGACGATCCCGGGCAGCTCCGCCAGGGCCGCACCGGCCCGCGCCTCCCCCGGCTCCAGCCTCTTCCGCTCGTCCGCCAGCCCTTCGCGGTCGCGCCCGATCTGCCCTAGCCGGGCGGCGGTGCCGCGCCGGCCCTCCAGCGCGGCGACCTCGTCGCGGCGGCCGCGCTCGGACTTGGCGAGCACGTCCTCCGGCGCCTTCGGCGGCACCAGCGCCGCGACCCGGGCCCGCGTCTCGTCGGCCCAGCGACGCGCCCGCGCCGCCTCCGCGTACCGGACCTGGACATCCTTGACCAGCGGGACGACACGGTCGGCGCGGGCGGCGGCGTCGAGACGCGAGGCCAGCCGCGACTTCTCCTCGGCGTGTCCGGCCAGCGCGTCGCGCCTGGCGACGGCCCCGGCATGGCGGCGCCGCCGGTCGGCGAGCGCCCTGCCGCCGTCCAGCGCCTCGCGGGCATCGCGCAGCGTCGCGGCGACGCCCGCGAGCAGCTCCGCTCCGACCACCCGGACGTCCTCGTGCCCGGCCGCCAGCTCGGCGGCCCACGCGGGCAGCGCCTCCACCTCGGCGAACGGCTCCACGACCGGCTCCGCACGGCGCGGCGCCGGGACTGCCGCACGCTCCCCGCGCGGCGGCGCCGCGCCGGTGATCTCGGCGATCCGGTCGGCGACAGAGGCGGCCCGGGCCGCCGGCTCGGCGGCCTCCCGCCCGGTGACCGCGCGCCGCTCCGCCAGCCACTTCTCGACCTGCGCGAACACCTCCGCCGCGAACAGCCGCTCCAGCACCTTGCGGCGCTCGTCGGCCCCGGCCCGCAGGAACCCGGCGAACTCCCCCTGCGGCAGCATCGCCACCTGGCAGAACTGGACCGCGTTCATCCCGAGCATCCGCAGGATCAGGTCGCCCGCGTCGTCCAGCCGGGTGGTGAGCCCCACCCACGCGCCGTGCTCGAACTCCTCAAGGACGACCTTCGCGTGCTCGGTCGTCGTCCCGGACCCGCGCAGCTTCGGCCGCTCCCACGCGGGCGACCGCGTGACGCGCATCCGGCGCCCCCGGATGGTCGTCTCCAGCACCACCCGCGGCCCGGCGCCCGGCGGCGCATGGTCGCTGCGCAGCCCCTTGACCGCGTTCCGCACCCCGGGCACCTGCCCGTAGAGCGCGAAGCACACCGCGTCCAGAATGCTGGTCTTCCCGGCTCCGGTCCGCCCCTGGATAAGGAACAACCCGGCATCGGACAGAGCATCGAAGTCGACGACCTCCGCCCCGGAGAACGGCCCGAACGCCGCAACCTCAAGCCGATGCAGCCTCAAGCCGCCGCCCCCTCCCGATCGCAGGGCCCGGCCCCTTCGCGCAAGACGACCCGCTCGACACCGAGAGACCCGACCGATGCAGCCTCAAGCCGGTGGCTCCCCCCAAAGGCTCAGACGCCTCGTGGAACTCGTGGGAAGAGACCCGCTCGACACCGGCAGCGACGATTTTCGTCGCCGCGGACGGCCCGGGCGGCGGCGGCTCTCGTGTCATGCCATGGCCTCTTTTCGGCGGGAGGCTTCGAAGGCTTCGTGGAGGAGGGCGCGTTCCGGGGCGGTGGCGGGGGCGTCGGTCACCTCGGCGACGAAGTCGGTCGCCAGGTCCAGGGTCGAGCGCTCGTGGACGCGGTCGGACCAGGTGCGGGACTCCGCGCGGCCGCCTTCGGGGGCGTAGCCCAGGACGAGGGTGTGCGGGAAGCGGCGGCGCAGCCGTTCCATCGCGGCGGACGGGCGGCGGGGGTCGGTGAGGGTGACCTGGAGCCAGCGGTCCTCGTACTTCTCGTAGGACGCGTCGGTCAGCAGGTCGTCGATGCGGCCGCGGACGCGGGCGAGGCGGCGCGGGACGGGGGACGCCACGAACTCCGAGACGATGCCGTCCGCGTGCAGGTCGATCAGCCAGGAGCCCTTGACGTGCTTCTCCTCGGAGAACGAGTACGCGAGCGGGGACCCCGAGTAGCGGACGCGGTCGGTGATGCGCCAGCGGCCGTGCAGGTGGCCGAGCGCCGCGTAGTCGACGCCCTCGAACACCGACGCCGACACCTGCGACGAGCCGCCGACGGAGATGTCGCGCTCGCTCTCGCTGGACTCGCCGCCGGTGACGAACGCGTGGGCGAGGACGAGCGAGCGCTCGGCGCGGGACGCGGCGTCGGCGCGGACGCGGCGCATGGCCTCGGTGAGGGCGGCGGCGTGGCTGCGTTCGTCCAGGTCCCAGGGGTGGCGGACGAGTTCGGGCTCCAGGTAGGGGATGCCGTAGACCGCCGCGTCCCCCACGATGACCGGCTCTCCCACGGTCGCGAAGTCGGTGCGGACGTGCACGCCGGCCGCGTCCATCAGCGAGGACCCGAACCCGAGGCGGCGCGCTGAGTCGTGGTTGCCGGCGATGAGCACGATCCGGGTGCGTTCGGCGAGCCGTTCGAGAGCCTCGTTGCACAGCTTCACGGCGTCGACGGCGGGCAGCGCCCGGTCGTAGACGTCCCCGGAGACCAGCACGCACTCGACCCGCTCCGCCGTAACGGTCTCGACCAGGTGGTCGACGAACGCCGCCTGCGCGGCCAGCAGGTCCTCGCGGTGGAACGATCTGCCGAGATGCCAGTCGGAGGTGTGCAGGATTCGCATGTCGCAGCAACCATAGGCACCCCCTCCGACACATCCCGCGCAGAAACGCCGGGTCGTCGCGAACGATCTCCGGAGGCCGCGCGATCACCGGGCCGCGCCCTCCCGTAGGGTTGCGGCGTGAGCGAGCGCCCCTATGTGCTGCTGAGCTGCGCGATGTCCGCCGACGGCTACATCGACGACGCGACCCCGGAACGGCTGCGGCTGTCCAGCACGGCGGACTGGGACCGCGTGGACGCGGTGCGGGCCGGCTGCGACGCGATCCTCGTCGGCGCCGGAACCGTACGCGCCGACGATCCCCGGCTGCTGATCCGGTCCGCGGCGCGGCGGGAGCAGCGGGTCGCGCGGGGGCTGCCCGCCGACCTCACCAAGGTGACGCTGACCTGGAGCGGCGACCTCGATCCCGGTGCCCGGTTCTTCACCACGGGCGAGTCGCCGAAGCTCGTGTACGCGCCGTCCGGCACCGCCGGTGAGCTGGCGCCGCGGCTGGACGGCCTCGCCGAGGTCGTGGACACCGGCGACCACCTCGCGGTGCCGGCGGTGCTCGGCGACCTCGCGGCGCGGGGCGTCCGGCGGCTGATGGTCGAGGGCGGCGGGGGCGTCCACACGCTGTTCCTGACGGCGGACGCGGTGGACGAGCTGCAGCTCGTGGTGGCGCCGTTCTTCATCGGCGACCCGTCCGCGCCGCGCTTCGTCCGGTCCGGGGTGTTCCCGCAGTCGCCGGAGCGGCCGATGCGGCTGGAGGAGGTCACCCGGATCGGGAACCTGGCGCTGCTCCGCTACCTGGCCGGGGCCGGGCGTGGATGACCTCGGCTGGCTGGCCCTGGCCTGCGACCTGGCGGAACTGTGCCCGCCGTCGAGCACCGCGTTCTCCGTCGGCGCGGTCATCGTCGGCGCGGACGGGCAGGAGGTCGCGCGCGGCTTCTCCCGCGAGGACGACCCGCACGACCACGCCGAGGAGGCCGCGCTCGCCAAGACCGGCGCGGACCTGGCGAGCGCGGACCTGGGCACCGGCCTTTCGGGCGCGACCGTCTACAGCTCGCTCGAACCGTGCGGGCACCGCGCGTCCCGTCCGCGGACGTGCGCGGAGCTGATCGTCGCCTCGGGCGCGCGGCGCGTGGTGTTCGCGTGGCGCGAACCGGCGCTGTTCGTCGCGGGGACGGGCGCGGAGATCCTCGCGGCCGCCGGCGTCGAGCTCGTCGAGCTGCCCGGACTCGCCGGCCGCGCCCGGCGGCCGAACGCTCATCTGCTGGGCAAATGAGACGCGAGTCTCATCCCTCTTGCCAACGCCCCGGGACCTCATGCGATGCTGTGCCCAAGCAAGCATTCGGTTACCGGATTTCGGCCCGGGCGGGCAGGGAGGCACAGCAGCATGCGCGAGCACGATCGGCTGTTCATCGGCGGTGAGTGGGCCGCCCCGGCCGGCACCGGCACCATCGACGTCATCTCCCCGCACACCGAGGAGGTCATCGGCCGGGTGCCCGAGGGCACCGAGGGCGACATCGACGCCGCGGTCGCGGCGGCGCGGCGCGCGTTCGACGAGGGCCCCTGGCCCCGGATGACGCCCGCCGAGCGCGCCGAGATCGTCGGCCGCCTCTCCGCGATCTACGCCGAGCGGCAGCAGGAGATGGCCGACCTCGTCACCGCCGAGATGGGGTCGCCCATCATGTTCTCGGTGTTCGGGCAGGCCGCCATCCCGCAGATGGTGCTGCAGTACTACGTCGACCTCGCCGGCACCTACACCTGGGAGGAGGAGCGGCAGGGCATGCTCGGGCCGGTCACGGTCGCCCAGGAGCCCGTCGGCGTCGTCGCGGCGATCGTCCCGTGGAACGTCCCGCAGTTCACGCTGATGCTCAAGCTCGCGCCGGCCCTCATCGCCGGGTGCACGGTGGTGGCCAAGCCGTCCCCCGAGACGCCGCTCGACTCCTACCTGCTCGCCGAGTGGATCCGCGAGGCCGGCATCCCCGAGGGCGTCGTCAACTTCGTCCCGGCCGGACGCGAGGTCGGCGCCCACCTGGTCGCCCACCCGGACGTCGACAAGGTCTCCTTCACCGGCTCCACCGCCGCCGGCCGCAAGATCGGCGCGGTCTGCGGCGAGCAGCTGAAGCGCGTCACCCTGGAGCTCGGCGGCAAGTCCGCGGCGATCATCCTGGACGACGCCGACCTCGCGTCCACCATCGAGGGCTTCAAGCTGGCGTCGCTGATGAACAACGGCGAGGCGTGCGCGGCGCAGACCCGCATCCTCGCGTCCCGCCGCCGCTACGACGAGGTCGCCGACGCGCTCGCGACCATGGTCGGCGGGCTGAACGTCGGCGACCCCGCCGACTACGGCAGCGAGATCGGCCCGCTGGTCGCCAGGCGGCAGCAGGAGCGTGTGGAGAACTACATCAGGATCGGCCAGGACGAGGGCGCCAAGCTGATCACCGGCGGCCTGAACCGCCCGCTCGACCGCGGCTGGTACGTCGCCCCGACCGTGTTCGGCGACGTCGGCAACGACATGCGCATCGCCCGCGAGGAGATCTTCGGCCCGGTGCTCGTCCTGATCCCCTACGAGGACGAGGCGGACGCCGTCCGGATCGCCAACGACAGCGACTACGGCCTCGGCGGCTCGGTGTGGACGTCCGACGTCGGCCACGGCGTCGACGTCGCCCGCCGCATCCGCACCGGCAGCTGCGGCGTCAACATGTACACCCTCGACCCGAACACCCCGTTCGGCGGCTACAAGAACAGCGGCATGGGCCGCGAGCTGGGCCCGGAGGGCATGCGCGCCTACCTGGAGCACAAGTCCATCCCCCACCCCGCCCCGGCCTGACGGTGCGGCCCGCGCGTCCACCGGACGCGCGGGCTCACCCCCCGGACGACTCGAACCGGGCGACGTTGGCGGCGTAGGGGCCTCCTTGGCGTCCACGTCGCCGACATGGCACGTCGGATCACCGCTCAGGACAGCGGGGCGACCGTCCAGTTGTGGCGGGTGTGGCAGGCGCGGACGGCTTCGGCGGACGGCGCGCCGGTCACCAGGAGGCGGAGGCCCGGGACGGGGATGCGGCCCTGGTCGAAGGCGATGGCGCGGAGCTTGGCAGGCGTGACGACGGCGGCCGTGGCCCGGTGCCGCAGAATCGTCTCGAGGAGGTCCGCGACGTCCGGGCCGGGGACGCCGACCATGGTGGCGCCCTGGGTGAGGCACAGGTCGGCCATGCCGATCCATGTCGGCGCGGACAGGTCTCGGCCGCACACGGCGAGGACGTCGCCGGCGGACAGTGTGAGTGCGCCGCCCAGTCGGTACAGGTCGGCGAGGCGGTCGGCGTGGGTCATGTCCGCGGACGGAGCGGGCAGGCGCAGCGCCGGATCGCGGAGCGGGTCCGGGTGTGCGCCCGGCTCGGTGGCGCCGGGTTCCAGGAGCCGGGAGAACGGGGTCGTGCCGGGAACGTCCCCGAACGCGAAGACCTGCCTGACGTACGCGTGCTCGGTGGCGGCCAGGGAACGGGCCGCGGTGTCCTCGCCGGCCAGGAGGAAGCGGGCACCCGTCTCGTTCATGAGCGCGGCCAGTTCCGCGGGGGCGGCGCCCGAGGGCAGCAGAGCCGGGACGGCGCCGGCCGCCGTCACGGCATGGACGGCGAGAGCCAGGTCGCAGACGCCGGTGACGTGGATCGCCCCGACATCGCCGGGCCGGACGCCGTGGCGCCGCAGCCCGTTCGCGGCGGCGGGGACGGTGTCCGCGAACGCCGCGTGCCCGAGTTCACGGCCCGGATCGACGAGGGCGGCCCGGTTCGCGTGCCGGCCAGTGAAGCTCGCGGCCGCGTCCACCACGACCTCGGTGATCGTGGCGTCGCGGACGACGGTGCTTCCTTCGGGCATAGACCGAAAATAGGCTCCGCGCACCCGGCGCCACATCCGCAGAAATGTGTAGTCGCATGTGTACGTCATGGCGTCAGCCCCGCTCGCCGCAGCAGCGCACGGCGCCGGACCCGGCCGTCGGACGTGCGGGGGATCTCGTCCACGATGTGCACCGCGGTCACTTCACGCGTCTTCGGGACGTGCCCGTTGACGTAGGCGAGGAGGTCGGTCTCTGCCGCGGGCCCGGCGAGAACGGCGAACCCGTGCGGTGTCAGGCCGAGGTCGTCGTCGGGCGCGGGGGCCACGGCGGCGTCCCGCACGGCCGGGTGCGCGGCCAGCACCACCTCGGGATCGCCGGGCGGTTCGCGGCGCGCCGCGGGCAGCCGGCCCAGGATGAAGACCCGCCCGTGGTCGTCGGCGAACGCGGAGTCCCCGGTGGGCAGCCACCGCGGACGCCCCGCGCCCGCCACCGGAAGCCGCACGCACAGCTCCCCCGGCTGGTAGGACGGCTGCGCGTCGCCGCTGCGCGGATCGACGACGCGCCAGGTCACGCCCGCCAGCCCCCGTCCGACCGAGTCGAGCGTCCCCTCCTCGGCCGCGCGCAGGTTGAGGTGGGTGAACCCCGCGGCCTCGGCCAGCCCGTACGCCTGCCGGACCGGGCACCCGAGCCGCGTCGCCGCGGCGCGCGCCTCCTCGGCGGCGAGCGGCCCGCCGGCGACCACGACGGCGCGCAGCGTCCGCAGGTCGTACCTGAGGACGGCGCGATCGTAGGCGAGGGTCTCCACGAGCCCAGGCGGCAGCACCGCAACGGTGACGCGGTGATCCCGCAGGGCGCGCAGCAGATCATGGCGTCCAGCACCGGGGAACGCGACGACGGTGGCGCCGAGCCGCAGCGCCGGATTCAGCACCCCGTTCAACCCGAGAACACCGGTGAGCGGCAAGGCGGTGAGCACCGTGTCCGCACCCCCGAACATGGCGGAGTCGGCGACCCGCAGCAGCCCCGCCACAACCTCCGCCTGCGTGAGCCGCACCACCCGGACAGGCCCCTCACCGGCGCCCCGCGTGCACGCGAGCAGCACGACCTCGTCC
>NZ_SMKY01000015.1 GCF_004349235.1 Actinomadura darangshiensis | reverse complement strand
TCGCACGCCCTATCGCCCGGACGCCGCGTGCGACGGGTCTGACGTATTTTCCGGCGACGGGGATGAGACCCACGATCGCCCAGGCGCAGGCTGTTGCGCTCTTCCCGGTGACGCAGTTCTTGATGTCGTCGACACCGAGCCATTCACCGATGATCTCGGCTGCGCCACAGAGGATGTCGGTTCATAATCCCTTCGCCGCAGATGTCGGGTGGGCATAGGCCGCTGTGGCCTGCGTCGATTTCCGGCATAGCTGTAGCCGTTTATCTGCTGCGGATCGGCCGCGTTCATGACGGGTCGGCGGAGATGAAACGGCCGATGTTCGGGCCGTAATCGCGGATGCCAAGGGGTCACCGACGCTTGGGACGGCGCCTTCGGCAGACATCGGGCCCAGTGAGATCGGAGGCACCCAAACCTTGTCTAACTATCGTCCTCGAGGTAGACCGATCACCCCATCACAGCTTTACCCGCAGCGACTCAACGAAAGCATTGGGGCGGCCTGCATACGAGTCGACAATTCTTGAGACGATATGGTCAGTAGACCAAATCGCTTCAGGTTCCAGGCCGACACATTCATCTGGGGTGACTGGAACTCTTCGCTTAATGCGAGCCATCCACCTCCTCCAGAACCACGAGCTCAACGCACGTTGAAAAGAGTTACTGACCTTAAATACTCGTGATCGTCTCTGTCCAGAACTTGCAGCGGAGGCCGATTTGCCGATCGATCTCCTGAAATTTCTCCAACACATGGTCACACACTTGCTCATAGTCGTCGTAGGGGTCCGGAGAATCTAACCTCCCCCCCTCCTTCCATGTCATAATCTCAGCCTCTCCCGCACGTTTTTCCATTGCGGCGAGAAGTGGCACTATCCAGTGCCATCGCCAGGCGCATTCGACGAATTGCTCCAGAGACGAGTTAGCCGGAACGGGAGTCAACCCAGCGGGGTATAAGTGCGAAATCGCGGAATGTACTTCCGATGATCTGGGGAGCGCGAGGACCTCGCCGGAGCCTTGGACAGCTGCCATCCTTGCCACGCCGTAACGTCCAAGGACGTAGTACTGAAGTCCGCTGCCACCGATCTCCGGCGTTTCCGACTCCTGAAACTCGCCGACGATCCCCATAAGGTCATCCGTCCTCACCGAGGGGAGGCCGTAGGAGGAGAGAAAAACTCTTCCCTGGTCCGGCAGCCGCCAGCCTTCCGAGATCGGTGCCGGAAAGACCGAACGGCCACCAGATTTGGGCAGGCTCGAAAGATCGTCCTCAAGAATGCGATCCACACTTATGCGCGTCTTGGACGTATCCAAGGATCTCCTTAATATTCATCGTCACCCGAACACCACCGCGCGAATGCCCGACCTTGCATTCTGCCACTTCTCAAAACTCCAGGAGAGTGTCGCTCCGGTATATCGAGACATGCGGGCTGCACATTCATGCCCTGGAGAATCACAGAAGTTGCGCTCCGAGTAGACCGCCTTAACGGCGCTCGGGTCGATGCCGGGTTCGTCGATAAAGTCATCGGCGTGAGCCTCAGAGTGCGGACCGCGGACTGTGTTGGCGAAGGCCAGGTTGGCCATCCGACCGTTCGGCAGTTCAACACTGTACACGGCGACGTTCTGCCCTGACGAGATCCCGGCCTGCCGTCTGTGCTGGATCGCGACCCTGCTCAGTTTCGTCGTTCCGTACCGGACCCATCCGCATCCATTCGTGTTGTGGGCGAGGACGGCCGCGCTACCTGCAAGGACGTAGTAGGTGTGCGTGGTGGCGATGGTGAGGTTGTGGACGCGTTGGCGGTGGGCGGTCGAGTGTTTGGTGGCGGTGACCTGGACGTAGGTGCCGGCGCTGGTGCGGAGCCACATGCCGGGCTTGAGGTCGGCGGCCTTGACCCACCTACCGATGTCACCGGCCACCCAGAAGGGGTGGGTGTCAGTGGCAGTGACCATGCCGCTCTTGGACTTGCCAGGCCGATCGAGCTTGAGGGATGCGGCTGGGTGTTTGGTTTCCGAGGGCGGGGCCAGAGCGGATGCGCCAGTGTCGATGGCAATCTGGACGAGGTTCTTTTCCCCCTTGGTGGAGATGGTCTGCGATACCGGCTCGGCACTGGTTTCGCCTGTTGCGGGGTCGGTGGCCACGACCTTGTCGCCCACCTTGACCTGGTCGATGGGCTTCTGGCTGCCGTCGGCCATCAGGACCTTGGTTCCAGGAACGAAGCTGCTGCATATCCTGGCGGCCGACTCGACCGGTCGCGCTGCCCGCGCGACCTTACTCGCACGCCCTATCGCCCGGACGCCGCGTGCGACGGGTCTGACGTATTTTCCGGCGACGGGGATGAGACCCACGATCGCCCAGGCGCAGGCTGTTGCGCTCTTCCCGGTGACGCAGTTCTTGATGTCGTCGACACCGAGCCATTCACCGATGATCTCGGCTGCGCCACGGAGGATGTCGGTCTTTGTCGGAGGCGGCGCCGGTGGTGTGTCCGCGATCGTTCACTACGGTCGACAAGCACCTGCAGCAAGGTCTCACTAGATTCGGGACCATGGCCGTCACGACCGACACCGGGAAACCGGAATCGATCGCGAAACCCAATGTCGAGAAGCCGGACGGGACCAGCGGAACGGTCGAGGTCACCTGGACGCAGACTTGGGACCGAGACAACAGGAATCTCACGTACGAGGTGATTCTCGATGCCGAGACCGTCGTCCACAGCGTCGAGGCGGGCTCTCGGTTCTGGGATCTGCGGACGATGACCTATACCGACACCGGCTTGGCGCCGGGCACCGTCCACACCTATTCCATTCGGGCAGTCGATCCGTTCGGGAACGGGAACTGGTCCGCGCAGAGCGATCCGGTCAGTGGGTGAGGTGGTAGTCGGAGGGGTTCAGGTGGCGGGTGCGGCGGCGGTAGGCGGTCATGGAGCCGGGCCAGTTGTTGGTGTTGCGGTGGTCGGCGTCGAGGTACCAACTGTCGCAGCCGCCCTGGTTCCAGACGGACGTGCCGAGGCGGCGCTGGGCGGTGGCGTCGAAGGCGTCGAGGACGTCGGCGCGGACGTCCAGCGTCGTGACGCCGGTGCCGAGCAGGCGGACGGCCTGGACGATGTAGGCGGCCTGGCTTTCGAGCATGTGGACGATGGACCCGGATCCCACGTTGGTGTTGGGGCCGTACATGAGGAAGAAGTTGGGGAAGCCGGGGACGGCAAGGCCGAGGTAGGCGCGGGCGCCGTCCTTCCAGGCGGCGCTGAGTTCGGTGCCGTGGGCGCCGGTCACGCGCATGGGGGCGACGAAGTCCTGGGAGCGGAAGCCGGTGGCGAAGATGATGGTGTCGGCGTCGTGGTCGCCGGATGCGGTGCGGACGCCGTGCGGGGTGACCTCGGTGATCGGGTCCTCGACGAC
This sequence comes from Actinomadura darangshiensis, assembly GCF_004349235.1. Lineage (GTDB taxonomy): Bacteria > Actinomycetota > Actinomycetes > Streptosporangiales > Streptosporangiaceae > Spirillospora > Spirillospora darangshiensis. The sequence continues at coordinate 60,444 of NZ_SMKY01000015.1, read as the reverse complement.
GTGGACGTTGTCGCGGTTGAGGGTCTCGTAGTACTCGCTTGAGGTCAGGATGCGCTTGCAGCCGGGCTCGTAGCGGGGGGTGAGGCGGCGGCGGAGGTCGCGGTCGCGGACCGAGCGCAGGGCGTACCGGCACAGGACGCGGATGGGCGCCGACAGTGTCCGGCGGCCGCGCGGGGAGATCAGCGCGGGGTTGAGCAGCACTTCGAACCAGAGGAAGATCCCCAGCCTGGACAGTTTCTGCGCGGCGGGGACGCGGCGGTTGAGGGCGTGCCGCCAGCGCGGGTACTCCCGGTCGGGTTTGCGGCTGATCCAGTGCACCTCGATCTGGAAGACGGTCAGCGACGCGGCGGCGGGCGCGATCAGCGGGACGAACTGGATCGCGCTGGCGCCGTTGCCTACGACGGCGACGTGCCGTCCGGACAGGTCGAGGTCGTGGTTCCAGCGGGCGGAGTGGAACGCCTCGCCGGCGAACGTGTCCAGGCCGGGGAGTCTGGGGACGGACGGGTTGGAGAGCTGGCCGCACGCGGCGACGAAGAGGTCGTGCTCGTGGATGCCGCCGCCCGCGGTGTGCAGGCGCCAGCGGCCGGAGGCGGCGTCGAACTCGGCGTCGGTGATCTCGGTGTTGAGGCGGAGATGCCGGTGCAGGCCGTATTTGGTGGCACAGTGCCGCAGGTAGTCCAGTATCTCGGGCTGCTCGGCGAACCGCCGGGTCCAGTCGGGCTTGGGTTCGAAGGAGTAGGAGTACAGGTGGGACGGGGCATCGCAGGCGGCGCCCGGGTAGGTGTTGTCGCGCCATACGCCGCCGGGCCCGCCGGCCTTGTCGTAGACGGTGAGGTCGGTGAAGCCGGCCTGTTTCAGCCGGACGGCCAGGCCGATGCCGCTGAACCCGGCCCCGGCGATCGCGATCGACGGGTTCCCGCGTGCCATGGGCGACTCCCCTGCTCGACTGGTTCGATTACCGACACTGATGTCGGTTAGCGTGAGGCAACGACGGATCGGAGTCAAGCGATGAGGGACAATCCGCCCAAACCACGGATGCGCGCCGCGGAGCGCCGGGCGCTGCTCACCGCGGCCGCGGTCAAGGTCTTCGCGAGCAAGGGGTACAACGGTTCGTCGCTCGGCGAGATCGCCGCCGCGGCCGGGGTGGCGCGGACGGTGCTGTACGACCATTTCCCGTCCAAGCGGGTGCTGCTGCTGGCGGTCATGCAGGAGCAGAACGCCGCGCTGGTCGAGTACATCGGAACCCGCATCACCGGGTCGGGACCGGCCGAGGAGCGGATGCGGTCGACCGTCGATGCCTATTTCAGCTTTGCCGAAACCAACCCGGCCGCGCGCCGGCTGCTGTTCGACCGCACCGACGAGGACGATCCCGAGATCCGCACCGTGCGGCAGGGCATCAGAGAGTCGCGCACCCGGGCGGTGACGGCGCTGCTCGCGGGCGACATCCGGTCCGTCGGCGTCGACCCGGGCGAGCCGATCGCCGAGGCGATGGTCGAGCTGCTCATCACCGGGCTGGACGGCGTCGCGCAGTGGTGGGAGCGCAACCCGGAGATGCCCAGATCCATGCTGGTGGAGGGCGCGATGCTGATGCTCTGGACGGGCCTGGGGCACGCCACGTAGCCGCCGCCCGGGGCATCGGGCGTTTCTCGATCGGGCCGCCGCGAGGGGTTGACTCCCCGCGGCGGCCTGTTCATAGTTGGGGACCAATTAACCGACATGAGTGTCGGTTAGCCGAGTCCCACCCCCCACCACGAGGAGTGCGTCGTGGCCGACAGGACCCCCGAAGACACCCCCGCACCGCAGTCCCCCGGCGGCATGGACCGCCGCCGCTTCGTCACCGGAGCGCTCGGCGCGGCCGGCGCGGTCGCCGCCGCCGGCGCGCTCGGCACCGGCCGCGCATCGGCGGCCGCCCCGTCCGCCCGCCGCGCCCCGCGCACCCGCAGGGCCGCCGGCCGCCGCGTCGCGATCTTCGGCGGCGGCATGGGCGGCCTGTCCACCGCCCACGAGCTGGCCGAGCGCGGCTTCGACGTCACCATCTACGAGCGCAAGGCGTGGGGCGGCAAGTGCCGCAGCATGCCCGTCCCGGGCACCGGGTCGGGCGGCCGCCAGGACCTGCCCGCCGAGCACGGGTTCCGGTTCTTCCCCGGCTTCTACCAGAACCTCCCCGACACCATGTCCCGGATCCCGCTGCCCGGCGGCGGCAAGGCCTTCGCCAACCTGACCGCCGGCGACGAGGTCGCCGCGTTCTACAACGGCACCAAGATGGTGCTGCCCGCCCGCGGCAGCATCATCGGCACGCTCAGCCCCGACTCGCTGCTGGCGTTCCTGTCCACCGCCCTCAACGTGGTCGGCAAGGTCCCGGCGATCGAGGTCGGGTACTTCCTGCAGAAGATGATCGCGTTCGTCACCAGCGGCCCCGAACGCCGCTACAAGCAGTGGGAGAACATGAGCTTCGCTCAGTTCGTCCACTCCGAGAAGCAGTCGGACGCCTACCGGGAACTGCTGGTGCAGATGTTCACCGGCACCCTGGTGGCGGCCAAGCCCGACAAGGCCAACGCCCACACCATGGGCCTGATGGCCGAGGCGTGGGTCTACAGCACCCTCGGCCTCGGCGGCTACAAGGCCCCCGACCGGCTGCTCAACGCGCCCACCAACGAGGCGCTCATCGACCCCTGGGTCGACTACCTCAAGTCCCTCGGCGTCACATTCCAGGCCGACTCCACGCTCACCAAGCTCAACGTCACCGACAAGAAGATCAGCGGCGCGCAGATCGCCGGGCCGGGCGGCACCGTCACCGTCGACGCCGACCACTACGTCCTGGCGGTCCCGATCGAACGCGCCCTCCCGCTGCTCAACGACCAGATCCTGGCCGCCGACCCCGGCCTGAAGAGCCTGTCCCAGATCACCACCGACTGGATGAACGGGATCATGGTCTACCTCAAGCAGCCCATCAACCTGGCCAAGGGGCACTGCGCCTACGCCGGCCAGCCCTGGGCGCTGACCTCGATCAGCCAGGCCCAGTTCTGGAAGAAGAAGTTCGGCACCACCTACGACGACGGCCAGGTCAACGAGTGCCTGTCGATCGACCTGTCCTCCTGGGACACCAAGGGAATCCTGTACGGCAAGACCGCCCGCGAATGCACCGGCGACCAGATCTTCCAGGAGGTCATCGCCCAGCTCCGCAAGGCGATCCCGTGGGGCCCGCTGGTGCTGACCGACAACAACATCCACTCCTACTTCATCGACCCCGCCATCACCGGCAACGGCACCCCGCAGGTCGCCAACGACGAGCCGCTGATGATCAACAGGCCCAGCTCGTGGAACTACCGGCCCGAGGCCGCCACCGGCCTGCCCAACCTGTTCCTGGCCTCCGACTACGTCCGCGCCGACATCAACCTGGCCACCATGGAGGGCGCGAACGAGGCGGGACGCAAGGCCGCCAACGCCATCCTGGACGCCTCGGGGAGCAACGAGAGCCCCGCCAAGCTGTTCAAGCTGTACCAGCCCAGCGAGTTCAAGGGCATCTACGACGATGACGACCGGCGGTTCAAGGCCGGCCAGCCCAACGCGTTCGACCTCTGGGACCCTGCCAAGCCCTGACCCCGTCCGAAGAAGCCCCGTCCGCGGCCCGGCACTGCGCGCCGACATGCCGGGCCGCGGACGGCTCGGACGCCCCCCACCCAGCCGCAGGAAGGGACGGGCCATGCCGCAGCACTTCCAGGCCCTCGCGCTCCTGTCCACCACCGTCTACTTCGCCGGACTCGTCTACCTCAAGCTCGCCGCCACGGCGATGCCGCCGCTGTCCGGACGCCGTCCGTGGCGGCTGACCCGGGCGCTGCTGCGCAGCCGGGTCTGGCTCGCGGGCGCCGCCATCGTCGCCGTCGGGGCGGGCGTGCAGGCCGCGGCGCTGACCCGGCTCACACTGCTGCAGGCGCAACCGATGCTGCTGGCGGGCCTGGCAGTCCTGGTCGTCCTCACCGTCCCGCTGCTCGGCGAGCGGCTCACGCTCCGCGAATGGGGCTGCGTCGTACTGCTTGCCGCCGCGACGGCGCTGTTCGCCGGCGCGGCGAAAGGCGTCCAGTACCAGGAGGGACGGGACGCGCCGGAGCGGCTGGTGATCGCGGTGGCGGCACTGTCGATCCTGGTGTCGGCGGTGTCGTTCCTCGCCTGCGACCTCGCCCGCAAGGGCACGCACGCCCGGCCGCTGACCGGCGTCGCGCTCGCCATCAGCGTGGGCGTGCTCACCGGCACCGCCGAACTGATGCTCAAGGGCGCCGGTGGCCTGGCCGCACACCTCGGCGACCTGGTCGAGGCCCCCTACCTCTACCTGTTCGCCCTCACCGCGCCGCTCGCCCTCGGCCAGCTCCAGATAGCCCTCCAGCGCAGCCGCCTGGTCATCGTCGGGCTGGTCGCCACGGCGACCGCGAAGACCTATCTCCTGCTGGTCGGCGGGCTGCTCTTCCAGGAGCCCTGGCCCGTCCCGTCCACGACCCGGTTCATGCCGGCGGTCGCGCTGTCGGTGCTGGCCGTCGCCGCCGTCCCGCACCACGAGTCCGCGCACGCACTGAAGGAGACCGATGACCGGCGAACGACGCCTGCCGCATCCGGCGTGGATGACGAGGCCCCCGTGGAACGTCACGCTGCGGCTGCTGGCCCCGGGCGATATCCGCGCGACCCCCACCCAGCTGGACGGCTTCCGCTCCTTCGCCCGCACCGGTGACCCGCGCGCGGACGACGTCGCCGCGATGATCGCCCGCATGCCGGGGCAGAGCGGGCGGCGCCTGTTCGAACGCGCCCTGCACCAGGGCATCACCGCGATCGACGACCCGCCGCCCGAACTCGCCGCCCTCTTCGCCGAGGTCGAGACCGTCCCCTACTGGGTGGACCCGGACCTCCTCGACCGCGGCGCCCGCGCGGTCGGCCGCACCGGCCTGCTCGGCCTGGCGATGGTGATGCCGTGCGCGTCCCTCTACGGCGGCTACCTGGCGTCCCGCGCCAACAAGACCCTCGTGCGGACCGGCGACCTGGACGGCATGGCGCCCCGGCGGCTGGCCGAGACCGCGAGCTGGTGGGTCGACGTCACCACGCCCGGAGCGCTGGGACGCTTCGAGGACGGCTTCAAGAACACCTTGCGCGTCCGCGTCATGCACGCCCAGGTCCGCGCGGCGATGCACGCCCGCGACGACTGGGACCACGACGCCTGGGACGCCCCGATCAACCAGATCCAGCTCACCGGGACGCTGCTGCTGTTCTCCCAGGTCATGCTGCTCGGCTCCCGCGCCCTCGGGCTGCGGTTCTCCCGCGCCGACACGGGCGCCGTCCTGCATCTATGGCGCTACGTCGGGCATCTCATGGGCGTCCGCACCGAACTGCTGCCCGCCACCGAGGTCGACGCCTGGCGGCTGCTCTGGCTGGAGGCCGCCACCGAGTTCATGCCGGACGACGACTCCCGGCGGCTCGCCCGCTCGCTGGAGAACGCCGCCGCACCGCTGCTGCTCCCGCACCGCCTGAAGGCCAGCCCGCTCGCCCGCCGCGGACTGACGAACTACCTGATGTCCTACAGCCGGATCGTCCTGGGCAAACGCAACGCCGACTTTCTCGGGACGCCCGACAGCAAGCCCTTCCAGGCCGCCGTCCTCGCCACCTCGGCCGCCGTCTTCGCCCTGGAGACCGTCCGCGGCCTGGTCCCGGGCGGCACACGGCTCGCCCACCGCATCGGCCACCGCCGGCGCACCCGCCTGATCCGCCGCATGGTCCGCGAACAGCACGGCGACCGCTCCCACAGCCGTTACGACTCCCTACGACGACGTCAGGGCGCGGCGATGCGGTAGCGGAGGTGGGTTACGTCGCGGTCCTGCAGCGTCCGCGTGAGTTCGAGTTCGATGCGGTCCGGGCCGAGCGCGTCGAACAGCCGCCGCCCCTCGCCGAGCAGCACCGGGACGAGGTGGATCTCCATCTCGTCGAGCAGCCCGGCCCGCAGCAGCGACTGCGCGGCCCCGGCGCCGTGCACCATGACGTCGCGGTCGCCGGCGGCCTCCCGCGCCTGGTCGGCGCACGCCTTGACGTCGGTGACGAAGCGCGTGACGCCGGGCGGCTCGTCGCCGTCGTCGACCGCGTGGGTGAGGACGAGGACCGGGACGCCGTCGTGGTGGTCGCCCTGCCAGCGTCCGGCCAGCTCGAACGTGCGGCGGCCCGAGATCACGGCGCCGGTGTCCAGCGCCTCGCGGTACACCTGCCCGCTCGGGCCGTCCGACAGCCGGTCGTCCATCCAGTTGAACAGCCGGCCGCCGCCGCGGCCGAGCGGCATCTCCCGCACGTCATCCGGGCCGGCCACGAAACCGTCCAGGGACATCGTCATGTAGAGCCGTATCTTGGCCATTGCGCTCACCCGCCGTAGGGGACTGTGATGATCTCCAGCATGTGGCCGTCCGGGTCTTCCCAGTAGACGCCGCGGCCGCCGTCGTTGTGGTTGATCTCGCCGGGACGGCTGCGCATCGGGTCGGCGTAGTAGGTGAGGCCGCGGTCGCGGACGCGGCCGTAGATCGCGTCGAAGTCGTCCTCGCCCACCAGGAACGCGTAGTGCTGCGGAGAAGGGTCGGGACGCGCGTCCAGGAAGTCCAGGGTGATGTCGTTGGACATCGCGACGGTCAGGAAGTGGCTGAAGGGCACCGGCGGGTCCACGCCGAGGATCTCGGAGTAGAACCTGGCGGACGCCGCCTTGTCGGTGACGTGGACGATGGTGTGGTTGAGCTTGACGGCCATGGTCGGCCTCCCCGCTGCGTAGGAAATCCCTCCTCCCCACCATAACTGGAGGATTATCCTCCGTCTAGTCAACGCGCCACCGCTGCGCCGTTGAAGCGGTGGCGTGCCCTTCGTCAGCGCGTGTAGATCTGCGGCTGGGATGGGGCGGACATGCCGTCACCGAGGAAGAAGCCCGGGTGCGGCGGCTGGTTGTAGGCGGTGTTCTGCCAGGCCAGCCCGGTCCGGTACTGGGTGTCGTGCAGGAGCGTGTAGATCTTGCGGTCGGTGACCTCCCGGGTCGTGTAGATCCGGAGCCGGCTGTTGTCGCCGGTCGGCCAGACGACCTCCTCGCGCCAGTCGCCGAACAGGTCGCCGGACAGCGACGGGACGGCCTTCGTCCCGTTGTTGGAGTGCACGCCGGACGCGGTCAGCAGCCGGGTGTCGCCGGACGGGCCGTACTTGTCGATGTGGGTGCCGTCCAGCAGCTCGCGCACCGGATCGGCGTCCCACCAGACGAGGAAGTTGACGGACGACGGCTTGCGGCCCGCGTTGTTGCCGGTGACGCTGCGCAGCTCGGAGACCGACGCCGACCAGAACTCGGCCCCGGGCCGCCCGTTCCAGATGTCGCCGGCGACGCCCCGGCCGTTGTCGCAGCACGCGGACGTCGACCACAGGACCTGCCCGTTGTGCGGGTCGATGTAGAGCGACGACGGCTGGCCGGACGACTCGCTGACCTTGAAGTACTCCAGCCCGGGACGCGCCGGGTCGAAGTCGCCGAGGTGCTGGGCGTCGCCGTGGCCGGTGCGGGTCGTCCACAGGCCGTAGCCGTTGTCGTCGACGGCCATGGCGCCGTAGACGATCTCGTCGCGTCCGTCCTCGTCGATGTCGCCGACCGACAGGCTGTGCGAGCCCTGGCCGTCGTAGCCGCGGCCGGTGTTGGTGGAGCTCTTGGTGTCGAACGTCCAGCGGCGGGTGAACCGGCCGTCCCGCCAGTCCCAGGCGGCGATCACGCTGCGGGTGTAGTAGCCGCGCGCCATGATCAGGCTGGGGCGCTGGCCGTCCAGGTAGGCGGTGCCGGCGAGGAAGCGGTCCACGCGGTTGCCGTACGAGTCGCCCCAGTCCGAGACGTTGCCGCGCGCCGGGACGTAGTCGACGCTCTGCATCGCGGCGCCCGTCCGCCCGTCGAACATGGTGAGGTACTCGGGGCCGCTCAGGATGTATCCGCTGGAGTTGCGGTAGTCGGCGGAGGCGTTGCCGATGACCTTCCCTGTGCCGTCGACCGTCCCGTCCGCGGTCTTCATGGCGACCTCGGCCCGGCCGTCGCCGTCGTAGTCGTACGCCTGGAACTGCGTGTAGTGCTGGCCGGCGCGGATGTTGCGTCCCAGGTCGATGCGCCAGAGGCGGGTGCCGTCCAGCCGGTAGGCGTCGATGTAGACGTCGCTGGTGTAGCCGCTCTGCGAGTTGTCCTTGGAGTTGGACGGGTCCCACTTGAGGACGAACTCCAGCCGCCCGTCGCCGTCGAGGTCGGCCACGCTCGCGTCGTTGGCGCTGTATTCGGACCCGGGCGACTGGATCGGCACGTCCAGGTACCCGTCGCCGAACCGCAGCGAGCTCTCCGAAGCCGCGCCTTCGCCGCCGTTCACGATCGGCCGCACGGTGTAGGACGCGTCGGCGGGCGCGCCCTCGTCCCAGTAGTTGGTGGAGCCGGTGACCGTGGCGACGCGGGTCGACCCGCGGTACAGGGCGAACGTCGTCCCGGACGGGTCGGTGCCGAGCAGCCGCCAGCCGACATAGTTGCCGTTGCCGGACCGGACGCTGATCAGCCCGCGGTCGAGCGCTTCGACCTGCCGCGCGGCTGCGGCCCGGTGGGCCACGGGGACCGGCCGGGGCACGGCACCGGGCACGGCCAGTGCCGCCGCTCCGGCGACGGCCACGGCCAGGTAGAGGGGGTTCGTTTTCACGAGGCGCCTTCCTTGGGAGTGAGGGCGGGGGCGGTTTCGCCACCCCGGAAAGGGCTTTCCTCCTAGTCGCCGGCGGCGCCCGGAAGGTTGCCGCGGCCGTCCGCCAGCTGCCTGGCCAGCTCGGCGGTGCCCTTCGCGGTCTGGCTCTTCACCGTCCCGACCGCGACGCCGAGGCGGCGCGCGGTCTCCTTCTCGGACAGGTCGAGGCCGAACCGCAGCACCACGCACGCGCGCTTGCGCTGCGGGAGCCGCGCCAGCGCCGCGCGCACGTCGACGACCGCGGGGACGTCCGGCTCGCGGCCGCGCTCGTCCAGCCGGGCGCCGAGGCGCGCCAGCTTGTCGCGCTCGCGGACCAGCGCGCGGATCCGGCTCCGCGACATGTTGACGACCATCTGGCGCACGTAGGCGAGGGGCTGGTCGGCGGCGCGCACCCGGTCCCAGCGCTGCCAGGCGGCGGTCATCGCGTCCGCGGCGAGGTCGTCGGCGCCGTCCGGGTCGCCCAGCATCAGGTAGGCGAGCCGGGCGAGGTCGCGATGGTGCCGCGCGAAGAAGCAGTGGAACTCGGTGCGCGCGGTCTCACGCGCGGTCTGGGAGCGCTCCCATCGCTGCTGCGAAAGCATCCTCACCACCCTCATGGCGATCAGCGACGCGCGCCCTCCCGCGTTCGAGAAAGCGCTTTCAGAGAAGCTACGGACGGGACCCGCGACCGTCAACACCCCTTTCACACCACCGCCACGGCCCGACCCGGACCGCTTCCGCGACCCTGCGACCAGAACACGCAACACCCGCGCCCCCGGCCCCGCTCACCCGACCCACCCAGGGGCTGGAGATGCTCCTCGACGGCCTCCTGGCCCGCGTCCGGTGACCCGACGGGAACGCGGACGGCGCGCGTCCGGTGACCCGACGGAACGCGGACGACCCGCGTCCGGGGTCGCCGGACGCGGGTCGTCTGCCGAGGTCGGGTCCTGTCAGCAGGTCAGATTGCCGCCGGCGGGGACGCCGAGGATCTGGGTGAAGCGCTGGTAGGCGTCCACCCTGCTCTGCACCTGGCCCGGGTTCTTCCCGTCGCATTCCAGGCTGCCGTTGATGCTGCGGATGGTCTCGCCGAAGCCGTGGCCGTCGACCATGGCGGTGTGCCCGGTCATGGTGCCGGGGCCGTTCTGGGTCATCCAGTACCAGAGCCCGGTCTTCCACGCGACCGCCGAGTCCTGCTCCACCAGGTACGGGTTGTTCAGCAGGTCGATGCCGAGGGCGTCCCCGGCGGCCTTGTAGTTGAAGTTCCAGCTCAGCTGGATGGGACCGCGCCCGTAGTAGGCCGCCTGCCCGGCCGGGCAGCCGTAGGGCTGGCTCGCGTCGCAGTAGTGCGGGTAGTTCCCGGTGTTCTGCTCGACGATGTAGACGAGTCCGCCGGTCTCATGGCTGACGTTGGCCAGGAAGGCCGCCGCCTCCTGCTTCTTCACCGTGTCGCTGCCGGTGTTGGCGAACGCGGGGTAGGCGCTCATGGCGGCCGTGAGGCCGCCGTAGCTGTAGAACGAGTTGCGGTTCGGGAACATCTGGTTGAACTGCGACTCGTTCACGACGAACGCGTTGAGTGCCGGCGAGTCGGTCGTCCCGCCGCACGCTCCCTGGTCGGCAGCGTAGGAGGAGACGTTGCGTGCCGCGCAGTCCGCAGCGGAGGCCGAGGCTGCCGGCAGGACGGCCGACAGCGTTCCCGCCGCGAGGAACGCGGCTCCGAGCAGGCTCGGGATCCGGTTCCGCATCACTGCACCTGCAGATCGATGCAGGCGTAGAACGCGTTGGTGGTGTCGGCGATGTTCCAGACGGCCAGCACCTTCTGCCGGCCGGTGACGCCGCCCAGGTTGACGTTGTGCGACAGGGTCGCGGGCGGCTGCTCGCCCTTGCCGTCGATCGTGGCGACCTTGCGTCCGCCGACGTAGTACTCGTAGCTGGAGGTGCGGTGCCGGGCGGTGAACGTCCAGGTGAAGGTCACGTTCTGGCCGACCGTGGTGGCCTGCCAGCCCTTGCCGTCGTCGTCGAGCTCGGCGAACCGGGAGTTTCCGCCGCTGCAGCTCTGCAGGCCCTTCGGGCCCTCGACGCTCTGCGGCTCCCACGTGATGGCTCCGCAGTCGACGATCTTCTGTGCGCACTGGGCCTGCCGGCTCATCGGTGCGGAGACGTAGCCGTGCGCCCAGGCCGAGGTCGCGGGGAGCACCACGGCGACGAGGGGAGCGAGGCCGAGGCCGGCCGTCACGGCGGCGAGCTTGCGCCTTGATTTCTTCATGCGGGGGGTCCTTGCGTGCTGGGGTGGTCATGTCGTCGTCGCGGCGCCGGGCGCCGCAGGGGGACGGGTGGCGGGGAGCGGGAGCGGGACATCGAGAACCCCATCTGACAGGAAACTTTCCTATCGGATTCTTGGCACGGTAACGCCCGGCGAGATGCCGGGCAAGGCTCCGAAGCCCGCCGCCGATCCGGCGCGGCAGGACCAGCGCAGGCCGGGGCCCGAACCAGCCGGGTCCGGCCACCGATTTCGTCAACGTTTCCCGTCGGAACGCCGATCGGCTGGCACTTCTCGCCTAGGGCAGCCGAGACACCAGGTCAAGCGTGCGGGCGCGTTCGAAACCCGCGCCGATGCGGTCCCATGCCTGGACGGCCTCGGTGAGCTGTGTCTTGTCGTCATGGAGGCGACCGGACGCGCGGGTCAGGCAGGCGGCGCCCCAGTCGTTCTCTGCGGAGGCACCCGCCGCGGCGGCCAGGCGGTCGGAAGCGTCGGGCAGGCCCGCGGCGACGGCGAGTTCGGCACCGGCGGCACGGGCGTACGCCCGGTACCAGTCCTGGGGCGGGAAGTCGGCGAAAGCCCGCTCCACCAGGACGGGGGCGTCGTCGGTCTGTCCGGTGTGCAGGGCGGTGCGGGCGTCCACGAATGCCGCGTAGGACGCGAGGTAGCGCGTCCGGGCTCCGCTCGCGACCTGTTCCGCGCGCGCCCGCCACGACCGGAAGCCGTCCACGTCGCCGCGCAGCCCGTGCGCCAGTGCGAGCGAGGCGACCGCCGGGGCCATCCAGGCGAGCGGGCTGCCGGCGCCCTCGCAGACGTCCCACAGCGTGGACGCGCGGGACAGCGCCCCGGGCAGGTCGCCCATGAGAACGAGCGGCGGGATCAGCGTGCTCAGCGCGACCGGCGACCGGTCGCCGAGGAGGTCGTCGGACGCGGCGAGCCGGGCGGCGACGAGCGCCGCGCGCAGGTCGCCGGCGGCGACGGCGCAGGCCGACGCCATGTGGAACGCGTCGGTGATCTCCGGCGCCGGGTACGGGACGTCGCGCGGCATGGCGGCGACCAGCTCGATCCGCTCGGCGGTGATCCGGCGCGCCTCGCGGAACCGCCCGGCGGCGAGGGCGGCGCAGCCGGCCGCGTCGAGCGCGCCGCAGACCAGCACCGGGTCGCCGGTGGCGCGGGCGGCGGCCACCGCCTCGCCGATCAGCGCCGGCTCGGGGGTGACCTTCTCCGCGCGGGAGTTCCAGGCGCGGGCCGCCGCGAGGTGGGCGGCGACGAACGGGTCGCGCCGGTCGCCGGCCGCGGCGGCGCGGTCGAGCAGCTCCCGGAGGCGCCCGTGCGGGACCTCCGCCTCGAACCCGGACGGGTGCCGGTCGGCGGTCGTGACGGCGAAGGCGAGCGCGATGGCCTCGGCGTTGCCGTCGCCGGCCGCGCGGGCCTGCTCCGCCGACGCCAGCAGCAGCTCGAAGGCCCGGCCGGTGTCGATCAGGGCGTGCGCGGCGTCCGCGGCGTTCCGCAGGTCGGCGGCGGCCTCCTCCGGGGTGGGCGCCCGCCGCGCCGCCTCCTGGTAGTGGCCGTGGACCTCGTGCAGGAACCGGCGCGCGTAGGTCAGGTGCGCGAGGGAGCGGGCGAGGCGGTGCGGGACGGCGCCGCGGCCGGGCGGCGCGCCGGCGAGCGCCGCGCGCAGGTCGTCGGCGACCAGGTCGAACGCGTCGCGCCAGTCGCCGTCCAGCCGGGTCTCGAGGTCGGCGCCGGTCGCCGCGGCCCACCGCAGGTACCGCTGCCGGACGGCCGCGCGCTCGGCGTCGGCCGCGAGCCGCTCCGCCGCGAACGCCCGGATCGTCTCCAGCAGCCGCCACCTGCCCTCCGCCGTCCGGACGACGAGGCTCTTGCCGACCAGCCGTCCGACCAGGTCGGCGACCGCGCCGGGCCCGAGGCCGGGCGCGACGGCGCCGGCGGCGGCCAGGTCGAACCCGCCGGCGAACACCGAGAGGCGGCGGAACATGGCCCGCTCGTCCGCGGTGAGCAGGTCGTGGCTCCACTCGATCACCGCGCGCAGCGACCGGTGCCGCGCGACCGGGCCGCGGCCGCCGGTCAGCAGCCGCAGCACGTCGTCGAGGGCGGACAGCAGGCCGGTGGCGCCCAGCGACGCGCCGCGCGCCGCCGCCAGCTCGATGGCGAGGGGGATCCCGTCGAGCCGGCGGCACAGCTCGGCGACGTCGCCGCGGGCGGCGCCGAAGCCCGGGTCGGCGAGGGTGGCCCGGTCGAGGAAGAGCCGTTCGGCGTCGGAGGCGAGCGGCAGCGGTGGGACGGGGACGGTCCGCTCGCCCGGCACGCCGATGCGCTCCCGGCTGGTGCACAGCACGGTCACGGTGGGGCAGGCGGCCAGCAGCCGCTCGGCGAACCCGGCGACGGCGTCGAGGAGGTGCTCGCAGTTGTCGAGGACGAGGAGCGTCCGCCCGCGGGCGAGCCGGTGCGCGATGGCGTCCTCCAGCACCTGACCTGGCCGTTCGGTGACGCCGAGGGTGGACGCGACCGCCTGCGCGACGAACGCGTCGCCCGCCGGGACGAGGTCGACGAACGCGCCGCCCAGCGGGAACGACGACGCGGCCGACTCGGCGACGACGGCCGCCAGCCGCGTCTTGCCGATGCCGCCGGCGCCCTGCAGGGTCACCAGCCGGGCGTCGTCGAGCAGGCCGAGGGCCGTGGCGGTCTCACCGGCGCGTCCGACGAACGTGGTGCGCGCGGCCGGCAGCCCGGCGATGTGGCCGGGCGGCGGGGTGCCCAGGCGGGCCTCCTCGGCGAGCGCCCACCGGTCGTCGACGCCGTACTTGCGCAGCAGCGAGGAGATGTGGCTCTCGACCGTCCGGACGGAGATGTGCAGCCGGCCGGCGATCTGGACGTTGGACAGCCGCTCGCCGACCGCCGCGAGCACCTCCGCCTCCCGCTTGGAGATCTCCACCTGGCGCGCCATCCGCCCAGTGTGCCCGGGCCCAGAGGTTTCCGTGGTGTCTCCGTGGCGGCACGGAAGATTCGCACGGTCTCCGCGGAGCAGGCTTGCGTGCACAGGGGAAACACCTTCCAGATCGGAGAAGACCATGCGACGCATCATCAACTCGACGTTCGTCTCGGTCGACGGCGTCATCAAGGACCCGCAGGACTGGCCGTCGCTGGAGACGGGCGACGACTCCGGCGCCGTCCTGGAACTGCTCCAGCGCTGCGACGGCGTCCTGCTGGGCCGCGACACCTACCGCAGCTTCGCCGGGGTGTGGCAGGGACGGTCCGGCGACCCGTACACCGACAAGATGAACGCCGCCGAGAAGTACGTCGTCTCGACCACCATGGACAAGGCGGACTGGGACCGGACGACCGTGATCGGCGGCGACGTCCCGGCGGAGATCGCGCGGCTGAAGGAGGGGCCGGGCGGCGACATCGTCCAGTACGGGTTCGGGCGGCTGGCGCACACCCTGATGGCGCACGGCCTGCTCGACGAGATGCAGCTGTGGGTCCACCCGTTCTTCGTCGGGAAGGCCGGCGGCGCCGACGGCGGCCTGCTGTTCCACGAGGGCACCCGCTCGATGCTGGACGTCGTCGGGGCGCGCACGTTCGAGTCGGGCGTCGTCCTGCTGACCTACCGGCCGAAGTCCGCGGGGGCGTGAGCGGAACGTTCCGGTGATCGGGACACGGGGTTGGACCGGCGTCCACCGCACTCCTACGATCGGCGCACCCATTCTGTCGCCTGACCGGCGGGGACGCCCGTTTCCGGCCGGGACGGCGGCGCCGACCGGGCCGGGCGCGGGCCCTCCAGGGGTGGTCGCCTCGCTGCGCGGCGGCCGCTGAGAGGAACGTGATGGACCAGACCGCTGATTACGTCGTGGTGGGGGCCGGGAGCGCCGGGTGCGTGCTGGCGAAACGGCTGGCCGAGTCCGGGGCGAGCGTCGTCCTGGTGGAGGCGGGCGGGCCGGACCGGAGTCCGCTGGTGCGCAAGCCTGGGCTGATCGCCGTCTTCCACAATGTCCCGCAGCTGAAGAAGAAGCTGGACTGGGGTTTCTACAGCAGCCCGCAGAAGAGCGCGCTCGACCGGAAGATCCCGCAGACGCGGGGACGCGTGCTCGGCGGTTCCGGGTCGATCAACGGGATGCTGTTCGTCCGGGGGCACCGCAGGAACTACGACGACTGGGCCGCCGACGGCTGCACCGGGTGGGGCTTCGACGACGTCCTCGGCAGCTACAAGCGGCTGGAGAACTGGGAGGACGGCGCGTCCGACCTGCGCGGCGCGGGCGGCCCGATCGAGGTGACGCGGCAGAAGGACCTCACGCCGGCGTCGGAGGCGTTCATCGAGGCGGTCGCCGAGACGGCGGGCGTGAAGCGGAACGACGACTACAACGGCGCCGAGCAGGAGGGCGTGGGGATCTTCCAGCAGAGCGTGGCGAAGGGGCTGCGGTACAGCTCGTCCGTCGGCTACCTGGACGACCACGGCCTGGCGAACCTGAAGGTCCTGACGGACGTGACCGTGACGCGCGTGGCGATCGACAAGGGCCGCGCCACGGGCATCGAGGTCGCCGGAAAGAAGGGGAAGGGGACGATCCGGGCGTCCAAGGAGGTGGTCCTGGCGGCCGGGGCGTTCGGTTCGCCGCACCTGCTGCTGCTGTCCGGGGTGGGCCCGGCCGGGCACCTGAAGGAGCACGGCATCGAGGTGCGCGCCGACCTGCCGGTGGGCGACAACCTGCACGACCACATGTTCGTGCCGATGACGTTCGTCATGGACACGGCCCGCCACAAGGGCACCGCGCCCTACTTCGCCAAGGGCGTCGCCAAGGAGTGGACGAGGGGCGGGACGTGGGTGGCCCGCAGCGTGTTCGAGGCGGTCGGCTTCGTCCGCAGCGGCCAGGCCGGCGACATCCCGGACATCCAGCTGCACGCGCTGCCCTGGTCGTACCCGTTCCCGAACCAGGACGCGCCGGTGCGGCACGCGGTCGACAAGCGCCCGGCGCTCACGATCATGCCGACGCTGATCTACCCGAAGAGCCGCGGCACGGTCCGGCTGGGGTCGGCCGACCCCCTCGCCGCGCCGGTCATCGACCCGGGCTACCTGTCCGATCCGGACGACGCGCGGCTGCTGCTGGACGGCATCGAGCTGGTCCGCGAGGTGATGGCCAACAAGGTCATCGCCGGGGATGTGAAGACGGAGCTGTCGCCTGGGGCGAAGTACGGGGACCGTGCCGCACTGGCCAAGGAGCTCCCGAACCGCGCCACGACCGTCTACCACCCGGTCGGATCCTGCCGGATGGGGACGGACGAGCGGGCCGTCGTCGATCCTGAGCTCCGGGTCCGCGGCATCGAAGGGCTCCGCGTCGCGGACGCGTCGATCATGCCGAGCATCATCGGCGGCAACACCAACGCCCCGAGCATGATGATCGGCGAGCACGCCGCGAAGCTGATCCTCGGCGACTGAGACCTCCCGGCCTGGGCCTCCGGGGGCTCAGGCCGGGAAGCCGGTCACCCAGCGGCGCTGCCAGGGCGTCTCGACCGCGCGCGGGTGGTGGTGCTCGCGCGTCCAGGCGACGGCCTCGGACGGGTCGAGCCCGGACAGGACGGCCAGGCACGCGATGACGGTCCCGGTTCGCCCGACGCCGCCTCCGCAGGCGACCTCGACCGAACCGCCTTCGCGGGCGCGCTCGTGCAGGGCGCGGATCTGCCGGACGGCGTCGTCCCGGTCCCGGGGCAGCAGGAAGTCGGGCCAGGCGATCCACGCGGACGGCCAGCCGATGTCCGGTTCGTGCCGGCGGCGGAGGCGGCCCGACCCCAGGTAGAGGCCGAAGTCGGGGGCGGGCCCGTCCGGGAGCGGGTTCCGGAGGCCGCGCCCCCGGATCAACGTCCCGCCGGGGAGGCGGATCGCGCCGGTGAGCGTCATCGGGCCACCGCCCGGCGGCGCGCCCGGTGGTTGGCGACGTTGAGCCGGTTGCCGCACAGCTCGGGCGTGCAGTAGCGGCGGCGCCCGGCGCGGCTGGCGTCGGCGAACACGCCGCCGCATCCGGGGGCGGCGCAGGCGCGGAAGCGGCCGTGGCCGAGCGCCCGGACGAGGCCGAGCAGCGCGACGCCGATGACGGCGGCCAGCTCCCCGACGAGGGACGCGTCCCGGGCCGTCGGGACGTACCACTGCCACCGGCCGGACGGGTCGCGGCGCAGCACGGGGGCGAGCCCGGCGTGCCCGGCCAGCAGCGACGCGCGCTCGACCGCCTCGTCCTCGGTCGCGGACTCCATGACGGCGCGGACCTCGCCGCGGAGGAAGCGGATCTTCTCGGCGTCCGCGGCGTCCGGCGCCCGGAAGTCGTGCGCGGCGAGCAGATCGGCCAGCTCGCCGGGGATCGCCTCGGACCCGCGGACGTCCGGCGACGTGCCGACCAGGTCGTTCGCGACCTCGACGCCCGCCGCGTAATCGGCGATGGGGATGAGCACACGTCCTCCTGTAAGGGTTATAGGAGGACTGTAGCCATTACGCGGTGGCGACGTCGAACTGGAGGCCCCCGTCCGCCGCGGCGACCTCGACGTGCTTGCCGTGCCCCAGGTCGCCGGCCAGCAGCAGGTCGGAGAGCCGGTCGTCCACCTCGCGCTGGATCGTGCGGCGCAGCGGGCGGGCGCCGAACTCGGGCTGGTAGCCGCGTTCGGCGAGCCAGTCCACCGCCTCCGGGGTGAAGACGACGGACACGCCCTGCGCGCGGAGGCGGCGGCGCGTCTCGTCCAGCAGCAGGTCGGTGATGTCGCGGAGCTGCGCGGCCTCCAGCCGCCGGAAGACGATGATCTCGTCGATCCGGTTGAGGAACTCGGGCCGGAACGACTCGCGCAGCCGCCGCATGATCCGGTCGCGCAGCGCGCCGCCGTCCCCGCCGGCCGTGCCGAACCCGATCTCGGTGGTGCCGGTGATCAGCTCCGAGCCGAGGTTGCTCGTCATGATCACCACGGTGTTGCGGAAGTCGACCGTGCGGCCCTGCGCGTCGGTGAGCCGGCCGTCGTCGAGGAGCTGGAGCAGCACGTTGAACACGTCCTGGTGCGCCTTCTCGATCTCGTCCAGCAGGATCACCGAGTACGGCTGGCGGCGGACCGCGTCGGTCAGCTGCCCCGCCTCCTCGTATCCGACGTATCCGGGCGGTGCGCCCATCAGGCGGCTGACGGTGTGCCGCTCCTGGAACTCGCTCATGTCGAACCGGATCAGCCGGTCCCGGCTGCCGAACAGCGCCTCGGCCAGCGCCTTCGCCAGCTCCGTCTTGCCGACGCCGGTCGGGCCGAGGAACATGAACCCGCCGATCGGACGGTCCGGGTCGCCCATCCCGGCGCGCGACCGCCGGACCGCCCGCGCCACCGCCGCGACCGCGTCCTCCTGCCCGATCACATGCTCGTGGAGGTGCTCCTCAAGGCTCGCGAGCCGTTCCCGCTCGGCCTGGGTGAGCTGCGTGACGGGCACGCCGGAGATCCGCGAGACGACCTCGGCGATGTCCTCGGTGGTGACCTCCGGGACCGCGGCCGGCCCGCCGTTGTCGCGCGTCTCGGTGATGTCCTTCTCCAGCCGGACGACCTCGTCCCGCAGTTCGGACGCCTTCTCGTAGTCCTCGTCCGCGACGGCCTGGTCCTTCTCCCTGCGCCGCTGTTCGAGGCGCCGCTCCATGTCGCGGCGCCCGCCGTCCCGCGTCGACCGCAGCCGCACCCGCGCGCCGGCCTGGTCGATGAGGTCGATCGCCTTGTCCGGCAGGAACCGGTCGGTCAGGTAGCGGCTGGACAGGTCGACCGCCGCGACGAGCGCCTCGTCGGTGAACCGCACCTGATGGTGCGCCTCATACCGGTCACGCAGGCCCCGCAGGATCTCGATGCTGTCGTCGGTGCTCGGCTCCGGCACCATGATCGGCTGGAAGCGCCGCTCCAGCGCGGCGTCCTTCTCGATGTTGCGCCGGTACTCGTCGATCGTGGTCGCACCCACCACGTGCAGCTCGCCGCGCGCCAGCGCGGGCTTCAGCATGTTCCCCGCGGACACCGCGCCCTCCGCGCTGCCCGCACCCACGATCGTGTGGATCTCGTCGATGAACACGACCAGCTCGTCGGCGTGCTCGCGGATCTCGTCCACGAGCTTCTTGAGCCGCTCCTCGAAGTCGCCCCGGTACCGGGTCCCGGCGACGACGCCGCTCAGGTCGAGCTGGACGATCCGCTTGCCGCGCAGCGTCTCCGGCACGTCGTCGTCGACGATCCGCTGCGCGAGCCCCTCCGCGATCGCGGTCTTCCCGACCCCCGGATCGCCGATCAGCACGGGGTTGTTCTTGGTGCGCCGCGAGAGGACCTCGACCGTCTCCTCGATCACGTCCTCGCGTCCGATCACGGGATCGATCCGGCCCTCCTGCGCCAGGGCGGTCAGGTCGCTGCCGAACTCGTCCAGCGTCGGCGTGCCGGTCGGCTGCCCGCCGCCGGACCCGCCGGGCGGCTGCCCTCCCCCCGACGCCGCCTGCTGCAGCGAATCGGGTGTCACATGCTCGTGGTCGAGGATCCGCCCCGCACTGGACCCGCGGTCGAGCGCCAGCGCGAACAGCAGATGCTCGGGCCCGATATAGGACGACCCGAGCGCCCGCGACACCTGGTGCGAGTCGAGCAGCGCCCGCTTCGCCGACGGCGTCAGCTCCGGCAGCGCCTCCCGCGGCTCGCCCCGCCGCGCATGGTCCTCGATCTCTTCCTGGATCTTGTCGGGGTCCGCCCCGGCCCGCGCCATCCACTGCCGCGTCCCCTGCTGCCGCGTCGCCGCCCACAGCAGGTGGTCGGTGTCCAGGTCGCCGCTGCCCCACTGCGCGGCCCGCGTGGCCGCGTCCCGCACCAGCTCCCGCGCCGGCTCGCTCATCAGCCGCCCGATACTGATCCGCTCCGTCGGCCGCCGATGCGCCCGCGCGCCGAAGAAGCGGGCGAGCATCTCCTCGAACGGGTCCATTCCTCCGGATCCGTACCAACCCGCGGTCATCTCCGAAACCCCCCGGTCATCGAAGGAAACGTCATAGCAACGGTGACTCACGTGCCCGTGGCATGCTCCCGGAAACCCCAGGTCACGGCACGGGCTCAGCCGTCCTGGTGCCGCTCGACACCGCGGCGCATCGCCTCGAAGAGGACCTTCACCGCCACCCCCAGGATGACGAGGTCACCGAGCATCTGGACGGTCGTCAGGGCCCGCGCCGCCTGCGACCGGGGCGCGATGTCACCGAAGCCGACCGACGAGAAGACCGTGATGGTGAAGTACAGGGCGTCGATGTGCGTCAGAGGCTCGGTGAAGGCGTCCGGCGTGGCGTTGCCCATCAGGCAGTAGGACGCGGCGAACACGACCACGAACAGCGGGATGGACGTCCCGAGCGCCTCCGCGGTGCGGAGCCGCGGTGACGGCGACCGCACGATCGCCCGCGCCTGCCACGCGACGAGCACGCCGAGGACGACCAGCGCGCCGGTCAGCGCGACGAAGGTGACCGTCGTGAACGACCTGGTCAGCGGGGCCGCGAAGTACACGCCCAGCAGCCCCAGCGAGCTGAGCGTCATGCGCGCGACCGTCCAGAGCACGGCGCCGCGCGGCGTGCGAGCGTCCACGCCTCATCCATGCCCCGGACTCACCCGCGTCGCACAAGATCCCGGGCGGCCTCCGGCCATCGGCCGTATTCGAAGTCGAATCCCGCTTCGAGCAGGCGGCCCGGGACGACGCGCCGGCTCTTCAGCAGCAGCTCGGTATCCGACCGGATCACCAGCGCTCCGATCTCCGCCATCAACGCGGTCGCCGGCAGCCCCACGGGCATCCCCCACGCGGCCCGCAACTCCCGCATGAACCCGCGCTGCGGCAGTGGCTCGGGCGCCGCAAGATTCACGGCCCCGGCAATGTCGTCCCGGTCGACCAGGAACTCGACCGCGCGCACGAAGTCGCGGTCGTGAATCCACGACACATACTGCGCACCGCCCGCGACCGGCCCCCCGAGCCCGAGCCGCGCAAGCCACGACAGCACATCGAACACCCCGCCGCGATCGGGGCTCATCACCATCGCCGCCCGCAGGGCGACCTTCCGGGTCCCCGGCGTCTCCGCCCGCTCCTGCGCCCGCTCCCACTCCCTGGCGATCCTGACGCTGTACTCCCAGTACCGCGGCACACCGGATTCGTCCCCGCCGATCACGCCGGTCGCCTCGTCATTGGAAGCGTCGAACCGATGCGCGTAGATGGTGGCGGTGCTCATCTGCAGCCACACCCGGGGAGGCCGCGCGGCACCGGCAATGGCCTCGCCCACGACCTGCGTGGAGTGCACGCGCGAATCCATCATCGCTTGCAGATTCCCGGGCGTGTACCGGCAGCTGACGCTCCTTCCGGCCAGGTTGACCACGACGTCGCTGCCGTCGATCACCTCGGCCCAGGCCCCGAGGCTCCGCCCGTCCCACCCGACCTCGCCCGCGCGCACCGGCTTCCGGGTCAGCACCACGACCTCATGCCCCTTGGAGCTGAGCGCCCGCTCCAAGACCCTGCCGACCTGCCCGGTCCCCCCGGGAAGCACAACCTTCATCACCCGAGCCTAATGCACTTTTGAACACGTTCAAGCGTCCGGGTCGAGGCGATGCGGATCGGCGGCAAGGGCCTCCCAGAAGTCCACGTAAGCCTGTTCGTGCAGGATGCCGAGCTTGAGGATGCGGGCGCGCGAGACGTCAGCGAGGTCTAGCCCGGCCCGCCGCTCGCGATAGAGATCGAGCCAATGCCGGTGCTGAGCCGCCTGCCGACGCGCAAGCGCGACCACATCGCCGGGTTCACCAAGGTCGGCGAAGAAGAGCTTGAGTTGCCCGGGGTCGCGGGTCTCCGGCTGGGGGGTGTCAGGGTCGGTCAGCCACTCCCGCAACGCCGCGCTCCCGCCGTCGGTGAGGTGAAAGACACGGCGTCGCCGGCCGGTCTGCTCCGCCTCCTCGCGCAACAGCCCCAGCTCGGCCAGCCGCGCCGGGATCCGGTACAGCTGCGCGTGCGGGATCGGCCAGAAGTTCTCGACCGACTCCTCCACCTTGGCCTTCAGCTCGTACGGCGTCATCGCGCCGTGCCGCGCGATCAACCCGAGCACCACGTACCCCGGCAGCGTCAACTCCGGCACACTCCACACCCTCACATTGACATCGTCTCAATGAGACGGTTACCGTCCTTCCAACGAAACCGTATCAATGAGACGATTGGAACACGCGATGTCCGCAGAGACCCAGGCGATCGGCACCCAGACCTTCGAGCTGTGGTCGCGGATGTGGAACGGCGAGGTGGCCCTGGTCGACCAGATCATGGCGCCGCGGTTCCGGCTCCGCTACGCCCAGCCCACCCCGGGCACCGACGCCTTCGACCACATCAGGGAGCGCCCCCAGCTGGCCGAGATGATCACCCGCTTCCGCCAGGCCCGCCACGGGCTGACCTTCGCCCCCGACGGCGAACCCGTCACCGAACTCCACCTCACCGGCGGCCGCGCCACCGGCAAGGTCGCCCGCCCCTACTTGGCGCACCTGACCGACGAGACCGGACGCCAACGGCACATCAGCGGCATCGACATGCTCCGCCTCGAAGACGGCCTGATCACCGAAGTCTGGTCCGTCTCCGGCGGGAAAGAAGGCCGCCCCTTCCACCCCGGCGGTCCTGGGCCGCGGTGAGACCATCAGATGTGAGCACCTACGCGATTCGTCCGGCGCGTCCCGGGGACGGCGCCGGAGCCGCGAAGACCTGGCTGGACTTCGCGGACTACTACCGGGCCATCGCACCCGACGCCTTCCAGGCACCGCGCGGCGATGGCCTCCCAGCGTGGATGGAGACGAAGCTGCTAGGTGGCGGAGAGGACTCGTTCGTCCGCGTATGCGACCACGACGGCGAAGCGGTCGGCTTCGTCCACGCGACCTTCATGCCACCGCATGAGGAAGCCGACCGCCAGGTCACCTTGGACGCCTGCCTGCCCCGTGTCTACGTGAACGCGCTCGCGCTACAGCGCCGGCACTGGCGCGGCGGCGCGGGCACCGCACTGATGAAGGCGGTGGAGCAGTGGGGCCTCGACCGCGGCGCCGAGCTGCTCACCCTCGAGACCTTCGCCGCCAGCCCCGTCTCCGTCCCGTTCTACGAGGAGCGGATGGGCTACGAACGCCACGCCATCGTCTTCTCCAAGACCCTCACCCCCTGACACCCCGAGCGGGTTCAAAGGTCGAGGACTCCGGACTTGATCTGACCGACGAGAGCCGCCAACGCACCGGGCTCAAGCACCAACCACGGCCCCTTGGGGTCCTTGGAGTCACGAACGAGGAGAGCCGCAGTGTTGGTCGACACCTCGACGCACTCGCCCCCACTCGCTTGGCTGTAGCTGCTCTTCCGCCAGTGGATCACCTTGCATCACCTCCACGCGAAGCACTACAGGTCGAGGTCGCCGGACTTGATCTTGCTGACCAGAGTCGCCAGCGCACCGGCCTCAAGCGCCAGCCGCGGCCCCTCCGGATCCCTGGAGTCACGAACGAGAAGATTCGCAGTGTTGGTCGAGACTTCGACGCACTCGCCCTGGCCGCCACCTTGGCTATGACTGCTCTTACGCCAGTAGATCATCCTGCATCATCTCCATCGTCTTCCGGATCAGATGCCTGGTGGCCTCTTCGGACAGCGCGTGGCATCTGATCTCGTCGAACCGAAGCCCCAGCCGAGTGACCTCTGCCGGATCTTCGATCAGTCTCCCACCGAATTGGGCTTCGACATACCCGATGCGGCTTCGGTCCGACTTGGTAAGGACGACCATCGCTCCATCGAGGCCGGGGTGCCACCCATCAGCGATCTGTACGGCCTGGATGTGTACTTGAGACAGTTCCCCGACGTCAAGTAGATGCCCGAGTTGCTCCCGCATGATGCTTTCGTCATGCCACCGACGGAGAATTGCAGCGTGATCGAGCACCACGAACAAGTGTGGGCGGCTCGCGTCCCGACTAAGGACGTCCCGGCGTACCAAGCGCTTAGCGATCAGCTCTTCATCCGCCTGCCCTTTGTAGGCGGTCGCTCGCATGTAACTCTCGGTCTGGAGTAGACCGGGGATGTAGAGGGGCTGGAAGGTGCGGATCTCGGTCGCTTCGTTCTCGTGGGCGACGTACGCCTCGAACCACTCGTTGATGTGTTCGCGTTGGGCGTGGTACCAGAGGCCCTGAAACATTTCGCCGGTTGTGAAGAACGCGTCCAGCTTCCTGGAGAAGTCCTCGTCCGGACGGTTCCGCTGGCTTTCGTAGGCCGCGATGGTCTCGCGGGTGATGTAGAGCTCCTTCGCCAGGTCGTTCTGGCTCATGCTCCTTGCCTCACGCATCAGGCGCAGCGCGTAAGCCAGCTGGGCGCGCATGCTCCGGCGGGGATCTATGGGGACAGACGGGGGCATTCTGATCCTCCACGGTTGGTATATCGCGAAGTACCAAGCATTCGTCTAGTCAGCGTAAGTCATAAGGGTCGACCATGGGAGCCAGAAGCCGAGAAACAACGAAAGCGAACTTATGAGCGCGTCCCCAGAACACAGCGGGATTGGAACGGTCGGGCCGTCCGGCCGACCCCTCTCATATTCGACGGGTCAAAGCGGACTTTCGCCCACCCACGCACGTAATTTTTCTTGTACTTACCTGGCAACCAAAGCCTCGGTCGGTATCGCCCGAAAAGCCGCAATGCGGACGGCGCTCGCCTGGGGATTCACCGGGGAAAAGGTCGACGATGTCTGCCTTGTCGTTTCCGAGTTGGTCACGAATTCCGTGACGGCCGCGTCCCATGGCGAGATCCGGGTGTCCCTCGCCGAGGACGTTTCCGGCCACATCACGGTCGAGGTCTGGGACGGGTCCGACGAGATGCCGCAGCGGAAGCCGGCCGCACCCACGGACCTCGGCGGACGGGGGCTCTGGATCGTCGGGGCACTGGCCGTCCACTCCGGGGTGCGGCAAGGGAACGGCGGAAAGGTCGTCTACGCCGTCCTTTGACTCCCCGGCCGCGTGGAGGGCCGCCGCCCCGGCGCGACCGGGATCCGAGACCTGGCGATACCGAGAGGCAGGTGGTTCATGGCTCGAGCCCTTTGGGCGTAGGTCGTGAAGCCGAGAGGCCCCCGAGGTGGACGACCTTCGGGGGCCTCTCTACGCCCGGTCGGCAGGCTTGACATTGACCAGTTGGTCAATAATATTGGCCACATGGTCAATAAAAGTGAGGTGCGGACCGCTCACCCGCTCGGGGCCGTCAGTGTGCTGGTCTCCGTCTACGTCGTCGGGATGGTCGGGACGGTCGCGGCGCTGGCGATCATGGCGTCCACCGCTCCAGGGCAGGCGACCGACGAGGCGTGGGGGCACGCGGTGATCGTCACGGTGCTCGCGGTCGTCCTGCTGCTGCGGCTCCGGTCCGCCAGGGCGGGGAGCGCGGGGGCCGTCCGGGCGCTCGCGATCATCGCCGCCGTGCTGCTCGTCGTGAACCTGGTGGAGGCCGCCTTGCCGGGCGTCTTCCCAGGGTGGATGCGGGTGGAGATGGTGGGCATCGCCATCCTGATGGCGGCGCTGCTCGTCCTTGTGCGTCAGTCGGCACGCCGCCCGCAGACCCGCTAGGAATGAGGGTGTGACCGCACCCCGCCCGCGCCGGCGCCTCAGCGAGGACGTCCGCCGAAGACAGATCATCAACGCCACCGTCGCGGTGGTCGCCGAACTCGGCTACGAGGGCGCCTCCCTGGCCCGGATCGCCGAGCGGGCCGAGGTCTCCAAGGGCCTGGTCTCGCACTACTTCACCGACAAGGACCGCCTGATGGAGACGGTCGCCAGGACCACCCTGGTGACCCTGCGCCAGACCATCGCCGACGCTCTCGTCCTGGACGATCCGGTCCCCGACATCATCCGCGCCGCGATCCACAGCGCCGCCCGGCTGAGCGTCACCCATCAGGCCGAACTGGAGGCGCTCCGGCAGATCAGCATCAACCTGCGTGAGGCCGACGGCACCCTGCGGCTCGGCCTCGCTGAGTACGAAGAGACCTACCAAGGGCAGGAGGCGCTGTTCCGTCGCGGCCAGGACGAGGGGACGCTCCGCGACTTCGACACCCGGGTCATGGCGGTCACCTATCAGGGCGCCATCGACACCATGCTCACCTACCTCCACGAGCACCCCGAAACCGACGCCCACCACTACGCCGACGCCCTCGCCGACCTCCTCACAGCCGCCATCGCCCGGCCGCGCCGAGAGGTCAGTTGAGATGCGACAAGTCACCGTGCTGGGTGGTTGCGGCGCCTTTCCTGAGCCGGGACGAGCGTGCAGTGGTTTTGCCGTGGACTGGGACGGTTATCGCCTGGTCCTCGACCTGGGCTATGGCACGTTGCCGCGCTTGCTCGATCTTTGGGCGGACGCCACACCGGACGCGATCGTCATCAGCCACGAGCATCCCGACCACTGCATCGACCTGCACGGGCTGTTCCGCATGCGGTACTACGGGCCGTCCCGTACACCGCGGGTGCCGTTGTACTGCCCGCCCGGTGTTCTCGACCGCCTCGGCGGACTGGAACCCGACGTCGATCTCCGCGCCGTGTTCGACCCGCACCCGCTGCCAGGCGCCTACAACGTGGGACCTTTCTCCCTGACCGGGGTCGAGGTCCCCCATTACGTCCCCACGTCCGGCATCCGCCTGGAGGCGGACGGGACCGTCCTCGCCTATTCCGGAGACACCGGCCCGAGTCCCGTGCTCGCCGACCTCGGCCGGGACGCGGACCTGTTCATCGTCGAGGCCACCGACCGTCCGGGCGAGACCGAGCACACCACCCGCAACCTGATGACCTCCACCGAAGCCGGTGAATGGGCCCGGCGCGCCAATGCACGCAGCCTCCTGCTGACCCATTTCTGGCCGGGCAATGACAGGACGGCGGCGATCGCGGCGGCCCGGACGGCGTTCGGCGGCGACGTGTGGGCGGCGGACGAGGGCCTCGTCCTCCCGCTGGAGCCGCGGCGCCCTGCATGACCGCGACTGTCGGCAGCGGCGTCTACAGTGGGCCCGCATGAATGATCTTGCCCCCGCCTCGGTTCCGAACGTGCTGGTCGATCCGCCGTGGAAGGAGGCCGCGAAGGACGAGAGGGCCCCGGTCGTCCTCCCGGACCTCACGCCACCCGGTCCCGGTGCGCTCGCCTGGGCCGAAGACGAGCAGGAGCAGTGGTTCCAGCTGGCCCGGCTCATGATCTTCGTGGAGTACTCGGAGGACGATCCGTTCTGGGACGAGGCGCGCGACCGCTTCCTGTCCGGGGAGATCGACTACGGTCACCAGGCGATCAAGCTGGTCATCGGTCCGGAGCGGGCGTTCGGCGACCTTCTCCCCCTGTTCCTGGAGCGTGCCGACGAGCCCTCGTGGCAGGGCATCAACCTCTACGCCCTGGATGACTTCAAGGTGAAGCCGCTCGTGGCGCAGTACGGCATGCGGGTGCGCGATCTGGCGTTGCGGGCTGCGAAGCGGCGGCCGGTCGACAACGGCGAGGTCCTGCTGCCCTACCTCGACGTCGAGGTCGCGCGCGTGATGGTGGACTGGCTCGTCCGGCTGAAGTCGGCCAGGGACGTGGGACGCCAGTGGCTGCTGCGGCACGGCCCGAACGCCGTCCCCTACCTCGTTCCCGACGCGGTCGGCCGGCGGCGCGCGGCGCGGGACAAGGCCGCGGCCGGGCTGCGCTTGATCGCGGAGGAGTACGGCCGCGACGCCGTCGTCCAGGCGGCCGGTGTGCACGGCGA
Source organism: Actinomadura darangshiensis (assembly GCF_004349235.1). Lineage (GTDB taxonomy): Bacteria > Actinomycetota > Actinomycetes > Streptosporangiales > Streptosporangiaceae > Spirillospora > Spirillospora darangshiensis. The sequence continues at coordinate 32,731 of NZ_SMKY01000015.1, read as the reverse complement.
CCAGGCCGCCGAGGCGGTCGCGGGGCTGCTGGACGCGGGAGTCGCGGCCGTGCCGGTGAAGGAGCCCAAGATCCCCCGGTGGCTGGACGTCGCGGCGCTTCCCCGTCCGGGGGAGCTGGACGACGTCCTCGTCCGCAACCTCGTCGGGTTGCTAATGCTGGCGGAGGAACCGCCGCTGCGGGAACGTGAGGCGCTGCGCGCCGCGTGCACGGGCCTTCCGGAGTTCGCCTGGGCGATCTTCGAGGCGTGGCGGTCGGCGGGCGAGCCGAACGGGCACGCGTGGGTGCTGACCCAGCTGGGCGAGCTCGGCGACGACGAGACGGTGCGGCGGGCGGCGCCGCTGGTCCGCCAGTGGATCGCGAAGCGCAAGCACCTCAAGGCCGCGCGCGTGGTCGACGACGTCCTGGCCAGGATCGGCACCGACGCCGCCCTCACCCAGCTCAACCTGATGACGCGGCGCTCGTTCCCGGGCGGGGCCCGCGAGGACGCGCGGCTGGCGCTGCTGGAGGCGGCGCGGCGGCGCGGGCTCACCGACGGCCAGCTCGCCGACCGGCTCGTACCGGATTTCGGCCTGGACGCGGACGGGACGCTCACGCTCGACTACGGCCCGCGCCGGTTCACGGTCGGCTTCGACGAGCAGCTCAAACCCTTCGTGACCGGCGAGGACGGCCGGCAGCGCAAGACGCTCCCCAAGCCCGGCGCCAAGGACGACCCCGAACTGGCCCCGGACGCTCACCGCCGCTTCGCCGCCATGAAGAAGGACGTCCGGGCCATCGCCGCCGACCAGATCGTCCGGCTGGAGACGGCGATGGTGACCGGCCGCCGCTGGACGGACGAGGAGTTCCGGACGTTCGTGGTGGCGCACCCGCTGATCCGGCACCTGGCGCGGCGGCTCGTCTGGACGGCCGGCGAAGAGCCGTTCCGCATCGCCGAGGACGGCACCTTCGCCACCGCCGATGACGAGGCGTACGAGCCGCCCGGCGGCGCGCCGATCGGCATCGCGCACCCCCTGCACCTCGACGTGGCGGCCTGGTCGCGGCTGTTCCGGGACTACGAGATCTTGCAGCCGTTCCCGCAGCTCGCACGCCCGGTGGCGACGCTGGACGAGGAGGCGCGCGGCGTCCGGCGGCTGGCACGGTTCGAAGGCGCCACGACCTCGTTCGGTGCCGTGCTCCGCCTGGCGAGGCAGGGGTGGGAACGCGCGTATCCGCTGGACAGCGGGGTCGAGCCGGGCATCTTCCGGGCGGTCGGCGAGAAGCTCCACATCGCCGTCGAGCTCGATCCCGGGCTCGTCGCGGGCGAGCCTGGCGCCTTCCCCGAGCACAAGATCCGCCGCGTGCAGCTGGTGACCGATCTCGACCTCTGGTGGTGGGACGCCCCGGACGCCGAGGACTCCGCCGCGCCCCTGTTCGGCGAACTGGATCCGGCGACCGTCTCCGAGATCCTGGTCGACCTGGCGTCGCTACGCACTGATTGACGAGTCCGGGGCCGGGCGGGTGCGGAAGGCGCGGCGGTAGGCGCCCGGGGTCGTGCCGAGGGCGCCCAGGAAGCGCCTGCGGAGGTTCGTGGCCGAGGAAAGGCCCACGTGGCGGGCGATGGCGTCCAGTGGGAGGTCGGTGGTCTCCAGCAGGTCGCGGGCGGCGGTGATCCGCTGGGCGAGCAGCCACTGCCCCGGGCTGGTGCCGAGCTGGTCGGCGAACCGCCGGGCGAGGGTCCGGGTCGAGAGGCCCGCATGCGCGGCCAGGCCCTCGACGGAGACCGGCTCGGCCAGCCTCTCGGTGACCCACTCCAGGAGCGGCGCGAGCGTGCCGTCGATCTGCTCGGGGTGCGGCGGCGCCGCGTACTGCAGCTGCCCGCCCTCGCGATGGGGCGGCATGACCATGGTCCGCGCGATGTGGGCGGCGTACCGGGCGCCCTGGTCGGCGCGGACCAGGTGCATGCACAGGTCGATGCCGGCCCCGGCTCCGGCGCTCGTGGCGACGTCGCCGTGGTCCACGTACAGGACGTCCGGGTCGACCTGGACCTGCGGGAAACGCTCAGCCAGCTCGTCCGCCCGCGCCCAGTGGGTGGTCGCGCGGCGTCCGTCCAGCAGCCCGGCGTGCGCCAGCGCGAAGGCGCCCGAGCAGATGCTGGCCACCCGCGCGCCGCGAGAGTGCGCCCGCCGCAGCGCCTCGACGACCGCGGGCGAGGGCGGCTCGGTCGGGGGAAGCCAGCCCGGGATGACCACGGTGTCGGCCAGGTCAAGCGCTTCCAGCCCATCGTTCACCAGCATGTCGTACCCGGCGTACGTCGCGACCGGACCGGGCCGCTCGGTGCACACCCCGAAGGTGTAGCGCGTCGCCAGGCCCGGCCGCTCGATCCCGAACACCTGGGCCGCGCAGCCGAGCTCGAAACTCGACTGCGGTGGCCGGACCAGCGCTACCACTCGATGCATGGCAGAAAAATACCCCATCGTGTCTTTCCTGACACGCGACGGGACGGCGGAGGCCGAACCAGGCTGGCCTTATGACGACACAACAGAGCACCTACGTGTGGTCGGCCGTCCAGGACGCACCGGTCCGCGAGATCTTCCCCGGCATCCGCCTGCACCCCCTGTGGAAGGGCGACGGCGGCGCGAAGGCGTTCGTCCTGGAGATGGACGCGAACACCTGCTGGGAGGGGGTCGACGTCCACGAACCCGGCCCCGAAGAGGTCTACGTGGTCTCAGGCACCTTCAACGACGGCGACCGCGACTACCCGGCCGGCACCTTCATCCACGCCCCCGCAGGCTCCTCGCACGTCCCGCAGACGACGACGGGCTGCACGCTCTTCCTGTTCTACCCCGAGGGCTAGACCACCGGCGGACTCGCTGGGGCGATGCCCCGCATCAGCGTGTCCACGACGAGATTTGCCAGGGCGTTCGCGTCCTCGCCACCGACGCTCCCGCCGCTTACGCACACCTCGTGGATCAGGGCGTAGTACACGCGCCGCGCCCAGGCCAGGTCGACGTCGGCGCGCACCACGCCCGCGTCCTGGGCGCGGCGGAAGAGCCGGTCGCACTTGGCCAGGACGTCGGAGTGCGCCCGGACGACCTCGGGGTCGGACGAGGCCGTGGCGGCCCCCATCGCGAACCCCCAGCCCGTCTTGACCTCCAAGACGTTCGCGGTGACCTGGTACAGCGCGACGAGCGGCGGCGCGCTCTCCAGGGGCGCGGCGTCCACGGCCTCCGCGAACCGCCGGGCGGCCCAGGCGGTGAGCGCGCCGACCAGCGCGTCCCGCGTCGCGAACCGCCGGTGCACGGTGGTGCGGGCGACCCCGGCCGCCTCGGCGATCTGCTCCATCGTCGCCGCCGGATCGGCGGACAGGACCCGCTCGGCCGCCTCCAGGATCGTCCGGACGGTCCGTTCCGCGTCCGCACGCAAAGCTCTGCTCACACAGAAACAGTACAGCAACGTCTCAGCTCTGAATCTACTTGCTACATCGATGTCGCATCTATTAGCTTGAGCGCATCATCACTGACGCAAGAAGGAGTCGTCATGGACTTGCGATTGACCGGCAAGACCGCCGTCGTGACCGGTGCGAGCAAGGGCATCGGCCTCGCCACCGTCGAGGCGCTGACCGCCGAGGGAATGCGCGTCGTGGCGGCGTCCCGCACCATCACCCCCGCCTTGAAGGAGACGGGCGCGATCGCCGTCCCGGTCGACCTGTCCGTCCCGGAGGCACCGGCCCGCCTGATCGAGGCCGCACTGGACCAGCTCGGCGGCATCGACGTGCTCGTCAACAACGTCGGCGGCGGGGACGGCGACGGCGCCACCGGCGGCTTCCTGTCCTTCGACGACGCCTTCTGGCAGGGCGTGTACGAGCTGAACCTCTTCGCGGCGGTCCGCGTCACCCGGGCCGCGATGCCGAGCCTGCTGGAACGCTCGGGCGCGATCGTGAACGTCTCGTCGAACGCCGCCCGCGTCCCGCATCTGGGGCCCATGCCCTACACGACGGCCAAGGCCGCGCTGACCGCGTTCGGCAAGGCGCTCGCCGGGGAGTTCGGGCCGCGCGGCGTCCGCGTCAACACCGTGTCGCCGGGCGTCACGCGCACCGCCATGTGGGAGTCCCCGGACGGTTACGGCGCGGAACTGGCCGCGTCCATGGGCGTGGAGCTCGACCAGCTCGTCGCGGCGCTCCCGGACCGCAGCGGCATGCTCACCGGCCGCATCATCGAACCGGCGGAGGTCGCCGCGCTCATCGCCTACCTCGCCTCGCCGCTCGCCGCGAGCATCGTGGGCGCCGACCACACCATCGACGCCGGCGTCGTGAAAACCGCCTGACGACGGCGAATCGTCTGGGCGAGACTGGGATGGTCGAGACATTGGAGTGGCGATGGGGTCCGGCCGGGTCGTGCTGGTCACCGGCGCTTCGTCCGGGATAGGAAGAGCGGCGGCCCTGATGTTCGCCGAGCGCGGGTTCCGGGTGTTCGGTACCAGCCGGCGGGACCGGGACGACGAGCACGGTGTCGGTGAGCACGGTGTCGAGATGCTGCGGCTGGACGTGTGCTCCGATGCGTCCGTCGCCCAGTGCGTGAACGAAGTGCTGGAGCGCGCCGGACGCGTCGATGTCCTGGTCAACAATGCCGGGGTCATGCATCTCGGGTTCGCGGAGGAAACGACCCTGGAGGACGCCGACGCGGTTTTCGCGGCCAATCTGTTCGGCGCCGTGCGGGTGACCAACGCTGTCCTTCCCGGAATGCGGGACCGGCGGCGGGGCCGCGTCATCAACGTCGGGTCGCTGGGGGCGTGGGTGGGTGAGCCCGGCGAGGCGTTCTACTCGGCGTCCAAGGCCGCCCTTGCCCGGTACACCGAGGCTCTGCGGCATGAGGTGTGGCCGCTGGGCATCTCGGTCAGCCTGGTCGAGCCCGGCGCGTTCACCACCGGCGTCCTCGACGCGTCGTCGGCCGCCGCGCCGACCGTCACCGACTACGACGGTTCGCGTGAGGCCGCCCGCGACGCTCTCCAGCGGAGCCTGCGGCGGGGCGGCGACCCGGGAAAGGTCGCCGCCCTCATCGTCAGCATCGCCGAGGCCCGGACACCCCGGTACCGCTACGGGGCCGGACGTGACGGACGCTGGGTGCCGCTGCTCAAAGTCCTCTTGCCGCAGCGCCTGCTTGACCGGTTGGTGCGGCGCGGTTTCGGGCTCGCGCCTCAGCGAGACGTCAAGGGGTGGCCGGGCGGGTGAGAGCGTCCGGGTTCTCGGCGGCCCAGGTGGGTCAGGTCGCTGGACGCGATCGCGACGCGAAGGCGGTCCAGGCATGTGTGGCCGGGGCGGACAGGTGCCGCCGCGTCCTGTCGAACAGCGCGGCCAGCGCGGCGCCGTGCCGGTCCGCCAGTTCGCAGTTGTGGCGGACGACGTCGAGCTCGTTCGCGGCCGTGATCTCCATGAACGCGCGGAGATCCGACTCCGGCGGGACGTGCCGGCCGCCGCCGAACCGGTCGGTGAAGGTGACGACCGGCCGCGCCAGCTCCGGGTAGGTCCGCCCGCGGTCGCAGCCGCCGTACAGGTAGACCAGGGCCTCGGCCTCGGGGCCGATCACCTCGGCGAGCACCGGACGCTCGTCCGGCGGGAGCAGCGCGACATCGAACCCGTCGGTGCCGTATGCCGCGTGGCACAGGCCCGCCAGCTGGACGTCCCCGGCGGCGCCCCACTCGGCCAGAAGCGTCCGCACCCGTCCGAGATGAGCGAGGAGCGTGCCCCCGGGATGGTCGATGCCGTCCGCGCCACGGGTTCGGAGCCATGTCTCGGCGGCCGCGCGCCGATCGATCGCCATGAACATCTCCGTCCTGCCGGACGCGGGGACCGCCACCGTACCTAACCGGTCGTGGGGAGGCTCAGGGCGCCCGGGGCCTTGGGTGTGGTGTGCACGGTCACCGGGAGGATCGTGCCGGGCCCGTCCGGGCAGGGGCGTCCTTGAGGTAGTGGTCGAACCAGGTCAGGACCCGTTGGCCCACGTAGTTCTCGGTGGGGTGATCCAGGTCCAGGTCCGCCGGGGGCGTTGGGCCCGCTGTGGCCGCCCGAGTGCCAGATCATCTTCACCGGGGTGTTCTGGGCCTTCAGGTCGCGGTATGTGGCGGCGGCTTCCTGGAGGTTGAACAGGGTGTCGGTCTGCCCTTGGACGAGGAGCGTCGGCGCCTTGATGCGGGGCAGGTAGGACGCCACCGAAGCCGAGTGCAGGTACGACAGGCTGCCCGCGCGGGGCGTCCCGTACCAGAGGCTTTCGCCTACGGCCTGGCAGAGGGCCGTCGGGAAGTTGGGGCAGCCCAGGAGCCGGGACGGGTCGGCCGGAGCCTCGCTCACTCCCCGGTAGGCGCCGAGCGCGAGGAGCTCACCGGGTTCAAGGCCGGCTGGACGATCGCGAACCAGAACTTCGAGGCGGTCGACGGCGGCGACGCCGAGGGATGGGCCTGGTCGCGCGAGGACCAGTTCCTCGACGTCGCCGCGAACGACGACTTCATCGGCGTCCAGGCGTACACGCGCGTGCGGATCGGCCCGGACGGCGCGCTGAACGGCCGGCGCGACGCCATCGACGACGGCATCGACGTGCGCGGATACCTCCACTGGTCGCTGCTCGACAACTACGAGTGGGGCACCTACGAGCCGACGTTCGGGCTCGTCGCCGTCGACCGGACGACGTTCGCGCGAGCCATCAAGCCCAGCGCCCACTGGTTCGGCGATGTCGCCTCCGGACGGGCCCCCTAACGGCCTCCTAACCGGAGACGGCGGCGACGAGCCCGTTTACGAACTCCGCGGACAGGCCGATGCCGAACGTGCTGAACTTCGCCAGCGGGATGTTCCGCATCAGCTCCAGAAGGGCCGGGGGCATGTCCGCGTCGGTGAACTTCGTCCCGATCCGCTCCCTGAGCACCGGGCCGCCCACCGGATGGTCAAGCCATTCGCCGAGTGTGGACATCCGGCCGAGCGCGTCGACCTGCCCGTCCCCGGCGGCGGTCAGGGAGGCGCGCAGCCGGATGTCGCGGGACGAGGCGCCCACCTCCACCGCGAAGGGACCCGCGTCGATCCGCCAGCCGCCGCGCGACACCGACCACCAGGCGATGTCGCGCCCGGACAGCGTGAACGACACCCGCGTCCCGGCGCCGGCGGCCAGCTCCACCTTGGCGAAGCCGCGCAGCTCGTGCCGGGGCCGGGTCGGCCGGTCCTCGTCGAAGGCGGCATAGAGCTGGACGACCTCGGCGGCGGCCCGCGTCCCGGCGTTGGTCACGGTGCACTCGACCGCCCACTCGTTCGGGCCCGTCTCCGTGACGTCCAGATCGGAGTACTCGAACCGCGTGTAGGTCAGGCCGTGCCCGAAGGGGTACGCGACGTCCACGTCGAGCGTGTCGTAGTACCGGTAACCGACATACCGGCCTTCGCCGTACACGACGTGCCCGTCCCCGCCCGGGAAGTGCAGATGGGACGGGACGTCCGCCAGCCGCCGGGGAATCGTCTCCGTGAGCCGCCCCGACGGGCTGCACACGCCCAGCAGCAGGTCGGCGATCGCGGAGCCGCCCGCCTGGCCTGGCAGCCACGCCTCCAGGATCGCGTCCGCCTCCCAGTCCGCGACCGACACGACACCGCCGTTGGTCAGCACCACCACGACCTTCGGGGCGGTCTTCGCGACCGCGCGCAGCAGTTGCACCTGCACGCCGGGCAGGTCGAGGGACGTCCGGTCGAACCCCTCCGACTCGATCTCGCCCGGCAGCCCGAGGAACACCAGCGCCACGTCGGAATCGGCGGCCGCCTCGACCGCCTCCTGCCGCAGCGCGTCGTCGGCCGCGCCGTCCAGCCGGTAGCCGGCCGCGAACGTCGAGGCCCCGGCCGCCTCCAGCGCGTCCCACGCCGAGTCGAGCCGCGTCGGGACGACGTGGGAGCTGCCGAACCCCTGGTAACGCGGGTTCCGGGCCAGCTCACCGACGACGGCCACCCGCGACAGCGACGGCAGCGGCAGGACGTCATGCTCGTTCTTCAGCAGGACGGCCGACCCGCGCGCCGCCTCCCGGGCCAGCTCGTGGTGGGCGCCGACGTCCCAGTCCTCGAACCGCTCGGCCGACGCCACCCGCCGCGTCAGCGCGTGCAGCCGCGACGCCGAACGCGTGACGGTCTGCTCGTCCAGGCGGCCCTCCCGGACGGCGTCCACGACCTCCTGGTCGGTGCGGGTCGGCGGCATCTCCAGATCGAGCCCCGCCGCCAGCGCGGCCACCCGGTCGTTGACGGCGCCCCAGTCGGAGACCACCAGCCCGTCGTAGCCCCACTCGGTGCGCAGCACCTCCGTGAGCAGCCAGTGGTTCTCGCTCGCGTGCACGCCGTTGATCCTGTTGTAGGACGACATGACCGCGTAAGGCCCGGCCTCGCGGACGATGTGCTCGAACGCCGCCAGGTAGATCTCGCGGAGCGTCCGGTCGTCGACGTCCGCGCTGATCCGCATGCGGTCGGTCTCCTGGTTGTTGACCGCGAAGTGCTTCACGCACGCGCCGATCCCCCGCGACTGGATCCCGTCGACCAAGGCCGCACCCATCACCCCCGTCACGTGCGGGTCCTCGGAGAAGTACTCGAAGTTCCGCCCGCACAGCGGGGACCGCTTGATGTTCACCCCGGGCCCGAGCACGACGTCGACGCCCAGCGCTGACGCCTCCCGCGCCAGGGCCGCGCCCACCCGCCGCGCCAACGCCGCGTCCCAGGACGAGCCGAGCGCGACCGCCGGCGGGAAACAGGTGGCGGGGACGCTGTCGAGCAGCCCCAGCGCGTCCCCCGATCCCTTGATCTGGCGGCGGATGCCGTGCGGGCCGTCAGCGAGGGTGAGGGCGGGCACCACGTCGCGGACGGCGGTCGTCCGCCACGTGCTGTTCCCGGACGTGAGCGACGCCTTCTCCTCCAGCGTCAGCTCGTTTACGGACACGGGCTCGGTCTGGCTCATACGGCTCCTCGGGTGAACTGAGTCCTCCTCAGAGGTTCCCCGGGGATGCGGAGTCGATGCTGAGGCCGAGCTGCTGGAGGAAGGCGATGACGGACGCGTGCATGTCGACCGCGTCCGGCTCCAGGAGCCATTGCGTCTGCAGGCCGTCCATCAGCCCCAGCAACTGGCCCGCGACGAGCGCCGGGTCGTGCGTCAGCGGCGGGCCGGCCTGCGCGAACAGCGCGGTGAACGCCTGCGTCAGCCGTTCGCGGAGCAGCCGGTACCGCTGGACGAAGTAGTCGTGCGCCGGGTGCCCGGGGTCGGCCGCCTCGCCGGAGATCTTCACGTAGAGGCCGACGAGCCCCGGCGTCTGCATGTTGCGCCACACGATGCCGACGAAGATGCCGAGCAGCTCCTCCGGACGGTCCTGGACGCCGGGCCCGAACAGCAGCTCGGCGTCCACCCGGTCACGGCGCCCCAGGACCTTGATGAGCAGGGAGTCCTTGCCGGGGAAGTGGTGCAGCAGCCCGGCGTGGGTCAGCCCGGCGTGCGCGGCGATGTCGCGCAGCGACACCGCGTGGAACCCCGACTTGGAGAACAGCTCCGCCGCCGAGTCGAGGATGCTCGCCCGGGTCCGCTCGCCCTTGGTCGGCTTGCGGGGGGTCTGTTCGGTCATCGGCGGGGCCTCTCAAGGATCTCGGGGGGTGCCGGGGGCCGCGTGCCCCCCGGCGTGCAGCGCCAACGCTACGGCCTGTGCCCCTCCCCGACCGCGACCTTAGGGCGGTGTCTCCCGCGCAGTGATCCACACCGCGATCTGCGCGCGCGAGGAGTAGCCGAGCTTGGCGAGGATGTGCTCCACATGCGAGTCGGCCGTGCGTTTGGCGATCGTCAGCCGGTCGGCGATGTCGCGGTTGGACAGCCCCTCCGCCACCAGCTCCGCGACCTGCAGTTCGCGTTCGGTGAGCGGCGAGCCCCCGCGGACGGCGGCGTCCGGGAGCGGGGCGGGCCCGTTCGCGGGCTCATCGAGCGCGTCGCCGATCGCGTCCGCCAGCGGGAGGCGCTCCCCCTCCTTGAAGGCGATGCGGTACGGCTCCTGCCCCAGCGCCCGCACCGACTGGTCGATGTAGACGTCCCGCAGGACCGCGTGGTGGGGGCCGAACCACGCCGTCTGGGTGAACTCGCGCAACCGGTCGGCGGCCCCAAGGAGCCTGGTGGAGCGGACGTACTCGCCCCGGCTGCACAGGCACCCGGCGATCCCCTCCAGAGCGAGGGTCATGCCCAGCCCGTCGTCGAGGTCGCGTTTGACCCGCAGCGCCTCGCGGAGCCGCGGCAGCGACCCGTCGAGGTCGCCGGCGAGCCACAGCGCGAGCCCGCCCACCAGCGTGCCGTACGAGCGGACCCACAGCTCGCCGCGCTCCTCGCCGATCCGCACGGCCCGGTCGGCGTGCGCGACCGCCGCGGGGAGTTCGTTCCTGAACAGGTACACCGCCCCGCGGAAGACCTCGACGAGCAGGACGAGCACGTCGTCGTGGCCGGTGTCGCCGTACACCTCGTCGGCGGCGGTGAGCCGCCGCAGCGCCAGGTCGAAGTCGCCCGCGAACAGCGCCACGAACCCCTGGCCCGAGAGCGCGCTCGCGATCCCGTCGCGGTCCTCTTCCGCGTGGGCCTGCTCGAAGGCGCGGTCCAGCAGCTCACCGGCCGGGCCGAGGTCGTTCTGGAGCGTCATCGCGAGCGCGGCCACGGTGAGGACGCCCGACCAGCCCTCCCCGGTGGTGTCGCGCGATTCCAGCACCCGGTCCGCCCAGAGCCGGCCCTCGCCCAGCACGCCGTGCAGCGCCCAGAACCGGCCGAGGGTGCCCATCGCCTCCCGGATCGTGGACGTGTCGGCCGTCTCCAGGACGTGGCCGAGCAGCGCCCGGATGTTGGCGCGCTCGCGGTCGAACCATCCGAGCCACCGGACCTGCGCCGCGCTCGCCAGCTCCGTGCGGGCGCGGCGCAGCTGCCCCGCGTACCAGCCGAAGCAGCGGTCCCGCCGCCGGTTCTCCTCCAGCCGGCCCTGCCCGGCGAGGGACTCGGCGCCGTACTCGCGCAGGGTGTCGAGCATCCGGTAGCGGACGTGGCCGCCGCGGTCGGCGCGCTGCACGATCGACTTCTCCAGGAGGCCCGACAGCACCTCGACGACGCGCTCGGCGGCCAGCCCGTCCCCCGAGCAGACGTGCTCGGCCGCGTCCAGGTCGAAGTCGTTGGCGAACACCGACAGCCGCGCCCAGAGCAGCCGCTCCTCCGCCGAGCAGAGGTCATGGCTCCAGTCGACCGTGGCGCGCAGCGTCTGCTGGCGCTGCAGGCTCGTCCGCATACCGCGCGCCTGGAACAGGTGGGTGCCGAGCCGGCCCAGCACCTGGTCGGGCGAGAACGCCCTTAACTGCACCGCGGCCAGCTCGATCGCCAGCGGGATGCCTTCGAGGCGGTCGCACAGCCGCAACACGACGTCGCGGTCGGCGCCCGTGAGCGTCCACCCCTGGACGGTCGCGGCGGCACGCTCGGCGAACAGCTTGACCGATTCGCACTCCTCGCCGTCCGCGCCGTCCAGGCCGTCCATGCCGTCCAGACCGCTCATGCCGTCCAGACCGCGGGAGGCGCCGGAACCCGGCCGGCCAAGCGGCGCGACCATGAAGGTGTACTCGCCCATGACGTCGAGGGGCTGCCGGCTGGTCGCCAGGACGTTCAGCCCCGGGGCCGCCCGCAGCAGCACCTCGGCCAGCATCGCGCACTCGTCGACCAGGTGCTCGCAGGTGTCGAGCACGAGCAGCAGCCGCAGGTCGGCGAAGTGGCCGGCGAGGCGGTCGGCGGCCGGTTCGCCGCCCCGCTCGCCCAGCCCCAGCGCGTCGCAGATCGTCTGGGCCAGCAGCGACGGCTCCGTCAGCCCCGACAGGCCGACGAAGAACACGCCGTCGTCGAAGGCGTCCTGCGCCTGGCGCGCGGCGCGCACCGCGAGCCTGGACTTGCCGACGCCGCCCGGCCCGGTCAGGGTGACCAGCCGGTGGCCGTCGAGCAGGCGCCGCGTCTGTTCCAGTTCGGCCCTGCGGCCGACGAAGCTGGTGAGCTCCGCCGGCAGTCTTCCCGTCTGTCGTTCCAGCGTCGCGGTCAGCGACACGGCCGCCTCCAGTGAGCTCCCGCCGGAAGACCGGCTGCCAGGGGGACTCTTGGAGTGTAAGCGGCCTGTCACGGACGGCAACCCCTGTTTTCCGGAGTTGTGGCGTACCGTCCGGTTCTGTGTGGCCGCCCGGTCGCGGACCTCTGCCGCCGGCCGCCCGGAATCGGTACGCGCATCGGTTCATCTACCGATGCGCGCCGGCCCGCGTCCTCGCCAGGATGACTCGCGGCCGGACCGGAGCGGGCCGTCCCGGGGCGGGGGACGGGCCGCCTCTGCGAGGCGGGAGAAGAACCGATTCCGCGGCGCGCTCCATGGCGGGCCGGCCACCCGGCGTCCCCGCGCGGTTCGCCGGCCCGGCGGCCGGGGATCTGGGGAGGTCCCCGGCCGCCGGCACCAGAAGGGTCAGACGTGGTCGGCGGGCTGCACCAGCGGCCGCAGCAGCGCCGCCTGCACGCGCTGGTCGGGGCTGACCCCGGTCAGCGGGTACTTCTGCGCGACCCGCAGGTGGCCGCGCAGCAGCCGCGCGACCCCGTCGGCGTCGCCCTGCTCGATGAGCGCGAGCGCCTCCGCGTGCTCGTCCAGGGCCTGCTTGCGCAGCTCCGGCTCCGGGAAGAACCCGGCGCGGGTCGCGTGCTCGGACCAGTCGCTCTCCTGCGCCGTCCACAGCGTCTCCAGCGCCCCGGCCACGACGAACAGCGTCTCGTTCCCGCACAGCCGGACGATCGCCTCGTGGAACTCGCGGGACGCCGGCGTCGCGCGCTTCTCGTCCCCCGTCTCGACCGCGTGCACCAGGCTCTCGTGCGCCTCGCGCAGTTCCGGCACGACGGCCGTCCGCCGGTCCGGGCGCTGCGCGCACAGCGCGGCGCAGAACGGCTCGATCTGCTGGAGCGCGAAGCCCACGTCCGGCAGCGCGGCCTGCCGCGACTCCAGCACGAGCGCGAGCATGTAGGCGACGCTGTCCCGCTTCGGCGCGTGCACCACCGACCCGCCGGTGTTGCCGCGCCGGACGGTGATCAGCCCCTCGGTCTCCAGGATGCGCAGCGCCTCCCGGGCGGCGAGCTTGCTGACCCCGAACTCCTCCAGCAGGTCCGACTGCTTGGGCAGCAGGCTCCCGTCGGGCAGCTCGCCCCGCAGGATGCGCGCCCGCAGGGTGTCGGCGAGCAGGTCCGCCACCCGCGGCTGGCGCATCTGGGCGCGCGGCTCCGGGGTCCCCGTGTCCTCCACGGCGTGGTTGTCCTCTCGACTGTCGTCGCTTCCGGCCCTCACATGTATCTCATCTTCCGCCGCGCTGCGAAACGGCCTGCGGCGCCGCGTCCGCGGGGCTCGCGGCGGCCGTGACGCCCATCGCGCGCTGGTAGGCGGCGTCCAGCTCCCGTCCGCCGTCGACGGGCTCGGACACCGTGCCGCGAAGCAGCACGTAGCCGCGGTCGAGCCGGTCCCGGATCGCGCCGATGGACGGCTCCACGACCACCACGACGGTGCCCTCGTCCGCGAGCCGCCGGGCCGTGTCCATCAGCTCCGCGACGATGAGGGGCGCGAGGCCGGTGGACATCTCGTCCAGCAGCAGCGCCTTCGGCGAGCCCATCAGCGCGCGGGACACGGCGAGCATCTGCTGCTCGCCGCCGCTGAGCACCCCGGCGAGCGCGCGGGCCCGCTCCCGCAGCACCGGGAACCGGTCGAGCGCCGTCTCCACCTCCGCGCCCGGCAGGCCGAGCGTGTCGGCCATGACCTGCAGGTTCTCCCGGACGGTCAGGCGCGGGAAGATCTGCCGGCCCTGCGGGACGAGCGCGAGCCCGCGGCCGGCCCGGCGGGCGGCGCTGAGCCCGCCGATGTCCTCGCCGTCCAGGACCACCCGGCCCTTGGCCGCGACCGAGCCGTAGGCGGCGAGGAGCAGGCTCGACTTCCCGGCCCCGTTCGGCCCGGTCAGCGCGCTGATCGCACCCCCGGTGAACGTGACCGACGCGTCCGCCACGGCGATCGACTCGCCGTACCGCACCGACACGCCCTCCAGCGTCAGTTCATGTTTTCCTGTGGGGGGACGACCCCCCACAGGAACGCTCCGCTCGTTATGGGACAACGCGCTCACCACCGGTTCCGAAGTAGACGTCCTGCATCTCGGGGCTCGCCATGCACTCGGCCGGGTCGCCGTCGAACACGACCGAGCCGAAGCGCAGCAGCATGATCCGGTCCACGAGGGACGCGACGATGTCCACGTTGTGGTCGACCAGGATGATCCCGCACCCCTGCTCGCGGACCGCGCGCACCGCCGCCGAGATCGCCGCGATCCCGGCCGCGTCGGCGCCCGCGAACGGCTCGTCCAGCAGCAGCACCGACGGCTCCTGCGCGAGCGCGCGGGCGACCTCGACGAGCCGCTGCTCGCCGAGCGTGAGGTCGCCGCAGCGGCGCCGCAGGTCGCCGAGGTCGAGCGCCTCCGCGACCCGGTGCAGCGTGCCGTCGAACCGGGACCCGGACGGACGGAACGCGCCCGCGACCAGCCCGCCGAGCAGCCCGCCGACCCCCGCGAGCTTCGGCGCGGCGGCGCCCAGCAGCACGTTCTCCCGGACGGTCAGGTCGAGCGCGAGGTGCGGATGCTGGAATGTCCGGGCAAGCCCGGCGCGGGCCCGCCGCGACGGCGGCCCGGTGAGCCGGCGCCCCCGGATCGAGAGCGTCCCGCTGTCGGCGGGCTGCGCGCCGTCCAGCAGGTCGACGAGGGTCGTCTTCCCGGCGCCGTTCGGGCCGATCAGGCCGAGCACCTCCCCGGCGGACAGCCGCAGCGACACGTCGTCGACCGCGTGGACGCCGCCGTAGCTCTTGCCGAGCCCGGCCCCTTCCAGCAGGACGGTCATGGCCGTGCTCCCTTCTCCTGTGCCCCCTTGCCGCGGGCGAGCCGTCCGCGCAGCCATCGCGTCGCCTGCCCGGCGAAGCCGAGGATCCCGCCCGGCGCGATCAGCAGCACCGCGAGCACCGCGACGCCGAAGATCAGCGACCCGGAGCGCTCGAAGATCTGCAGGTTGAAGGTCAGCTCGACGACCAGCACCGCGCCGAGCACCGCGCCCCACGCCGAGCCCTGCCCGCCGAGCAGCGGCATGAAGATCGCCAGCATGACGAGGTGCAGGGTGAAGGTGTCCGGGCCGATCGTCTGGTTGGCGGTGGTGAACAGGCCGCCGCCGAGCGACGCGATGGCCGCGCCGGCGCCGAGCACGGTCAGCCGCATCGCCGGGACGCCGACTCCCGCCGCCTCCACCGCCGCCGGGACGTCCCTCGAGCTCTGCAGCGCCACCCCGAACGGCGACCGGCGGACCCGGTCCACCGCGACGGCGACGATCCACACGGCGAGGAGCGTCAGCGCGATGAACGTCCGCCGGTCCAGCTCGCTGCCGAACAGGGTGAGCGGACGGATCGAGCCGATGCCGAGCGCCCCGCCGGTGATGTCCTTGGCGTCCAGCAGGAAGCTCTGGAACGCGACGCCGAACAGCAGCGTGACGGCCGCCAGGTAGAAGCCGGACAGCCGCCGCGTCGCGAACCCGAGCAGCACCGCCAGCGCGGCGGACGCGACGGCGCCGAGCAGGTAGGCGAGCGGCAGCGGCCAGCCCGTCTTGGTCGCGACGAGCCCGACCGCGTACCCGCCGATCGCGACGTAGGCGCTGTAGGCGAGCGACAGGGCGCCCGCCAGGTTGAACGGCAGGTACATGCCGAGCGCGAGCAGCGCGTAGGTGGCGCCGAGGAGCGCGAGGTCCTGCCGGAACAGGTCCGCGCCCGCCCAGGCGATCACGCCCAGCGTCAGCGCGAGCGTCCCGAGGATCCGCCCCGTCTCCGCCGACCGAGCCCACCCGAGCGCCCCGGAGGACTTCCGAGCCGTTACCGCACTCATGCTCCGCCTCCTTCCGAAGCGGCGGCGGCCCCTCGGTCCGCCGCACTCATACTCGGACCTTCCTGACGAACAGCCCGCTCGGCCGCAGCGCGAAGAACAGGATCGCGACCGCGAGGACGGCGTAGTCGAGCGACGCGCTGCCCAGGTAGTACGGGACGAGCGTCTGCGCGAGCGCGAGCAGCATCCCGCCGGCGAGCGGCGCCCACACCGAGCCCGTCCCGCCGATGACCAGGGCGAGGAACCCCGACAGGGCCCAGCCGAAACCGGACTGGAAGCTCACCCCGGCCTTGGCCGCGAACAGCTGCCCGGCGAGCCCGACGACGCCGCCGGCCAGCGCGAACGCGACCAGCCTGACCCGTCCGACCGGCATGCCGAGCGTCTTGGCCGCCTCCCGGTTGCTGCCGACCGCGCGCAGGATGCGCCCGTACCGGGACTTGCGCATCCACAGCCACACGCCGGTGAACGCGACGACCGTGCAGAACACGAGCGCGAGCGTCTGCCCGTCGACGGTGACGAAGCCGAGGTCGAGGGACGTGTGCGGCAGCCACGACCGGCCCGGCATCAGCTGCCGTCCGAACAGGGTGCCGGCGAGCTGCTCGACCGCGAACAGGACCGCGACGACCGCGATGAGCGACGGCAGTTCGCCGCCGCCCGTGCGGGCGTCGATCGGCCGGACGAGCGCCACCTCGGTGACGACCGCGAGCACGGCGGCGATCGCGATGCCGAGCACGGCGGCGAGCCCGAGCGGCCACCCCTGCTCGGCCATGAGCCAGGACGCCGTCAGGCCCGAGAACATCGCGAACGGGCCGAGGGCGAAGTTGAAGAAGTCGGCTCCTTCGAGGACGAGGTAGTAGCCGAGGGCCACCAGTCCGAAGAAGCAGCCGATCTGGACGACCGAAACCCACAGTTGCGCTGACATCACGCTCCTTCTGAGGCGCTTCTGTGGGATCTTATGTTTAAAAGAAAGCTATGACAATGCTAACTTCGAGGCAGCTTGCGGAGACCCGGGAGGCACGTGTGACCAGTCCTTTCGACGAGGCGACCGTCGCGGAGTACCGGACCGCCGGATGGTGGGGCGCCGAAACCGTCGCCGACCACGTCCGGCGGCACGCGGCGGAACGCCCCGCCGACCCCGCCTATGTGACCCCTGACGGAACCCTCACGTGGGCGGAGTACGAGGCGAACTCGACCGCCCTGGCGCGCCACCTGGCCGCGCTCGGCCTCGCCTCCGGCGACCGCATAGCGACCCAGCTCCCGGACGGCCCGGCCTGGCACGTCGCGGCCGTGGCG
Organism: Actinomadura darangshiensis; assembly: GCF_004349235.1. Lineage (GTDB taxonomy): Bacteria > Actinomycetota > Actinomycetes > Streptosporangiales > Streptosporangiaceae > Spirillospora > Spirillospora darangshiensis. The sequence continues at coordinate 15,502 of NZ_SMKY01000015.1, read as the reverse complement.
GCGGAGAAGGCCGGGCTGGTCCTGGTCGGCGTGGGCGCGCGGGCGGGCCGCCGCGAACTGCGCTTCCTCCTGGACCGCACCGGCTCACGCGCCCTGGTCACGCTCGCCGAACACCGTGGCGAGCCGTCCTCCGCCCTGGTGGACGAGCTGCGCGCGGACGGCGTCGACCTGGCCCACCACGTGGTCGTAGACCGTGCGGGCCTCCCATCGGACCCGCGCACCGCCGACATCACCGGCCGAGCTCTGGGCCCGGACGACTTCTCCATGCTGAACTCGACCTCCGGCACGACCGGCCTGCCGAAGTGCGTGTCCCACACCCAGAACCGCTGGTTCTACTTCCACGAGCTGGCCCGCCGAGCCGGCGCACTGGACTCGTCCGACGTGTTCATGGGCGCCGTCCCGTCCCCATTTGGGTTCGGGCTGTGGACGGCCCACTTCTCCCCCGCCGCGCTAGGCGTCCCGACCGTCGTCATGGAGCGGTTCGACGCGCACACCGCGCTCGACCTGATCGAAGAGCATCGCGTGACCGTCCTGCACTGCGTGAGCACGCAGTTCATCATGCTGCTGAACGCGCAGGCCGAACGGGAGCGCGACCTGTCGTCGCTGCGCTGCATGTTCACCGGCGGCGAGGCCGTCCCCTACGACCGGGCGGCCCGCTTCGAGGAGGCGACGGGCGCGAAGGTCCTGCAGTTCTACGGCTCGAACGAGACCGGCGCGCTCAGCTACACCAGCCTGGACGACTCCCGCGAGCACCGCCTCCGCACCGCCGGCCGGATCATCCCGGAGATGCGGGTGCGGCTGTTCGACCCGTCCGACGGCTCCGACATCACCGGCTCGGGCCGTCCCGGACAGCCCGGCTGCCGCGGCCCCGCCACCTGCCCCGGCTACTACGACGACCCGGAAGCGAACGGGTCGCTCTTCACCGAGGACGGCTGGATGCTCATGGCCGACATCGTCGAGATCGACGACGACGGCTACCTCCGCGTCGTCGGACGACTCACCGACCTGATCATCCGAGGCGGCAAGAACATCAGCGCCGCCGCCGTAGAGGAAGAGGTCGGCACGCACCCCTCCGTCGCCCTGGCCGCCGCCGTGGCCATGCCGGACGAGGTATTCGGCGAACGCGTCTGCGTCTACGCCGAACTCCGCCCCGGCACGAAACTGACCCTGGAAGACCTCACGGCCCACCTGACCGAACGCGGCGTCTCCCGCGAATGGCACCCCGAACACCTGATCGTCCTGGACGAGTTGCCCCGCTCCTCCGGCGGCAAGGTGGCCAAGGGCACCCTCCGCGAGGACATCCGCGCCCGCCGCTAGGTCTGGAGCTTCTCCCGGTCGTACTCGTCGCGGGCCCTGTCCACCTCGGCCATGTGCGCCTCGGCCCACTCCTTGAGGTGGCAGATCGGCTCCAGCAATGTCAGCCCCAGGGGCGTGAGCTCGTAGTCGACGCGGACGGGCACCGACGGGGTCACCGTGCGGGTCAGCAACCCGTCCCGCTCCAGCTTCCGCAAGGTCTGCGTCAGCATCTTCTGGCTCACGCCCTCGATCCGCGCGGACAGCTCGGAGTAGCGCATCCGGCCCCCGAGGCCCAGTGCCACGACCGCCAGGCTCGCCCATTTGTCGCCGATCGTGTCGAGCAGCCGCCGGCTGGGACACGAGGCGGCGAACGCGTCGAACCGCGGTGCCGACTCGTCAACAGCGTCCATGGCCCACCTCCGGGTGCCTACCCCACTTCAAAGTGCCTTCTTCCCAATGGAGAGTAGGTCACCGATGGTGGTGTAATCCAGCCATCGCAAGGGGAGCCCATGACACTCGCACTCGTTTCCAACCCCGACACCTCCGCGCCCACCCTCCAGGAAGCGGCGCCGCCCCCGCTGGGCCCCACCGACCTGCGGGTCCGCGTCACGGCGGCACCGGTCGAACGCGTCGACACCCTCATCGCCGCGGGTCCGGGCCGGACGATCTTCGGGCTCACGGGCACGGTCGGCCTCGGCCTCTCCCTCACCGGCGTCGTCACCGAAACCGGCGCCGAGACCACCGGCTTCTCGGCGGGCGACCCGGTCGCCGCCCTCCACCTCGACTTCACGGCCCCGGTCGGCGCACACGCAGAGGAGACCGTCGTACCCGCAGCGACCGCCGCGCCACTACCCGCCGCCCTCGATCCGGTCACCGCGGCCTGCGTCCCGATTGGCGCCCTGACCGCGGCGCTCCTGCTGGACCACCTCGGCCCAGCCGACGGGCGGACCCTCCTGGTCACCGGCGCCGCCGGCGGCGTGGGCGGATACGCCGTCGCACTGGCCGCCCACGCCGGCTGGACCGTCACCGGACTGGCACGCGAGTCCGACCGCGACTTCGTGCTGAGGGCCGGCGCCCGTGGACTGGTCACCGAACTGCCGGGCCCGACCTTCGACGCCGTAGTCGACGGCGCCGTACTGCATGCCGCGTCCCTCGCAGCAATCCGCGACGGCGGATCGTTCGCGGGCGTGCCCTCGGCGTCCCCTGCGGCCTCCGAACGGGGAATCGACATCGGCATCGTGAGCGTCGAGCCAAACCGCACGAAACTCGCCGAACTACTCACCCTCGCCGCCAACGGCGTCCTAGAACCACGGGTAGCGGGCCGAGTGCCCCTGACCGACGCCGCAACGGCCTACGACAAGGTCGCCGGCGGCGCCCAACGCGGCCGCTGGTTGCTCCTCCCCTGACCGGCACGCCGGGTCGCGGCGCGGTCGGACGGCGCCGCTCCGAGGAGCGGTACCCGCTCAGGCGACGGCCGGCCCGGGGAACGCGCGGGCGTTGCGCGTGCACCAGTCCGCGAACGTTCGGGGCGGGCGTCCCAGCAGGTGGCGCACGGTGTCGCCGCGCACTCCCTCGGTGTCGGCGCGCATCAGCGTGAGCCCTTCGACGATGGCCTCGGCGAGCGCCGGCGGGGCCCCTTCGGGGTAACGGAACCGGACCGCCTCGGCCGGTGTGGCCGCCGTCCGGACCTCGATGTCGCGGCCGATCGCCGTGGCCAGGATCTGGGCCTGCTCCGCGACGGTGAACGCCTCATCGCCGGTCAGCAGGTACTCCTCGCCTTCGTGGCCGTCCTCGGTCAGTGCGAGGGCGGCGACTGCGGCGATGTCCGCGGGGTCGATCGGCGCGGAGCGGCCGGGGCCGACGGGATCCAGGACGTAGCCCCCCTCCCGGAGGGTGGGCAACCAGTCGAAGGCATTGGTCATGAAGCCGCACGGCCGCAGGAACGTGGCGGGAATGCCGCTGGCCCGGATCAGCCGCTCACGTTCGTGGTGCCAGCGGCCCATCGCAGGAATCGGGTCGCCGATGACCGCGTAAGACGACAGGTACACGATGTGCCGTACGCCGGCTTTCTGTGCGGCGGCGATCGCGTGCTCGGTGTGCTCGATGCCGGTGCCGGGCACCAGCAAGAACAGCCGCTCGACGCCGTCGAGGGCGGCCGCCAGCGTCGCCGGCCGGTCCAGGTCGCCGACGACGCGCTCGGCCCGTTCCGGCAGGCCGGCCGCGCGGCCGGGGTCGCGTACCAGGACGCGGAAGGCCGCGCCGCCGACGTCGAGCTCGCGGACGAGTTCACGTCCGACGCGCCCGGTGGGGCCGGTGACCAGTAACATGAGGCTCCCTAGAATCGTTTACCGGTTAACGTCTTGCGTCGGATGGAACGTTAACCGGTAAACGATTTGTCGTCAAACGGCCCGGCGGCCTCGACCCGCTCCGCACACTCCACCGGAGGCACGTGGTGCCCGAACTCCTGGACCTGCACAGCAGAACGACCAAGGCGATCCGGGCCGCGGCGGATGCCGCGATGCGCCGCCACGGGCTGCGCCTCGGTCACGACCACCTGCTCGCGGCGCTGTGGGAGCAGGATGGCCGTACCCCCGGCGAGATCGCCGCGGCGACGAACGTCACCACGCCCGCCGTCACCAAGGTGGCCGCCCGGATGTCCGAAGCCGGGCTGCTCACCCGGCGACGCGACGAGCGGGACAACCGCCTCGTCCGTCTCTGGCTCACCGATGCGGGCCGCGCACTGCAGGAGCCGGTCGAGACGGAACGGCGACTCCTAGAGGAGAAGCTCACCGAGAACCTCACCGCGACCGAGCGCAAGTACCTCATGAGCGCGCTGGCAAAGATCCACCGATCGGCCGGCGACCTGCTCAACGGCGACCCGGCGGAACCCGACGGTTCGGCCGCCCCGGACCCGAAGTCCCGAGCCGCGACTGACAGGCACGGCCTCTAGGGCGTGTTTCAGAAGTGGATCACCAAGGTGGTCCACTTCTGGATGATCTTGGGGGCTGATCACCTGGGATGTCAGCGTGGACTCCACCATCGCGCGGGCCCACCAGCATGCCGCCGGTGCCCGCAAAAGAGGGAACTGCAGAAGGAACCGCCCGGCGGGACCGGTGCCCCCGAGCCGGACGACCATGGGCTCGGCCGCTCGCGGGGTGGGCTGACCACCAAGCTGCACCTGGCTGCCGAGCAGGGACAGAAACCGCTGTCGGTGGTGTTGACGGCCGGGCAGCGGGGGCGACCGTGCAGATCGCCTGTATCAACGAGTGGCTGTGATCGGTTCCAAAACAAGCCCCAGGCGCCGGATGGCGGTTGCACTAGAGTTGCTTGATCATGCCTGACCTGCACGGAATCAACCATCTGACGCTATCCACGACCGACCTCGACCGGCTCGTGACGTACTACACGGAGTTGCTCGGAGCACGGCTCGCGTTCGGGCGCGCTGCAACTGCTTCTGATCCTCGGATCGCCGTCATCGATGTCGGCGGGGACGACCATCTGATGATCGTCGAAACCGCTACCGCCCCCACCACTGAACTCGACCCTCTGAGCCGGGCGGGATGGGGACTGCGCGTCGGAACATACGCGCAACTGTGTGAGATTCGCGAACAAATCCTGGGTGCCGGGTGCCCGGTCGGAGAGATCGAGACACTGCCCACGCAGTGGACGATGACGGCTCGCGATCCCGATGGACGCCCTGTGGATGTCCGGGCCCATCGCCCCCGCATCGCATCGCAGCCACCAATCACCGGTTAACGGCTCCCCCCACTTTCAAAACACGCCCTAGGCCCATCGGTCGAACGGCCCGCTACCGTCTCCAGCCGGTCAACCGCTCTCCCTCAGCAGCCCGACGGCACGCCTGGTGGCATCAGGATCGGCGACGACAAGCGAAGCCAGCAGCTCGTCCAGATCGGACGCTGAGACTAGGACGCGGCCAGCGGCCCACCAACCACCCTCACCAACCCGCGCGATCGTCCACTCAGGAAACAGATGGCGGAGCAGCAGCAACGTCACGGGCTCGTTCATCGTCCCCTCAGCGAAGCTTGGCCCACGTAGCCTTGCCGCCCTCGTTGAGGGGACGGACACCCCAGTCGTGGACGAGCTCGGCCATGAGCAGCAGCCCCCGTCCGGAGGTGGCGCCGTCGTCCTCGGGCTGGATCGCCGGGCGCCCCTCCCCGGCGTCCCACACCTCCACGACCACCCGCCCGTCCCGCTCGTCCCGGAACACCCGCACGACGATCTGCCCAACCCCGTGCAGGTAGCTGTTGGTCACCAGCTCGCAGACCACGAGCCGCCCCACGTAGTCGTCCTCGATCCCCCACTCGGCGAACCGAGCGGCAAGAAACCGCCGCGCCAAACTCGGCGCCTGGGCGTTGGGTTCGAGGACGACTGTGGGCGGGGTCTCTGGAGCGAGCGCCGCTGCTGGCATCGGTACGACTCCTTCGGAAGGTCTCCGGATGGACGCCCCAATTGAGCCACCGGACGAACGCGCAGCGTCACGAAGTGCAGGTGAAGCTGGACAAGATCCCGGTCATGAGTTCGCCGGACTTGCTGGCCGGTTGAGCCCTGCTTGAGGGACGATGACGACATGACGCCACGCCGTAACAAGGCCAAGGTGAGCCCTGCACTCCTCCCGTTCGGTCGCAGGTTCCGCAGGTTCCGGGAGGCGAAGGGCTGGAGTCAGGAGAACCTCGCACGCAGGGCTCGCGACGGGGAGGGCGTCACCCCGCAGTACATCGGCGCGATCGAGACGGGCCGAACCCGCTGTACCCGTGAATTCACCGAAGCCATGGACGAGATCCTTGAGGCCGACGGCGAACTGATCGCCCTGTGGGACGACCTTGTCAAGGACGCGGCCTTCCCGGTGTGGTTCGACTGGGTGAGCATCGAAGAGATGGCGCGGGCGTTGGAGAGCTGGCAAACGATGCTCATCCACGGCCTCTTGCAGACCCCTGCATACGCAGCGGCCCTACTGCACGGGAACACCGAAGCGATCGAAGCACGACTGAAGCGCCAGGAGATCCTTGTCCGCGAGGACCCGCCGGACTGCACCTTCCTGATGGACGAAGGTGTCCTGTACCGAGAGGTCGGCGGACCGGAGGTGATGAGAGATCAACTGGAGCACTTGCTGAATCCCCCCTCCAACCGAGTCACGGTCCAGGTGGTCCCGTCCCACGGCGAGCACATCGGCAACGTCGGGTCGTTCACGGTCGCGACGCTGGAAGACCTCACAGAGGTGGCGTATGTGGAGACCGTCGCGCGTGGTTTCACGATGGGCGAGGTGGAGGACATCTCCGAGGTGCGTCGCGCCCTTCGGGAGATACGCTCGTTGGCACTACCCGTTGGCCAGTCGGCCGACCTCATTCGCAGAACGGTGAAGGAACGATGGACTTGAACGATCTTCACTGGCGCAAGGCGTCCCGCAGCGCTTCCAACGGCGGGGAGTGCGTCGAGCTGGCGGCGGCCCCCGGAATCATCGCCGTCCGCGACAGCAAGGACCCGGACGGGCCGAAGCTGCTGATGGGACGCGACGAGTTCGCGGCCCTCGCGGCGATCCTGAAGCACTGACCTCCCGACCAGCAATTGGAGCCCCGGCCTCTTTCGAGGGTCCGGGGTTCTTGCATGCCCTCCCCTAACCATCGATCCGAACCCGACCACGGGTGCGGTGACGCACGCAGCCGGTCACATTCGCCACGACCTGTCCGTCATAGCTGCGATCAAGGACGAGCGGGAGAGGAAAACCATGAGCGAGTTGGCGATCCAGGGGACGGTAGCCGACGGTTTCGATGAGGTGCGCGAGGAGTTCGCCGCCGCGGTGGCCGCTGAGGACGGCGAGTCCGGGGCGCAACTGGCGGCGTACGTGGGTGGCCGCCAGATGGTGGATCTGTGGGCCGGGGACGGGGTCGCCGGCGACACCCTGACCGGGGTGTACTCCTCGACCAAGGGCGCGGCCACGCTGGTGGTGGCGCTGCTCGTACAGGACGGCGTCCTCGACGTGGACGAGCCCGTGGCCGAGCGCTGGCCGGAGTTCGCCGCGGCGGGCAAGGCCGAGATCACGTTGCGGGACGTCCTGTCGCACCGGTCCGGTGTGATCGGTGTCGACGGCGGGCTGACGGCGGCCGAACTCGCCGATGACCGGGTGATCGCGGCGCGGCTGGCCGGGCAGCGTCCGTACTGGCGGCCGGGCACGGCCTGCGGCTACGGCGGGTTCGTGTCCTTCGCGATCGTCGGCGAGGTGATCCGCCGGGCCACCGGCCGCTCCCTGCAAGAGATCTTCGAGGAGCGGGTCCGCGCACCGCACGGACTGGACGTCCACCTTGGGCTGCCGGAGGCACTGGAGGACCGGTATCGGGAGGTGCTACCGGGCCTGGCCGACCCGGAGGATCTCGCCGCGTTCTGGGCGAACGCCCCGGGCCCGCACAGCATCACCGGGATCGGATACGGCCTCAACTCCACCCCGCCCCTGGACCAGGTCGCCTTCGCCAACACCCGGCGGGTGCGGGCGCTCGGCCAGGCGTCCGGCGGCGGCGTGGCCAGTGCGCGGGGGCTGGCCGCCATGTACACGGCGGCGGTCTCCGGCCTGGACGGCCGACCCCCGCTGCTCAAGCCCGACGTCCTCGGCGAGTTCACCATGCTCCATTCGACCGGCGGCGACCTGGTCGTCGGCCCCCACGGCCAGTACGCGCTGGGATTCCAGGCCAAGGGTCTGCGCTACCCGTTCCTCAGCGCCAGGGCGTTCGGCCACAACGGCTCAGCGGGCTCGGAAGCCTTCGCCGACCCCCATAACGGCATCGCCTTCGGCTACACCCGCCGCCGCTTCTCCTTCAACTGGTCCTACCCGGAACACGACCACCTGGCCGCCGCAGTCCACCGCGCCGCCACCGCTTCCCGGGCGGGGACGCTACGGAGGGCTTAGGACGGTGAGCATGCGGGCGAGTTTCCAAGGCCGGCGCCCCCATGCGGCGAGCTTGCCGCCGACGAGCGGCTTTCCTATCCCTTGCCGGCCGATGAAGAGCAGCATGAGAGCGGCGGGGTCGGCGGAGAGGTGGGCGTCGACGTCACGCGTGCCTCCTGCGCCGAGGGTCAGCGAACCGTGGTCGAAGGCCATCAACGTACGTCCACCTCCACGCAGGCGCAGGTCGAAGCGAGCTCGGAAGGATCCGGCCTTCTCCTGGTTCAGCAGGGCCGTGGGCGGCAGGGCGGAGATGAGCGGAAGCACGCCGCCCTCGACCGCGAGCAGAGCGTGGTGGCGCTGGATCGGCCATGAGCGCCCGGTGGCTCTGGCGATGTCGTGGCCGTGGACCAGGCATTCCTCTAGCAGGTGACACGCGACCGCCGGAGGCGGCAAGCGGGCCCCCTGCAACCAGTCGACGGAGGCCGCTCGCGAACGTGACGCGACGTCGTCGAACTCGTGGGCCAGCGCGCTGATGCGATCTGCGAGTGCGGCAGGGTCGCGTTCGCCGTCCTCGGCCAGCAGCCTCGCGTTGACCTCGGCCATTCCCGCCGTGGTCACCTTGGCTTCGGGGACCGGTCGTCCGGCGAGGGCGTCGGTGTCGAGGCGGAAGGCGTGGGAAAGGTGCGCCGCGACATCGGCCACCGTCCAGGTGCCGACCGAAGCGCAGTCGGCGTCAGGGACGCTCCGCACCAGTGTGACCAGGCTGGAGACAACATCCCGCAACGCCGCACGAGCCTGGGCCATGGTGTCGGGCGCATCACTGTGCGTCGGAGCCTGGACCATGTCGGCACCTTCCTAAGCAGCACATCCTGGTCAGTGCTGGATATTGTCAGGTACGCTTGAGAATGTAAAGTGACCATCATGAGTCGGAGCTATGGCCAGTACTGCGGGCTCGCCCGAGCGCTCGATGTCGTGGGCGATCGGTGGAATCTGCTCATCGTCCGCCAACTCCTCATCGCTCCCGCCCGCTATCGCGAGCTGCTCGATGGGCTCCCCGGTGTGGCCACGAACCTGCTGACCGACCGTCTCCGCGGGCTGGAGACCGACGGAGTCGTCGAGCGGCGGCTGGGCGAGGAGGGCAACGCCATCGTGTACGCGCTCACCCAGTGGGGCGCCGAACTGCGGGAGCCGGTCGAGAGCCTCATCCGCTGGTCCACGCCCCTCATGGTGCGCGGACCAGGTGGCGACCGATTCCAGACCGAATGGCTCGTCGTCGCTCTACGAGCCCTGTTCGCCGGCAAGGCGTCCGCCCACCGGTCCTCGACGGTGGGGATAGCGGTCGACGGTCAACTGCTCCAACTACGGGCGACGCACTCGGGTGTTGAGGTGAGCCCGCATGATGGCCGCGATCTCGACGCCGTCGTGCACGCCGATGCTCCGGTCGTCCTCGGGCTGGCAGCGGGTGCGCTCACCTTCGACGACACGCTCGGGCTCCTCGACATCGAAGGCGACGAAGGCGCCGCGCAAGCTCTCTTCCATTAACACCGGCCGGGTTCGGCGCCGCCGTCCATTAGCAGGCGGCGCATCGGTTCTGGGACGGGGACCGGCTTCTCTGGGGTGGACGGGTCTACGCAGACCAGGGTCAGCGAAGCGGTGCTAGCCCGGGTGGCGTCCTCGCGGATGAAGTCGGCCCGCATCGTGAAGGACGTGCGGCCCAGGCGGGACGCGTAGAGGCGGCATTCGATCTGGTCGAACAGGGTGATCGTGCGTTCGTACTCGGCGCTGGACGCTCGGGTCACGACGGCGACGCCTAGGCGGGACGGGAGTTCGTCGAAGCGGAGGCCCTGCAGAAACCACCATTCGGTGTGGGTGCGTTCCATCCAGCGCTGGTAGTTGGCGTAGTACACGATCCCGGCGGGGTCGCAGTCGCCGTAGGACAGGCGGAAGGTCACCCGGTGCAGTGGTTCGTCCGGCACATTCGCTCCCTTGTAGGTGCTAAGATTTATATGTTAAGGGCCGGTCGGCCCATCACACTCATCACGGGGGATCGGTGGAGGGAACGCGCCCGGCGCGCATTCGCCAGCCCCGCCTCGCCGACATGGTCGCCTCCGTCCTGCGCGAGCGGATCGTGAGCGGCGAACTCGCCGACGGTGAGCTCATCGGCCCGCAGGACGACCTGCTCGCCGAGTTCGGGGTCAGCAAGCCGTCCATGCGGGAGGCGCTGCGCATCCTGGAGTCCGAGGGGCTCATCACGGTGCTGCGCGGCAACAAGGGCGGCGCGATCGTGCACGTCCCCCGGACTGAGACGGCCGCGCAGGCCATTGACCTCGTGCTGCGCACGCAGCAGTCGGCGCCGGACGACATCGCGGTCGCGCTGGTGCGGCTCGAACCGCTGTGCGCGGGCCTGTGCGCGGAGCGTCCCGACCGGGAGAGCGGCGTGGTCCCGGCACTGGAGGCGGCGCAGCGGAAGGCCGAGGAGAGCGTGGACGATCCGCTCGGCTTCGTCCGTGCGGCGCGGGAGTTCCACGCGCAGCTCGTGTTCTGCTGCGGGAACGCCGCGATGGCGGTGGCAGTGGGCGCGCTCGAACGGCTCTGGACCACCGCCGAGCAGGAATGGGCGGGCGGCGCCGCCGGGCGCGGCGACTTCCCCGGGCTCGACCAGCGCTCCGACGGCGTGCGGGCGCACCGCCGGCTGATCAAGCTGATCGCGGCCGGTGACGCCGCGGGCGCCGAACGCGCCGCGCGGCGCCACCTGACCGCCGCCCAGTGCCACGTCCTGGAGCACTAACCCCAGGCCACGGGCAGAGCGGACGGGCCCCACATCATGAACGAGTCGACGCGCGTCGGCTCGCCGTCCAGGCGCAGGCCGGGTAGCCGCTCGGCGAACAGTTGCAGCGAGATACGGGCCTCGAGGCGTGCCAGTGCCGCGCCGGGGCAGAGGTACTGGCCGACGCCGAATGACAGGTGGCGGCGGCGCAGGTCGTTGACGTCGCGGTCGAGGCGGAAGGTGTCGGGGTCGTCCCATGCGTCCGGGTCCCTGTTGGCGGACGCGTAGAGCCCCTGCACCTTCGAGTTCTCCGGGATCTCGGTGCCGTGCAGGACGACCGGACGAGTGTTCGTCCGGTACAGGCCGAGGACGGGCGGGTCGTAGCGGAGGCTTTCTTCCACTGCCGCGTCCACCAGTTCGGGACGTGACCGGATGTCCTCCCACAAACCGAGGTGCAGAAGCCGCCACACCGCGTTCGCGATCAGCGATGTCGTGGTCTCGTTGCCGCCGACCAGGAGGAGCAGGATCAGCGGCAGCAACTCCTCGTCGGTGAACGGGCGTCCGTCGTGCTCGGCGAGGAGGAGCGCGGTGAGGAGGTCGTCCGGCAGCGCCTCTGGGCCGTCGGCGGCGGCCGCCTCGCGGCGCTGCGCCAGGATCCCGCCGAAATAGGCGTCGATCTTGGCTCGGGCGGCGCCCTGCACCGCCGGGTCGGCGGCGTTCTGGCCCGCCATGAACTGGTCCGACCAGTCCTTGAAGTCGGCACGGTCGGACGCGGGCACGCCGAGTATCTTGGCGATCACCATGACGGGCAGCGGGATCGCGAACGACGCGCACAGGTCGGCGCGGCCTTCCGGCGCGAAGCCGTCGATCAGTTCGCCGGCCGTCGCGGTGATCCAGTCCTCCAGGGCGGCGGTGCGGCGGGCCGTGAACCCCGACGTCACCAGCTTCCGGTAGACGGTGTGCTCCGGCGGGTCGGACTTCAGCCCGCCCTCCCGCACGTAGATCGGGCCCTGGCCCCACTCCGACGACCAGAGGCCCCAGTCGCCGAAGAACTCGCTGACGTCGGCGTGCCGCGAGAGCGTGTAGAAGCCCTTCTCGCCGAACCCCGCGTGGTGGTGCACCGGGCATTCGTCCCGCAGCGCGCGGTGCGCGGAGGCCGGGTCCTCCAGCACCTCCGGGGAGAAGGGGTCGTACTCCCCGGAGGCGCCGGAGCCCAGTGGGCGCATTGTCGTCATCAGTACGCGTTCGGATCGGCCTGGATCGCGGCCGGGACCGGGTGCCGGTACAGCTCGGACGCGTTCTGCCAGGTGAAACGCTGGACGTCCGCGGCGGGCAGGCCGCCGATCTCCGACTCGATCACCGACTGGGTGTCCGGCCACGTCGAGTCGCAGTGCGGGTAGTCGCTCTCCAGCAGGATGTTCTCCACGCCGATGCGGTCGCGGAGCACGAACGACGACTGGTCCTCGACGGCGCAGAACCAGAAGTTGCGCTTGAGGACCTCGGCGGGGGTGAGGCCGATGTCCTTCGTCCACGTCCCGTACATGTCGTGGTAGCTGAGCATGTGGTCGAGCCGGTCCATGAGGCCGGCGACCCAGCCGATGCCGCCCTCGCTCAGGCAGATCTTCAGGTCCGGGTAGCGGACGGGCAGCATCGAGTACAGCCAGTCCACCGCGGCGAACATTGCGTACCCGAAGAACAGCACGCCGACCGTGTCCGGCGGGGCGTCGTCGGCGGTCGCCGGGGACGTCCCGGACGACCCGATGTGCAGGTTGACGACCGTGCCCGTCTCCGCGCAGGCCCGCATGATCGGGTCCCAATATCCGGTGTGCAGGGACGGCAGCCCGAGCTTCTGCGGCGCCTCGGAGAACGTCACCGCCTTGAAGCCGCGCTCGGCGTTGCGGCGGATCTCCTCCGCGCCGAGCTCCGGGTCGAGCAGCCACGGGATCTGGCACGGGATGATCCGGTCCGGGTACGACCCCGCCCACTCCTCCAGGTGCCAGTCGTTCCAGGCCCGGACGGCGGCGAGCGACAGCTCGGTGTCGGACGTGGTGAGCTGCAGCCGCTGCCCCGCGAACCCGGGCAGGAACGACGGGAAGTTGAGCGACGCGTAGATGCCGGCGACGTCCATGTCCTTGACACGGTGGTGGATGTCCCACGCGCCGCGGCGCATCTCGTCGAACCGGGACGGCTCGAAGCTGTACTCCGACACCGGGCGCCCGACGACGGCGTTGAACCCGACGTTCGGGAAGTCGTTGCCGTCGTAGACCCACACCTCGGCGCCGTCGTCGCGCTCCACGACCTTGGGGGCTCGGTCGGCGAACTTGGCCGGAAGGCGCCCCTCGAACGTGTCCGGGGGCTCGACGATGTGGTCGTCCACGGAGATCACCGTGTACGCGCGGTCGCGGCGCTCGGGCTCGGGCAGCCAGGTCGGCCCCTCGGCGCCCTTGCCGCCCGTGGTGAAGCTGGTGTTGGCCGCGAGGTCGTCGATGTTGATGCTCATTCCGCCACCTCCGGGTGGTCGCGGAGCAGCGCGCGGACCGCGCCGTTCCAGAAGAAGTCGGTTCCGCGTTCGAGGAGCGACGCCTTCATGCTTCGTCGCAGGCTAGGCGCTACCAGGGTGTGGTCACGCCCCGTGACCAGCACGTCGTACATCAGCCGGCACTGCCGGTCGATCGTCGCGGCCCGGTAGGTGGCCTCCTCGACCGACGGGCCGGTCACGATCACGCCGTGGTTGGCGAGCAGCACGACCGACTTGTCGCCGATCCGGTCGGCGAGGTCGGCGCCGAGGTCGGCGGTGGCGACCTCACCGGTGTACTCGTCCACGAAGGCCAGGTCGCCGTCGAACATCGACCCGGTCTGGTGCAGGAACTCCGGCAGCACGCCGAGCGCCGCGAGGACGGTCGCGTAGTACGGGTGGTTGTGCACCACGACCCGCACGTCCGGGCGGCGGCGGTGCAGCTCGGTGTGGATGTGGATGGCGGGGGTGACGTCCCATTTGCCGTCCAGCACCTCCGCCTCCGGGGACACCCGGCAGATGTCGGACGCGGTGATCTCCTCCCACCACAGCCCCCACGGGTTGATCAGCAGGTCCTCCGACCCGTCCACCCGGACGGTGATGTGGCCCGCGATGTTCTCGGTGAACCCCGAGCGCCCGAGGATCCGGAACGCGCACGCGAGCTTCTGCCGGTCGTCGAGGTCCCTGCCGATGGGCGGCATCACCTTCGGCGTCCACTCGGCGGCACCTCCCTCGACCGGGCGCGGTGCGGCGCGGCTTCCGACGTCCGTTGTCACGGCTCCTCCTTCCGTCAGCCGCAGGCCGGCTGGTAGGTGGGCCACTGGCGGCCCGGCTTGGCGTTCTCGAACTGCATGAGGATCAGGCCGCACATCCCGTCGGTGCCGCTGTGCTTGCCCTGCTTGAACGACAGGGTGTAGCCCTTCTGGCCGAACGACGACGGGTAGCCCGACACCTGCTCCAGGCCCTTGTTGATGGACTCGCCGTCCACCTTCGGCCCGGCCTTCTCGATCGCCTTGGCGAGCATCCCGACCGCGTCGTACGCCTGCGCGTCGTAGGCGGTCAGGCTCACCTCGCTCCCGCGCTTGGACGTCAGGAACTTCTCCAGCTCGACGCTCTTCTCGTTCTGGTCGGTGATGGAGCCGACGAAGACGAGCTTGTCCAGCGACCCCGGCTTCGCCTGCCCCCACAGGCTCGGCTGGTTGCCGATCGACGCGAGCGAGAACCGGTCCACGTCCGGGATGAGCTGGTGCGAGGTGTTGTGGACGAGCACCTCCATCTGCCCGCCCAGCGCGGCGACGAGCATCGCGTCCGGCTTCGCCTGCTTGATGCGGGTGACCTGGGCGGTGACGTCGTTGGCGTCGACCGGCGCCGTCTCCGTCGCGACGACCTGGATGCCCGCGTCCTTGATCGGGGTCATCAGCGCCTTCTCCATCCCCTCGATGGACGCGCTGTCGTCCTTGAGCAGGGCGAGCCGCTTGAAGCCGCCCTTCTTGAGCGCCTCGGCGTAGACCTTGCCGAAGTCGTCGGTCGGGTTGGCGAGGGAGTAGGTGTAGGCGGAGTTCGGGCCGTCCCCGATGCCGGGGGTGATGTTCACCGGCGCGATGGCGGGGATCTTCTGCTGCTTCAGCAGCGACTGGACCTGCATCACCGACTGCCCGCCCGAGTTCATGATCACGGTCTGCGCGCCCTGGCTGATCAGCTGCCGGACGATCGTCGGCGCCTTCGTCGGGTCGTTGTCGTCGCTCTTCACGACGAGCTTCAGCTTCTTGCCGCCGACGCCGCCCTTGTCGTTCAGCTGCGCGACCGCGTCCTTGATCGTCTTGCCGACGATCGACGCGTAGGCCGCGGCGCCGCCGGAGGTGTCCTGGTCCATGCCGATGACGATCGTGTTGTCGTCGGACTTGACGGATCCGGAGCCGGACGCGCACGCGGTCGCCGCCAGCGCGGGCAGCGCCGCCGCGACCAGGATCGTGGCTCTACCACGGGGGATCGTCTTGTTGCGTGCCATGAGGTCCTCCTAGGGGTGGGT